>NZ_JBICXB010000004.1:0-269067 GCF_043200055.1 Streptomyces sp. NPDC048496 | reverse complement strand
GTCGGCCTACTCGATGACCATCACAGGATCATTCGGGAAGGTACGCCCTTCACGTGCCAACCCGAGGCCGATCCACAGGTCTTGAGTATTGCTCGTGGGAGCGTTCGCTATTTCGATTGCGACGCCGTTGAGATTGCGCGACTTGTGCGTGTGCGAGTGTTGGCGTTGTACGGCCTTGACTGTGCTGTCGGTGTGGCCCCCAATCCCATGCTTGCCAGGATGGCCGGGCATCACGGACCGCCAGGTGCCGTTCGCTGTATCACGGATACCCCACAGGGAATCTCCGGCTTCCTGAGCCCGGATCCACCGGCTTGATTCCGGGTTGATCGTTTCGGGGTTGCGCGGGCCGTGTCGGGGCTGAGTTGCGGATTCGGGCGTGGGGTGGCCGCTGGTCTGTCCAGCTCTTCCACTTGTCCGCAGGTCTCGGGCCCTTTCGGGCAGGTCGGGAAGGGAATGTCAGAGGGCCGGTGGTGCGTGCACTGTGCTGAAGAGCTGGTTGAAGTCCTCGCTCCAGGGCCAGCGTTCGGGCAGGTGGAGGGTGAGGCGGCGGGCGGAGCGGGCCAGGCGGGCGGGCACGCTGATCAGGTGGTCACGGATGGTGGCGGTGGTCGCTCTGGCATGGAACGCGGAGGCCAGGGCGCCTGCGGCGCGGGTCAGGTTGTGTGCCAGGGCCGCCAGGGCGAGCCACGCGGCATTGGCCTGGAAATGACCGGACGGCGCGTGGGCGAAGGCGCTGTTCTTGACATCCGCGATCACCTGCTCGACGACAGCGTGCCGACGGTGATCACGCTCGGCATCCCTCAAGGCGAGTGGGGAGTCGGTGAATGCGGCGTGGTAGCGCCAGGTGTCGAAGAGCGTGCCCTGCCCGGCAGGGACGCCGTCGGCGCTCAGGCGCTTGACGCGGCGCACGATCAGACGGGCGGAGACCTGCTGTTTCTTCGGCTTGGAAGTAAAGGCGGTGTAGCCGGTCTCGGCGATCTCGGCGTCGGAGATCCAGCACTGGCCTTCCTCGTCCCAGACCGCCTTGGGGTATTTGATCGGCGTCCAGGCGTCCTCGTCGATGCGGGCGATGGCGGCTTTGACGGAGGCGTTCATCCGCACGGTGATGGAGAAGCGGGCCCCCAGTGCCCGGCAGGAGTTGACGACGTCGGCGCCGTAGAACGCGGAGTCCGCCCGCATCACCAGCAGGCCACTGGCGCCGCAGGCGCGGGCGGTGCGGATGGTCTCGGCCACGAACGCGGCCGCCCCGCGTGCGGAGTTCGAGGGCCCTTTGCGCAGCCTGGTGGCGGCGATCACTGGGGCGGACAGTGGGGTGGAGACGATGCCGAGCAGCGCGTTCAGGCCCTTGACCTTGCTGTATCCGTAGCCGGCGCCCTGTTTGGCGTAGCCGTAGGTGCGGCGGATGGTGTCGTCGATGTCCACGTAGGCGGCCTGGTCCGCGCCGGGCAGCAGCGGGGTGTGACGGGCCAGTGCGGGCAGGAACCGGCGGGCAACGGCGTGCAGTTGCTTCACATGCCCGTGCGTGAAGGAGCGCAGGAACGACCCCAACGTGGACGGGGCTCGGACCCCGGAGAACAGGCGGCCCATCGCGCCGTGCCGCAGCCGGTCCATGTCGTCGATGCTGTCGGCGCCCGCGGCCATGCCGCCCACCAGCGACATCAGCTTCGCCGCAGGGAAGGCGCCGGTGCCGTCCTTCGAGGCCGGCAGACGAATGTACTCCCCGACCAGCGCGGGCAGACCGCACCGCTCGGCCAGCCGCACCACCGGCTCCAGCCCGCCGTACGCGATCAGGTTCGGATCATCGAACGCGGATGAGACCGCCGCCGCGGCATGGGAAGATTGCATCTCGGAAGTGCCTTGCTGATCGTGCCTGATGTGGTCCTAGAGAAACCCCATCATCGCAGGTCACAAGGCACTTCTTCGTTTCCGCAAGAACTATCCACAGGCATCAGCCGGTGGATCCGGGCTGAGTCCAAAGCCAGTAGCGGCCCTGTATGGAGTGGGGCCGAAGACGGCTCGCGTGCTCTGCGAGTACGGGTTGGACTGTATCGGCAAGGTGGCAGGAACTTCTGAGGCCACCCTGCAGAGGATCCTGGGTGCGAAGACGGGGCGTCTTGTGCACGAGCGGGCCCGTGGCATCGACCGGACACGTGTGGTACCGCACGCTCCGCCTAGGTCGACCAGTGCTGAATTGCGATTCGATAGGCACGAGGTCGATGGATCCGTACGTCGCGGCGCACTACTTGGACTTGCCGCTGATATCGGTAGGCATTTGAGAACGGACGGCCAGGTGGCCCGCGCGCTTACACTCACAGTTCATTACGCGGATCGTTCTACGACCACCCGGACGCGAGTGCTTCCAGAACCCACGGCTCACACTCCAGTACTGGCGGGCACCGCACAAGCACTGCACGACGCCTTGGGACTTCAGCGGGCACGGGTAACAGCCCTTTCCCTGAGAGCCGAGGATCTGACGGCCGTTCGGCACTCCAGCCAGCAGCTCACCTTCGATCGTCAGACGGAAAGCGCCCGTCGACTTGAACCCGTCCTCGATCGTATTGCCGCCAGATGGCCTGGCTCGGTGGGGCCGGCGACCCTTGTCCGATCGTGACAGCGCCACAGCTGCCTGGGGACAGTAACCGACGCGAATGCTGAACTGAGGCTCCGTGCCCCGGAGATCAGAGAGAAGAGCTGTTGGCGTCCGGGGCCGCGGTATGGGCCTGCTCCCGGGATGCAACGCTGAGGTCTGCTAAAAGCTGCAGCGCCGCCGCGGAGGGGGAGTCCGACTCGGCGGTGAATACCGCCATGCGCTGGCCCGGGTCCTGGGACAGTTCCATGAGCTCGTTGTTCAGTGTCATGGAGCCCACCAGTGGGTGCTGGAAGACGCGGGTGGGCGTGATGCACCTGCGGACGGGGTGAGCTGCCCACTGCGAAGCAAACTCGGTGCTGTTCAGGGTGAGTTCGCCGATGAGCTCGGTCAGCTCCGGGTCGTCCGGGTAGCGGGCGGCGGTCATTCGTAGGTCGGCGACCGTGTCGCGGGCCTTGCCCGGCCAGTCGGCGTACAGCTCGCGGGTGTGCGGGTCCAGGAAGACCAGGCGTGCGATGTTGGGTCGTTGCCGGGGCTGCGCAGGCGCTTGATAGGGCAGGTGTCCGGCGAGCAGGGCGTGCGCGGTGTGGTTCCAGGCCAGTACGTCGTTGCATCGGCCGATGATCAGCGCGGGGACGTCGCCGAACGAGTCGATCATCAGCTTGATGTTCGGGCGCAGTTGCTCGGGGCGGGGGCGTCGGCGGGCCTTCGGCTTGTGGCGAGCCAGGCTGTGCAGGTGGGTCCGTTCGGCATCGTCGAGTTGGAGGACTCGGGCGATCGCGTTGAGTACGGCGTCAGAGGCGTTGGGGCTCTGGCCTTGTTCCAGGCGTGTGTAGTAGCCGGCGCTGACGCCTGCGAGGTGCGCCAGTTCCTCGCGGCGCAGGCCGGGGACGCGACGTCGGCCGCCGTAGTCGGGCAGGCCGACGTCTTCGGGTCGTAGCCGGGCCCGTCGGGTGCGCAGGAATTCGCCGAGTTCAGATCGCCGCTCCATGACCTTCAGGATGCCGGTTTGTGCCGCGTCTTGCCTGCACCCGTCAGGTATAGGCATCTCAGGGGTACCTCTGGCGGAGGGGTGGGTAGCGCGCGCCGCGCGGAACAGGCTTAGAGCGCGGCGACGTGATCGGCGCCGCACCTCTTGTGTCTACCCTTCGACTCCTACGAGAGGCGGCCCATGGCGGCGACTCGTACATCATCCGTGCACTCTGGAGAGGACGCGGCCGACAGACTTGGTGCCAAGGGCTGGCTGATCGTGGCCACGCTGTGCGGCGCCACGTTTATGACGGGTCTGGACTTCTCGGTCGTGACCGTTGCCCTGCCGGAGATCGGACGCAGTCTGGGCTTCGCGAGCACCGGTTCGCTGCAGTGGGTGGCGACAGCCTGTCTGCTGCCGACGGCGGGTCTCCTGCCGCTGTTCAGTCGGGTCTGCGACCTCGTTGGCCGACGCCGCTTGTTCACCATGGGTGTCGCTCTGTTCAGCGGGTTCTCTCTGATCGCGGGGTTGGCGGCGGGCCCGGCGATGCTGATCGCAGCCCGCGTCGGCCAGGGCGCGTCGGCAGCCATGATTGCCCCGACCGCCATCGCTCTGATGACGACGGCGTTTCCCGAAGGGCCTCAGCGGACGAAGGCGCTCGGCATCAACGGCGCGGTGCTGTCGCTGGGGTTCGTCCTGGGCACCCTGGGCGGTGGTGTGATCACCAGCGGTCTGAGCTGGCGCTGGACGATGCTGATCCTGGTCATCATCGGTGCGCTGGTGCTGCTCGGCGCGACCATCCTGTTGCCCCGGACAGCAGACACGCGCGCGGCAGCCCGGCTCGACATCCCGGGGGCTGTCCTGGCGAGCATGGGCCTTTTCGCCTTGGTCTACGGGATCTCGACAGGACCGGAGGCCGACTGGGGCAGTGTGTCCACTTTGGGCTCCCTCGCCCTGGCCGTGGTGGCTCTCGGCGCATTCCTCCAGGTGGAGCTGCGGCATGCGGCTCCGCTGATCCCACTGGGCCTGTTGAACAAGCCGACGGTGAAGTGGAGCGGGTTGATCGGGCTCATCACGTTCGGCATGTGCGGTGGTACGACGGTCCTGCTGAGCCTGTACATGCAGGACGTGCTGGGCTACTCGGCGCTGGCCACCGGCGCGGGCTTCCTCGCGGAGGGCATCACCGCGCTCATCGGCGGCATGCTCGCCGCCCGGCTGATGGGCGCGCTCGGCAAGGTGGGGTCCATGGCCACCGGCCTGGCCGTGCAGGGAGTCGGCACCGGCGCGATGTTCCTGCTGCCCCAAGACGGCGGTCTGGCACTCCTGCTGCTGACATCCGGTGCCATGGGCTTCGGACACGTGCTGACCGTGGTCTCGTTCATCACCACGATGACGTCAGGGCTGCGGGACGACGAACAAGGCATCGCGGGCGGTCTGTCCCAGCTGCCGCAATTCCTCGGCGCCATCGGAACCGCAGGCATGGCGGCCATCGTCACCGCACGCGCCGAGGCGCTCTCGGCCACAACGAGTCCCACCCTCGCCACGCTGAGCGGGCTGCACGTGGCGACGCTCACGGCGGGGGCCACCTGCCTCGTCGGCGTGCTCCTCGCCGTGCTGTTCCTGCGCCGTCCGACGGCGCAGACGAGTTGACAGCCGTACGGCCCGGGAGAGCGAGGCGGCGCCAGGCCTCTCGCGAGCCTGCACGGCTCACCCGGCTGCCCGCACCGCTTCACCCACACCAATTCCCTTATTGCACCGTGGAGGAACTGTGAGTACCAAAGATCCAAAAATCGGGGCCATCGAGCGCTTCTTCACCGCGTACGCGGCCAACGACGTGGACGGCGTCGCACAGGTGCTGTCCGGAGACATCGAGTGGACGATTCCGGGGCATCACCCGCTTGTTGGCACCAAGCACGGCATCGTGGAGGTGCGCTCGTTCTTCGAGCAACTCGGCAAAACCGGATTCAGGGCGGACCGCTCTTCCTGGAGGCCAATGAGGAGTACGTCGTCGATGTGCACCGTGGCTGGTCGACCGAGGGAGTGGGCAAGGTCGACACCATCTGGGCGCTGGTGTGGCACTTCGGAGCCGACGGCAAGGTCGACAGCGTGGTGAACCCCAGCGCCGACCAGCACCAGATGGACAGCTTCATCTGGGCCAACTTCAGCCTCGCGGCGCTGCCCGACCGCCTCGCTCCCTGATCAGGGACGAGGTACGAAGGAAGGGATCCCGAGGTCGACTGAGCGGCCCGGTTGCTCAGACCTCTGGGCCTGCTTCCGTTTCTCGCGCAGGAACTGCAGGGTGAGGTCGATGCCTTCGATCTCACCCAGCCAGCCCTCGGTCTCTGCTTGCTTCCTGCGGGCTTCCAGATCCTCTTCCAATTCGTTGAGACGTGACAGCATCTTGGGATTCACCTGAAGCATTGGGCAACGCAGACAAGCGTGCTCATGCTGGCAAGGGGTGCCGTAGGGGCGGGCGCAATTTCCCAGTTCAACCTTGCGGCGGTCGAAGTGCTCTTGGAACTCGTCCCACTCATCGGACGTCGCCGATCGGTACTCTTCGACAGGGCGCACAGCCCGACGGCGAGCCAGGTATTCCTGATAGTGACGAACGACATCCTCGTTGAAGACGGCTACATAGCCGCCGGTGGTTTCGATGTTCAAGTGGCCCAGCAGTGCCGCACCGATATGGATGGGGAGTCCGTTGTTGACAATCTCGGTAGCGAACAACCTGCGGAAATCATGGGGGGCGAACGTCAGGCCGACGAAGGCCGGGTTCGACTCGGCGAGTTCGTGGCAGAGCGTCCTGATCCGATTGGCGATGGTGTTAGGGCTGATCACGCCTCGGCCGCCTCGTGAGCCACGTTGGAACAGGAAAGGCATGGATGCAGACCACTGTCTCTCGTGTGCATCATAGCGTTGAAGAAGGGGAACAGACCTCTGCTCTCCGGTGATATGGCGACGAATCACAGATGCGATCACGTGGAAGAGCTCTGCCGACATGGGGATGACGCGCTCTCGGTCTGTTTTCGACGGCGCGATGACCAGGAGGGCGACCACCTCCCCGTTCGGCCTTTGGTACTGCCGGATGCTGAGCTGCGTCAGCTCGACAAGCTCCTCGATCCGGACCCCGCTCAGCCTCAGTGTCTCCACGTAGGCCCAATCCCAGAAGGCGTCCTCCTCTGCTCCTTCAACGTGGATTGCTTCGCCGGTGGCGAGATCCTCCACACGCACCGGCGCTTTGGAGTGGCGAGCCTTCGCCTGGTCAGCTCGGCTGTTCGTCCGGCGGTAGGAGCGGCCGGCATGAGTGAACTCCTCGCCGAGCGGGATACCCGCCGCGGCCTGAAGCAGGGCGCGCGACTTCCTGTGCTTCTCCTCCACATGCTCAACCAGGGTGGGCAGAAGCGGCTGCCGTTCGCGAATTCGGTTGTCGGTCCGCTCCTTCGCCCTGCGGCGGCCGCTTCGCGCGGAGCGCACCTCGTGCCGGGGGACAGGGCACGGTACTGCCCAGACGCCCCACCGTTCCGGCTCTTCAAGAGCCCAGCTTTGCAGATCAAGGTAGAACCCCCGGACCTGGAGGAGGAGGGAGTCCAGGGTCCGGCGCGGTTGATCCCGCTCCTTTCCGACGAAGCTGACCTCTTCCCTCCATTTCTGGTAGACGTCGGGTGGCAGACTGAGGTCCGCTTGCGCGGGCGCGATCTCCTCGATTTTCTGCCAGAACACCGAGACCAGAAGCTGCGCCAAGCCGGTCAGCGCGCTGTAGTCGAGCTCGGTTCGACGTCGCTCGAGATAGTCGATGAACAGCTGCCGTACCCCACCGCACCGGATGGGGTAGCTGTCCACCAGCTCGGTCACGGACTTCTGTCCGGAGACCAGCACAGCGCGGAGTTGTTGGGGCGTCCCCGCGGGGAAGGACCCCATGCCGTGCAGTGTCTCCCAGGCAGAGTGGCCGGCGAAACGGCTGCTTCCAGGCGACGCGCCCCGGGTCAGTCCGTACCTGTGGCACTCAAGCGAATAGTACAGTAGCCCCTCGGGAGTCAGATCTTCCAAGGCGATGTCCTGAGTGATCAGAGCGAGGGTCACGTCGAACAACGAGGTCCGCTGCTGGCCGAGGCTGTGCGCGCTGGCCGACTCCGCCGTGAAGAACTCGTCCAGACGCTTATCCCGCTGAACATGTCTGAACTGTTCCGCAAGCCCGACGAAGTCGTTCGAGCGTACGGCGCGGAGTGACGGCTGGATGACCCGGAGACAGATCAGACAACGCAAGCCGAGTGCTGCCTGAGTCTTGTGGGGGCCGTAGTCGAACCGCTCTCGCAACGGGTTGCCCGGTTCGTCGAGACCGCTGGCAACCCAGCGATCCTGCCAAGTCTTCCCCGGAAACTGAGCCAGATACGTAAGGACCCGTCGAGTTGCGATCCTGCGTGTTTTCCTTCCGCTGCTGTGGGTGACGGTCTCCCAGGCGACAGCCGCACAGTCGGCGATGTCCTCCACATCGGCCTCGCTCAGGTCGCCGTAAGGGCGCGGCGCGGAACGAGCGATGGATGGTGCGGCCACGAGCTTGCTGACGTCGTGCTTGAGACGCTTTCCGGACTGCGCCGGAACATGGTCGATCCGGCGATGTCGCAGAGTGCTGTCAGCCACCGAATACCGCCCGGACGTCCTCCGGGTCGTAGCCGGGCGCGAACTTCGGTACCTGGCGTGGACGCGTATAGAAGTCCTGAAGCTTCTCGGTCATCTCCTCCAGGCGGACCGTCAGGTAGATGCCGGTTGTGTCGAGCTTTGCGTGGCGCATCACCCGTTGTACCTCGGGGAGAGTCATCTTCGGGTCGTTCGCCATCCGAGCCGCGGCGGTATGTCGGAGATCATGCAGAGTCCAGTTGGTCTGAAGTTTTGCGTTCGCTCGTTGCAGGACCCGTCGCATGGCCGAATATGTGAGCGGCCTCGGATCGCCACGCAAAGCCCTCCAGAGCTTCTCGCCCGCTTTGGGCACTCCGGCCTGGGAAAGGTATGCGGCCAGGTACCGAAAGGCGTCGGGCGACGCGGGGACCGGCTCCCGGGTCCTCGTCCCTTTGGAGACGACGTAGATCTGCTGACCGGCCCAGTCGACGTCCCCGATCTCGATACCCAGTAGTTCTTCGGCACGCGCACCGCTTGAGACGTAGCAGGAGAGGAGTGCCTTGTCCCGGTCGTTCTTCATCGCCTCGAACAACTCGTCCCACATGAGGTCCGGAAGTGAGCGGGGGAGCTGCTTGGGCACGCGTTGCCGGAGTCGTGCCCGCCGGACATGGATTGGCGCTTCCATCGGGCTCCGATGAGACAGTTCTGCACGGCGGTCCTTGGACGCCGGCACCGGATTCACCACAGGACCGGCGCCGCTCCCGGCATGGAATTCGTAGAAACCGGAGATCACGGTCAGCGCGTGGTTGATGGTCCGAGCTGCGTACCCCCGTCCGAGCATCTGCTTTCCGGTTCGCAGGTTCACGGATCCAGGCGGAGGCGAATCCGGGCTGCGCCTTTCACGCTGTGGGTTGGCCGCGGTCCTCATCCACCCCACCATGCACTCCACCTCGCTGACCGTCGCCCGGTCCCAGGCGATCCCGAGTTGCCAGAGGACCCGAAACCACCTCAACAGGTCATAGGCATAGCTGCGACAGGTTGACGGGCTTGATGAACCCAGGGCCAGGCTCCTCAAATAGTCGACAACCACCCCGATTGGCATGTCACTTGAGTCCAGCACCGTCCATGGAGGAAAAGCCTGGTCAGTAGCCACGACGCTGCCCACTCGTTGCAGGTCGACACGCCCCTCGCGAAGCTCCATCCGCACGCTCTGCACACCACACCTCTCAGCCCCGGGGCCTCCTGGCCCTCACGAGTAGGTGCAGTCAACAGGACCCAGCGGCAAGCGCGTCATCTTCGTCACCCTGGAGGACGGCTCCGGCCTGGTCGACCTGGCCTTCTTCGAGGACTCCCACCCCGCCTGCGCGTACACCGTCTTCCACAGCGGGCTGCTGCTGGTCCGCGGCACGGTCCAGGTGCGCGGCACCCGCCGCACCGTCGTCGGCACCATGGCCTGGGACCTGGACCGGATCGCCGTGGCCCGTCGCGATCACGGCCCCGAAGCGGCTCTCTCCCTGCTCGGAGTCAGC
Organism: Streptomyces sp. NPDC048496; assembly: GCF_043200055.1. Classification (NCBI taxonomy): domain Bacteria; kingdom Bacillati; phylum Actinomycetota; class Actinomycetes; order Kitasatosporales; family Streptomycetaceae; genus Streptomyces; species Streptomyces sp. NPDC048496. The sequence continues at coordinate 259,367 of NZ_JBICXB010000004.1, read as the reverse complement.
CATCCGCAACCGACCCCCGCGCAGCCGCGGCGCACCCTGGTCAACGGCACGACAGGCGCCCGACTGCATCCCTATGCCGACCTGCAGCCCGCCGGCAGTGGTTCAGCCGATCTGAGAAAGCTCGGCTACACCAGCCCAGGGAGCGCAGGATGACCGCACGCCGACGGCACATCGCCCACCTGCACCTGCACGTCCTGCCGTACGAAGGACGGTACGCGGACGCGATCGACCTGCTGACCGGCATCACCCCCCATGTGCAGGCGGTGTCGCCCGATGCCGTCCAGCTCGACCTGACGTCCGCGCTCAGGTACTTCGACCTCACCCCGTACGACGTGGTTCAGCTGGCGAAAATCAGACTGTTGGCCTTGTACGGCATCGAGAGCAGTGCGGGGCTCGCCGGTAACCGCATGCTGGCCACCATGGCGGCCGACGCGTCCGCGCCGGGACACACCACCTGGGTTCCCGCCGAACAGGCCGCCGCCTGGCTGCGCCCCCGACCGGTCACCGCGCTGCCCGGAATCGGCCGCGCCACCGCGGCCACGCTCGGCCGATACGGCCTGCACACCATCGGCCAGGTCGCCGACGTATCCCCGGCGACCCTGCAACGCATTCTCGGCGTCGGCCAGGCCCGGTTGCTGACCGAGCGGGCCCGCGGCCATGATCCCCGCCCGGTCGTCCCGCTGGAACCGGCGGCACATCTGATGGCCGATCTCGTGCTCGACCAGGACTGTCTCGACCCGGTGCGGCATCACCGTGCCGTCCTGGGACTCGCCGACCGGATCGGCCAACGCCTGCGCGGTGAAAGCCAGGCCACCGGCCGCCTCACGCTCACGGTGCGGTACGCCGACCGCAGCTCCACCACGCGTACGTGCACGCTGGCGGAACCCACCGACCACTCGCCCGCCCTCGTCACGGCTGCTCTGGGCCTGCTGACCGCTCTCGGGCTGCAGCGCGCACGAGTTCGTGCCTTCGTGCTCCGCGCCGACGGCCTGCGGCCGGCCGACGGGGCTCACCGCCAACTCTCCCTGGACCCCGGCGATGACCGCGCCCGTGCCGCCGAAGCCGCCGCGGACCGGGCCAGACGGCGCTTCGGGTCCGAGGCCGTACGTCCCGCCGCTCTGGCCGACGAGTGACCCGGACCTCGGCGATGAGCCGATCCCCGGGCCGATCGGGATGCGGCCCTCTCCGTACGTGCACGAGGGACCCACCCGTATGGCATGGGCGGGGTCCTCGTACCGTGCTTCCATGACCACCGACATGTCCGACGAGATCCGCCTCGCCGCCCCGGCCGACGTGCCCGCCGTACGGGCCGTCACCGATGCCGCGTACCAGCACTACATCGCGCGCATCGGCGTCGTCCCCGCACCCATGCGTGCGGACCATGCGGCAGATGTGGCGGCGGGCCAGGTGTACGTGACGGGGGCCCCGGACGTCATCGGCCTCCTGGTCCTCGTCCCGCATGAGGACCACCTCTTCCTGGAGTCCGTCGCCGTCCACCCGGACGCGGCCGGCCGGGGAGTCGGCCGGCGGCTGCTCGCCTTCGTGGACGCGCACGCCCGCGGCCTCGGCCTTCCCGAGATCCGCCTCTACACCAACGCGCTGATGTGGGAGAACCAGAAGATCTACCCGCGCTACGGGTACGAACTGGTGGAGCGGCGCGTGGACGGCGTCTACGACAGGTTCCACTACCGCAAGCGGCTGACCCGCTGACCGGACGGCCGGCTGATCGACTGTGTCAGTGGTGGCTGAGACGATCGACGCATGACGATGATCGACTGGGACTCCGCCGCCGACTCCTTCGACGAGGAGCCCGACCACGGGCTGCTCGATCCGGTGGTCCGGGACGCATGGGCGCAGCGCCTGGAGAACTGGCTGCCCGGGGGCCGCTCCGAGGTGCTCGACCTGGGGTGCGGCACCGGAAGCCTGGCGCTGGTCGTCGCCGGGCAGGGCCACCGGGTCACCGCGGTCGACCGGTCGCCGCGCATGGTCGAGCAGGCGCGGGCCAAGCTCGCCGGGACGGGCACCGAGGTGCTCGTCGGGGACGCCGCCCGGCCACCGGTCGGGAAACAGCAGTTCGACGTGATCATGGCCCGCCATGTGGTGTGGCTGCTGCCCGATCCCGAGGCCGCTCTGCGCCACTGGTTCGGTCTGCTGCGGCCCGGCGGACGGCTGCTGCTGATCGAGGGGGTGTGGGGTGGGGTGGGCCTCTCCGCCGAGCGATTGACGGCGCTGCTCACCCCGTTCACCGAGCGCATCCACCACGAGCGGCTCTCCGGCGACCCGAACCTGTGGGGCAAACAGGTCGACGACGACCGGTACGCGCTGGTGGTGCGCGCCGAGCCGCCGCACCGGCACACCGAGATCGTCGATGTGCATCTGATCCTGCGCCGCGGCCCCGACGTCCTGCTCGCCCGCCGCGCCGGCACGGGATACGCGGACGGGCTGTTCAACGGTCCGTCCGGACATGTGGAGGACGGCGAGGACGTCCGCGAGGCGATGATCCGCGAGGCCGCGGAGGAGATCGGTCTCGCACTGGACCCGGACGAGCTGCGGGTCGCCCTGGTCATGCAGCACCGCGGTCCCGGCGGCAGTCCCCGGACCGGCTGGTTCTTCGAGGCGGAGTACGACCCCGCCCGTCCGCCGTACAACCGTGAACCGGAGAAGTGCTCGGAGCTCGCCTGGTTCCCGCTGGACGCCCTGCCCGACGACATGGTCGCGTACTGCCGTGCGGGGCTGGACGGCTACCGGGCGGGGGAGCACTTCCTGATCCACTGGCACGAGGACGGCGACACCGTGGCGTACCAGCCGCACGGCGTCCGCCGCGCGGTCCCGCTGCAGGCCGGCGGGTCCGGCACCGGCGGGGTGCACCACATCGAGCTGTGGGTGCCCGACCTGGCGGTGGCCGAGGCGGGGTGGGGCTGGCTCCTCGGTGAGCTGGGCCATGTCCCGTACCAGAGTTGGGAGCACGGCCGCAGCTGGCGGCGCGGTGACACCTATCTGGTGATCGAGCAGTCACCCGCCCTGGCCCCGGGACCGCACGACCGGCTCCTCCCCGGCCTCAACCACCTGGCGTTCCACGTCCGGGACCGGGCCACGCTGGACGCGCTGGTGGCGCGGGCCCCGGAGCACGGCTGGCGGCTGCTGTTCGCGGACCGCCATCCGTACGCGGGCGGCGACGGGCACTGCGCCGCCTATCTGGAGGACGCGGCGGGGTACGAGGTGGAGCTCGTGGTGCGTTAGCGCCCGTCGCCGGACGGCCGCGACGGTGCCAGCAGACCCGTGAGCCCGCCCGCGAGGGCGAGGCCCTCCAGCTCGTCCAGCGCCCGGCGGGCGGCATCCGCCGCGTCGGGATCGTGTGCGGCCAGCCCGCTCTCCTCGAACTCGTCCTCGTCCAGCCGCAGTACGGAGGAGCCGTCCGCGGACACCCACAGATCGAGATCCAGGTCCTCGACCAGCAGCTCCCCGTCGCCCAGCACCGCGGGCCGGGTGATGTCGCAGTACCAGCCCTTCAACGTCCCCTCGCCGGTGCGGACCTCCTTCACCGCGAACCACCGGTCGCGCCAGTAGTGCTCGGTGAAGACATCGCCCGGCTCGAACCGTACGAAGCCGAAGTCGCGCACGCCCGGCGCGGCCCACGGTGCGGTCACCGTCACCCGGGTGCCGTCGTCGCCCACGAGCTCCGCCGGGTAACGGATCTTCGTCCGCCCCGCCTTGACCAGGACGACCTCAACCGATGTTGTGGACATGCCGCACCTCCGTGGCGCAGATCCGGTAGCCGAACCATGCGTTGATGGCCAGCATCGGCCCGTTGTCCGCGTCATTGCCGGTGTACGCGTCCGTGTAGCCGGCCGCGCGTGCGCGGTGCAGCGAGTCGGTCTTGGCGAGCTTCGCCAGACCCCGGTTGCGATACGCCCTGCGGGTGCCGGTCATCCCCGACCAGTAGCGGGTCAGACCGTCGGTGTTCGCCGCGCTGAAGGCCGCCACCTCGCCGTCCACCACAGCGACCGAGGTGAGCTCCCGGTCCAGACCGGGGTTGTTCCAGGTGTTCCGCAGCCAGTCCTCGTAGTCCGAGAGTTCGGCCGGGGTGTCGCTCGGTTCGTCCGCCGTGGTCTCCGCGTCCGCCTCGAACAGGGGCCGCGGGTCGTCCGCGAATTCCGCGGCGGTCCGCAGCTCCACACCGGACGGAGGATCCTGACGGGGCGGCAGCATGCCGTGTGCGAGGTCGAGGTGGAGGAAGTGCGCCGGACGGCTCGGCGTGTACCCGCGCTTCTCGGCGAAGACCCGGTTCGCCGGCTCGTCGAGCACCCAGGTGTAGACGGCGACAGCCCCCGCCCCGGCCAGATACTCCTCGGCGGTGCGCACCAGGAGCGAGCCCGCCCCGCGACCCACCCGGTGGGGGTGCGTGTACGGATTGCAGAAGCCCTGGCCGGGCTCCGGGCTGTCATGGGCGAAGCCGACCTGAGCGGTGCCGATGATCTCCCCGTCCTCCTCGGCGACCAGCAGCCTGTACCGCTTGTCGGGATGGGCGTTGGCCTGTTCGAAGGCAACCTGCTCAGGAGTCGTCACCATGTACGGAAGTGCGGCGCGCCGCACCCGTACCCACGCCTCGGCGTCGGTGGGCACGAAGTCGCGAACGATCACAGTCATGCGGTGGACGTTACGGGGAGGACCGGCCCGGCCGCCTCCGAATTTCCGGCGGTGGGGGAGAATCGGGCCGTGACTTTGAAGATCGCTCTCGATCCCGACTCCGGCACCGCCCCCTACGAGCAACTGCGCACGCAGATCTCCGAACTGGCGCGGTCCGGGGCGCTGCCCGTCGGCTACAGACTCCCGACCGTACGCGGCTTCGCCGAGGAGCTCGGCCTCGCCGCGAACACGGTGGCCAAGGCGTACCGGGCCCTGGAGGCGGACGGGGTGATCGAGACGCGCGGACGGAACGGTACGTTCGTCGCCGCCGCGGGGGATGCGGCGGATCGGAAGGCCGCGGAGGCGGCGCGGGAGTACGCGGACCAGGTGAGGCGGCTCGGGTTGTCGCGCGCGGCGGCGGCGTCGCTGGCACAGGATGCGGTGCGGGCGGCGTACGAGGAATGACCGCGGCCGTCCGGTCGGTGGCCGTTGTGTCCTCAAGGGTGCGAGAACCAAGCCCGTCCGGCGATCGAGGGCGGACAGGCTTACGGCCTCCCCCACGACAGGGAGCCCACTACCTGTCGCGGGGGAGGCCGTCACGGGCGAAACCCTCAGAGATACAGCCCCGCGTCCGCCCCCGCGTCCTGCTTCGGCACCGAGGCAGGACCGGTGCCGCGGCGCAGCGCGTACAGCTCGGCCAGTGTCGCGCCCTCCCGGCGGAGCCCTTCCTCCGTGCCCAGCCAGGTCACCGCCTCCTGGCGTGTCAGTGAGCCCACCTCGATGCGGGCCAGGCAGCGGCCGGGCCTGACGACTGCCGGGTGGAGCCGCTCCAGGTCCTCATTGGTCGTCACGCCCACCAGCACATTGCGACCCTGGCCCAGCAGACCGTCAGTGAGGTTCAGCAGCCGGGACAGCGCCTGGCCCGCGGTGTGCTTGGCCTCGCCGCGGATCAGTTCGTCGCAGTCCTCCAGGAGCAGCAGCCGCCACCTGCCCTTCGCCGTGCCGTCGTCCTCGCCGATCGCGATGTCCATCAGATAGCCGACATCGTTGAAGAGCCGCTCCGGGTCGAGTACGCAGTCGACCTGGCACCAGTCCCGCCAGGACCGGGCCAGCGTGCGCAGCGCGGACGTCTTGCCGGTGCCGGGCGGGCCGTGCAGCAGGAGCAGCCGGCCCGCGATGTCGTCCGGTGTCACCTTCATCAGCCGGTCCATGGCTTCGGCCACCGGCGCCGTGTAGTTGCTGCGCACCTCGTCCCATGTACCGGCGGCGATCTGCCGGGTGGTGCGGTGCGGGCCGCGGCGAGACGTACCAGAAGCCCATCGTCACGTTCTCGGGCTGTGGCTCCGGTTCGTCCTGGGCGCCGTCCGTCGCCTGGTCGAGGATCTTCTGCGCCAACTCGGCGGTGGTCGCGGTGACGGTGACGTCGGCGCCGCGGTTCCACCGCGAGATGAGCAGCGTCCAGCCCTCTCCCTCGGCCAGGGTCGCGCTGCGGTCTTCGTCGCGGGCGGCGCGCAGCACCTTGGCGGCAGGCGGCAGCAGCGTCGCCCCGGACTTCACCCGGTCGAGGGAGGAACTGTGGGAGTACGGCTGCTCGCCCGTCGCGAAGCGGCCGAGGAACAGCGCGTCGACGACATCGGCCGGGGAATCGCTGTCGTCGACGGTGAGCCGGATCGGCAGAGCGGACTCGGGGTTGGCAGACATGGCGCCCATGATCCGGCACCGGGGCACCCGGCGCACCCAGGTTTCGCCACCTTCTGCCACCTGTTCGAACGGTCTGCATCGCTCACCTTCCCGAGCCGGTGAATCCGCTTCGTACCTGCCGCAGCGTCGGCGGACGCCGGACCGTCACCCGCTCCGGGGCGTACGGTCCCTGGCGCCGCCGCGCCGGCATCCTTGACCGGATGGGCTCCGGTATTCCGGTCGCCGGCCGAATGATCGGCGGTGCATGCGGAAGCGATCCGCGGTGCACAACGGCTCTCCCGCGATAGGGAGTCCATACCGTCCTGCCTCGCTCCGGATGTTCTGCGTGCGCGACTTTGCCCCGCTGCGCGCCGGATGCCGGATGCCGACGTGACGCACGCTCAGGAGGCGTTCAGGAGAACCTCATGGGATGTACTTGGCATGAACACTTCCAGTCGGGCGCCTGCGCTGCTACCACTGAGTAGGGCAGAGATCCTGCCGGCCGGTCCAAGGGAGATTCCGTGAAAATAGCCAGACTTGTGGCGCTGTCGTCCTCGCTTCTGCTCGGTGCCGTACTCGCATTGACCGGGGCGGCCACCGCGAACGCCGCGACGTCCGTCGATTACGTCGCACTCGGCGACTCGTACTCCTCGGGGGTCGGCTCCGGCAGCTACGACAGCGCCAGCGGCGACTGCAAGCGCAGCACCAAGGCCTATCCCGCGCTTTGGGCCGCCGCCAACTCGCCCGCGTCGTTCGCCTTCAAAGCCTGTTCGGGCGCCGTCACCGGTGATGTGACGGCCGGACAGCTCGGCCCGCTCTCCGCCTCGACCGACCTCGTCTCGATCTCCATCGGCGGCAATGACGCGGGCTTCGCCGATGTCATGACCACCTGTGTCCTCCAGTCGGAATCCACCTGCCTCAGCCGGATCGCCGCCGCCCGCAGCTATGTCGACTCCACCCTGCCCGGCAAGCTCGACTCGGTGTACACGGCGATCAGGTCCAAGGCGCCGTCCGCCCACGTCGTCGTCCTCGGTTACCCCCGCTTCTACAAGATCGGCGGCAGCTGTCTCGCCGGCCTGAGCGATACCGAACGCTCCGCCATCAACAGCGCCTCGGACTACCTCAACGCGGCAACCGCCAAGCGTGCGGCCGACCACGGCTTCACCTTCAGCGATGTCGCATCCAGGTTCACCGGGCACGAGATCTGCTCCGGCAGTGTCTGGCTGCACAGTGTCAACTGGCTCAACATCGGTGAGTCCTACCACCCCACCGCCGCCGGACAGTCGGGCGGCTACCTGCCCGCCTTCAACTCGGCGGTCTGACAGGGCGGCGGAAGGGTCACGGGTCACCCCGGTCAGTCGCCCGCCGGGGCGGAGGCCCCTTCCGCCGGGGTGGAGGTCCCGTCCGTCGGGGCGGAGGTCCCGTCCGTCGGGGTCTCCGCCCGGCAGGTCACCGAGAACGCCACTCCGTTCGAGGTGACCGCGACCGGACTCCTCACCTCCAGGGTGATCGTTCCGTGGTATGTGGTGTCCTGCCGGTGCGTCAGCTCCGCGTGCGACACCTGCTTCGACCGCCCGTCGCCGGCGCCGAAGGACAGCGACTTCCAGCCGGGATCCGAGCTCGTACCGTCCTTCAGAGCCCACCGGTACTCGACCTGCACCGGCGTACGCCCCACTGTGATCGTCGCCTCGACCGCCGGTGCCCCGGTGTGCGGCGGTGGGCAACTGCCCTCGTAGCTGTCGCGTACAGGGGCGAGATACACCGTCACGGTCTGGGGTGGCGGCTTGCTCGTACTGCTGTCGCCGGTGTCGCCGGTGTCGCCGGTGCTCCCGGCGCCGCCTCCGCCCGTTGATCCGTCGGCGCCGGACGTTCCCCGGGTGGCGGGCGTCGAGCGCGGGGCGCTGCTGGTCGGGCCCGGGCCCGGGCCGGGGGCACCGGTGGTGCCGCCCGCGTTCTTGTCGTCGCCCTTGTGTGCCAGTGTCCAGACGATCCCGCCGACGGCCAGCAGCAAGACCGCCAGCCCTACGGCGAGAAGGGCGACCGCGCGACGCGACCGCTCCTCGGGGACGTACGCGGACGTCGGAGAAGAAGCGGGGGAGGGGGAGGGGGCCGCGGGAAACTGCGTTGCGGGCGCCGTCGTGCGGGCCGTCACTGTGGCACCGTACGGATCCGCCGCACCGGCCACCGCGGTCCGCAGCGTACCTCCGGCGGCGACGATCCGCAGCCGGTGCTCGGCCTCCGCAGCCGAGAGCCGCTCGGCCGGGTCCTTGCGCAGCAGCGCCTCGACGACCGGGGCGAGCGGGCCGGCCCGCCGGGGCGGCGGCAGCTCCTCGTCCACCACCGCCCGGAGCGTGTTCAACGGGGTGCTCTGACGGAACGGCGAATTGCCCTCGGTCGCGGCGTACAGAAGCACACCGAGCGACCACAGATCCGATTCGGGCCCCGGCGTGCGCCCCAGTGCGCGCTCCGGTGCCAGGAACTCCGGCGAGCCGATCAGTTCACCTGTCATGGTGAGTGCGGACGTCCCCTCGACCGTGGCGATACCGAAGTCCGTCAGCACCACCCGCCCGTCGTTGGCGAGCAGCACATTGCCGGGTTTCACATCGCGGTGCAGCACCCCGGACCCATGGGCGCTGCGCAGTGCGGCCAGCACCTCCGCGCCGATGTGCGCCGCCCGCTGCGGGGGCATGGGGCCCTCGGCGTCCAGTACGTCGGAGAGCGAGAGCCCGCGGATCAGCTCCATCACGATCCACGGGCGGGAGTCCTCGGTCGCCACGTCGTAGACGGTGACCACGTTGCGGTGGGAGACCCTCGCGGCCGCCCATGCCTCCCGCTCCAGGCGCGCGTAGAGCCGCTGTACGTCGGAGGCGGGCAGCCCCGACGGGGCGCGGACCTCCTTGACGGCGACCTCGCGCCCCAGCACCTCGTCGCGCGCCCGCCACACGGTCCCCATCCCGCCCTGGCCCAAGGGGCCCAGCAGGCGGTATCGGCCCGCGATCAGTCGGTCCTCGCCCGGCACTTCGCTCACGGTGATCCCCCATCCGCAGGAGTGGCGGCAGCACGGCGGAAACCTCTCCACGCTAGCTCAGACCGGACCGTTCCCGCCCCCCTTGCGCAACAATCCGCCGCTGCGGGCGAACCGCTCCCGTTCTGTCCAACTCGCCCTGTAATCGAGCGAATTATGAGTACGGCCGTCAACCTCCGTATGTGTGTGCTCAATCCGGCGACCGGGATACACGCGTGTCATCGCGGGGGGATAGGGTTAACCTGCCCGGGCCGGGTGCCCTCGTACGGGTGGGGAGTGACATGGAACAGATAGCGATGCGCAGCAGGCCGCGTGTGCCTGCCATCACATGTGGGAGCAGTGCGACCAGTTCGCGCCTCGACCGCCATCTCGCAGTGCTCGGCGGCCCCGCCGTCCCGCAGCGCGAGACCGCGGAGGCGACGTTGCTGATGCTGGAGCTCACCTCGCGCGACGCCGCGCACAGCCGCCGGAGCAGGAGCGCGCGTGTCTCGCTCTTCGCGCCGCTGCGGCGACTGCGACGCTCGCTCTTCGGCAGCCGCTACTGACCCGACGGCCTGCTGTCACCATCGATCCGGCACCCGACCGATCGCCCGTCCCTGACCGAACCGGCCCACCGCTCGGGCCGTGCTCAGGCGATCACACCGTCCCGGCGCAGCTCCGCTGTCTGCTCGTCCGTCATCCCCACGGCCCGCAGCAGGGCTTCGGTGTGCTCACCGAGCGCCGGTACGGCTCCCATCCGAGGCTCCGCCCCGCCCGGCAGCGTGATCGGCGGCAGCATGGCCCGCAACGCCCCGACCGGTGATTCCACTTCCCGCCACCGGTCCCGCGCCGCCAGCTGAGGGTGTGCCGCCACATCCGCCACGGTGTTCAGCCGGGCGCAGGCGATGCCCGCGGCGTCCAGCCCGGCCAGCGCCGCCTTCGCGGTCAGCGTGGCGAGCGCCTCGGCCACCACCGCATCGGTCCGCTCCCGGTGAGCGGTCCGTGCGGTGTTCGTCGCGAAGTCCGGATCGTCCGCCAGTTCCGGCCGTCCCAGAACCTGCTCCGTGAGCCGGCGCCACTCCCGGTCGTTCTGCACGGAGAGCAGCAGTTGTTCCCCGTCCGCCGTCTCGAATACGTCGTAGGGGGCGATGACGGGGTGTGCGAGCCCCGTGCGCGCCGGGGTTTCGCCTCCATGCATCCGATGATGCAGCGGATGCCCCATCCACTCGGTCAGCGCCTCCAGCATCGAGATTTCCACCGGCCCGCCGAGTCCGGTGGTCGCGCGCCGCAGGAGCACCGCGAGCACCCCCGAAAAGGCGTACATCGCCGCCGCGATGTCGGCGGCGGGCACACCCGCCTTCACCGGCTGCCCGGGCGTGCCGGTGACGGAGACCAGTCCCGCCTCGCACTGCACGAGCATGTCGTAGGCCCGCTTGTGTGCATACGGCCCGTCGGCGCCGTACCCCGAGATGTCGACGGCGACCAGCCGCGGGTGTGCGGCGCAGAGCGTCGCGGCGTCCAGACCCAGCCGGGCGGCCGCGCCCTGGGCGAGGTTCTGTACGAACACATCGGCGTCGGCGACCAGTCGGCGCACCACGGCGAGGCCGCGCGGGTCCTTGAGGTCGATCGCGAGGGACTCCTTGCCGCGGTTGCACCAGACGAAATGCGAGGCCAGGCCGCGGGCAGCGGTGTCGTAACCGCGGGCGAAGTCACCGCCGTCCGGGCGCTCGATCTTGATGACCCGGGCGCCGAGGTCGGCGAGCTGCCTGGTGGCGAACGGGGCGGCGACGGCCTGTTCGACGGCGACGACAGTGATGCCGTCCAGGGGGAGAGGGTGAGTACTCATGGGAACCGTACCTATCGTGTACGTAACAACTTTGTCATCCCGAGAGTCGAGCTTCATCAGCCTGCTCGGCACCCTGGACCGGCCGACCGCGCCGACGCATTGATACCGCGGTGAGTCCGGCGTGCGTGCCGCGCCGACGCGACGTCCCCTCGATGTGTGCGGGGCATCCGTCGTGTACCGGTGGGGTGACCCCTCAATGAGTCCGTGTCACTCGCCGCCGCGCGCATGGCGCCGTACGGCCAGTGGCACGAAGACCGCGAGCAGCACCGCCGACCAGGCGAGTGTGCCCGCCACCGGGTGGACGACCGGCCAGGCCGCGTCGGCGGCCGGGGACGCGTTGCCGAACAGTTCGCGGGTGGCCGAGGCCATGGCGCTGATCGGGTTCCACTCCGCGACCGTCCGCAGCCAGCCCGGGAGATTGTCGGTCGGGATGTACGCACTCGACAGCAGCGGCAGGATGAAGGTGGCGCTGCCCAGCTGACCGGCGATCTCCTCGTTGCGGATCAGCAGGCCCAGCCAGCAGCCCAGCCAGGACGTGGCGAACCGGAGGAGCAGCAGCAGCCCGAAGGCGCCCAGGGCGGCGAGCGGACCGCCCTCGATCCGCCAGCCGACTGCGAGCCCGACCAGGATCAGCGGAATCATGCCGATGGCCGTGGTCAGCAGATCGGCGGCGGTCTGGCCGAAGGGTACGGCGGCCCGGCTCATCGGCAGCGTACGGAGCCGGTCCATCACCCCGCGGTGGCAGTCCTGCGAGGCCTGGAACATCCCGACCATGATGCCGCAGGACGGTCGTGCCCCGGCCGGCCAGTTCCCGTACCGCCGCCCAGATCTGGTTGCGGCTGTGCGGGTCGAGTCCGGTGGTCGGCTCGTCCAGGAAGAGCACCCGTGGGCGGGTCAGCAGACTGGCGGCGAGGTCGAGGCGGCGGCGCATGCCGCCCGAGTAGGTGCGGGCCGGGCGGCCGGCGGCCTCCGTCAGCTCGAAGCGTTCCAGGAGTTCGTCGGCGCGGGCGCGCGCGGCCTCGCCGCGGAACCGGAGCAGCTTGGCGAAGAGCCGCAGATTCTGCCGGCCGGACAGTTCGCCGTCGACCGAGGCGTTCTGCCCGGTGACGCCGATCGCCGCGCGCACCGCGCCCGCCTCGCGCACCACGTCGTGGCCCGCCACCCGGGCGCTTCCGCCGTCCGGGGCGGTCAGCGTGGTGAGGACCCGGACGGCGGTGGTCTTGCCCGCGCCGTTCGGCCCCAGCACTCCGCAGACGGTGCCTTCGGCGACCGCGAGATCGAGTCCCCGCAGCGCATGGACGTCGCCGTAGTGCTTCTCCAGACCTTCACTAAGTACAGCGTACGTAGTTGTCATGCGGCGACCGTACCGCACTACGTACGGTGTACGTAACTACGATGGGGGGAGAGGTGATGATCAATGGTGGGGCGACCCGCTGTACCCGAAGTGATCTGGGCGCGCCCCGAGCGTGCGGGCCGCGGCCCCAAGCCAGCTTTCAGCCGCGCCGACATCGCGGCAGCCGCCGTCCGCATCGCCGATGCGGAGGGTTTCGACGCGGTGTCCATGCGGAAGGTCGCGGCGGAGCTCGGCTGCGGCACGATGTCGCTCTACAACTACGTGCCGCGCAAGGAGGACCTGTACGAGCTGATGCTCGACGCGGTCAGCGGCGGTTACGAATTCCCTGAGCCGTCCGGTGACTGGCGTGCCGATCTCATCGCGCTGGCCCATCAGGCCCGTGCGATGATGCACCGCCACACCTGGGTGCCCCGGCTCATGTCACCCGTCTACGGCTTCAGCCCGAATACGTTGCGGTACCTGGAGTACACGCTCAGCTGTCTGGACGGGGTCGACGCACGGTTCGGCGAGAAGATGGAACTCATCGCCATGGTCAACGGTGTGGTCACCACCTACGCGGCCAACGAGATCGCCACGGCGGAGCGCAGTCGGTCGCTGCCCTGGTCCGAGGAACAGGAGCACGCCGCGCGCACCGGCTATCTGATCAGCCAGATCGCGACCGGGAAGTATCCGCGGATGGCGGCGGGATTCGCCGAGGACCCCGGGCCGATCGACCTGGACGGGGTCTTCGACCGGGCGCTGCACCGGGTACTGGACTCCTTCGACCGGTAACGGCCGGGCCGGGCCGTGGCGTCGGATCGGCGCCGGGCGTGCGGGCCGGCCGGATCCGAACGGGAGACCGGCCCCTGGCCGTCACAGCAGTGCGAACTGCCCGTCCGGTCCCTCTTCCTGATGGTCGAGCACCGATGCGGGCCGACGGGCCGTGGCCGGGACCGGCAGCACGCCTGCCGCGCGGAGGTCGTCGGCCGTGATCCGCCGACCGTCGGTCAGGCCCTCCTGCCGGGGCCGGAGTTCGGCGAGCAGGGCGAGCAGAGTGATCAGTTCCAGCAGCTCCGAGGTCCACTCCTGGGGCCAGGCCCGGGGCCTGACCGCTTCCAGGCCGTCCGGCTCCTCAGCTCCGGCCGCCGCCGCCCGTCGCTCGAACCACAGCTCCAGCATCCGGACCCCGCCCACTCGGAACTCCCAGGCTCCCGCCGGCACGGGCGAGATGCGTCCCGTCCCCAGCAGCAGCGCCTCGTCGCCGGGGTCGTACTCCAGCGTGCCGGGCGCGGCCGGTACCGCGGCCCGCACGTAGGGGCGCCGCCCGCCGGGCAGCCGCGGACGCTCCCCGCCGCGCGCGCCGCGCAGCTGCAGCCGCACCAGCTCCCGGCCCAGTTCCACCCCGGCCCACCAGCGTGCGCTGTCGGCGGGCAGCGGTACGACGGACCCCGCCGGGGAATGACGGGCCGCCGTGACGATCCACGCCAGCACGGACTCCGCGGTGACCGCGTCCCCGTGCCGGGCGCGCAGCAGCCCGAGCAGACCGGGCGCCAGATTGGGTTCCCGTCCGCCCGGCCTTCGATAGAGCGGCCGGATCCGGCCGGGGCGGCCCGCCGGGGAGTGGCCGTCGGGCAGCAGCGCCGTCACGGACAGGGCGGAACCGGTGTCCTGCGGTACGTACCCGTGCTCGACGGCGAAGAGCTGGTGACCGTCGGCGACCCTCCACAGCTCCGGGCGGGCGGCGTCGATCAGCCGGTGGTCGGGGATCAGCCACTGCTCGTCGAACGGTCCGTGCAGGATCCGCACCGGCTCGGGGCACGGACCGGACTCCCGCGCGAACCGGGCGGTGGAGGTGGTCTGGCCGGGCAGCGCCGCGACCGGAGTCTGCGGATCACGGGAACGGGTAGGCCGGAAAAGGTGTTCGCGCTCGGCTCCCTCGGCGCTGACCAGACGTTCCCAACGGGCCTTGAGGGAACCGGCGTCCGGGGCCGTCACCCAGGGGCGCCCGGTGCGCAGGGGCCGTACGGACCATGGCATGAGGTCGTCGAGCAGCGGGATGTCGTCTTCCCCGCCGGCTCCGGCGCCCGCCCGTGCTGCCACCGTGTCGTCCTCCCCGTCGCCACGTTCGCCGCCCCAGGCATCGTAACGGCGCGTCGTGTGCGGTCAGTTCGCTTCGACCGTCACCGAGAACGAGAACCGGTCGCCCCGGTACCGGATCTGTGCCACATCCACCACCCGGCCGCTCTCGTCGTACGTCACCCCCGTGTAGAAGAGGATCGGGCTGAGCAGCGGGACCTGGAGGAGCTCGGAGGTGGCCGGGTCGGCGAGCCGCGCCTCGACCGTGTCCGTGATCCGCGCAATCCGGACCCCGACGCGGTCGCGCAACACCTTGGTCATCGGCCAGCGTTCGAGATCGGCGGCATCGAGCCGGGCCGCGACCTCGGGATGCACCGTGTTCTCCGCCCAGTTGGTGGGCTCGCCGGTGTCGCCGTCGCAGCGCAGCCGCCGGTAGCCGACCACGTCCGTACAGGCCGGGAAGTACTCGGCGAGATCGCCGGGCAGGGCGAGCGGGCCATGGCCGAGGACCGTGGTGCGCTCGCCCGACTGCTGGGCGACGATCGCATCGATCGAGCCGAGCAGCCGGACCGGCGAGGCCCGGCGGGCCCGCGGCTCGATGAAGGTGCCGCGCCGCCGGTGCCTGCTGATCAGCCCCTCCGTCTCCAGTTCCTTGAGCGCCTGCCGCATCGTGAGGACGCTGACGCCGTAGTGTGCGGCGAGCTGCTCCTCGGTCGGCAGCCGCAGCGAGGCGTCCTGGGCCCGGCCGAGTAGGGACGCGCGCAGCGACTGCGAGACCTGGTACCACAGCGGCAGTTTGCGGTTCAGGACCAGCGAGTCGGGGGCGAAGGCCGTCACCTGGGGCGTCTGGGGCAGTTGAGGCACCTGGGTCACCTGGACTCTCCGTACTGCGACACTGCGGACAGGACGAGCGGGGGCCGGGAAGCGGCGGCTTCGCCTATGGCCGGAAGTTGCGTTCGAGGCCCTGCCACACGTCGTCGTACCGGCGCTGCAGGTGGTCGGCGGTCGCCGCCTGTCCGGTCGCCGTGACCGGCCAGCGGGTCTCGAACATGAAGGCAAGACCGTCGTCGATCTTCTGCGGCTTCAGCTCCGCCGTGCTCGCCCGGTCGAAGGTCTCCCGGTCCGGGCCGTGCGCCGACATCATGTTGTGGAGCGAGCCGCCGCCCGGTACGAAGCCGCCCTTGCCGGCCGTCTTCGCGTCGTACGCCCCCTCGATCAGCCCCATGTACTCGCTCATCACATTGCGGTGGAAGTACGGCGGCCGGAACGTGTCCTCGCCGACCAGCCAGCGCGGCGCGAAGACGACGAAATCCACACCGGCGAGACCGGGGGTGTCCGACGGCGAGGTCAGCACCGTGAAGATCGACGGGTCGGGGTGGTCGTAGCTGATGGAGCCGATCACATTGAAACGGTGCAGGTCGTAGACGTACGGGGTGTAGTTGCCGTGCCAGGCGACGACGTCGAGCGGCGAGTGGTCGTACATCGCGGACCAGAGGTTGCCGCAGAATTTGTTGATCACCTGGACCGGGCGGTCCGCGTCCTCGTACGCGGCGACGGGAGCGAGGAAGTCCCGGGCGTTGGCAAGGCCGTTCGCGCCGATCGGGCCGAGGTCGGGGAGTGTGAACGGCTGCCCGTAGTTCTCGCAGACATAGCCGCGGGCCGTGTCGTCGAGAAGTTCCACACGGAAGCGGACACCCCGGGGGATCAGTGCGATGTGGCCGGGTTCGGCGCGCAGCAGGCCCAGTTCGGTACGGAGCAGCAGGCCGCCCCGCTCGGGGACGATCAGCAGTTCGCCGTCGGAGTCGCTGAACACGCGGTCGGTCATGGCCGTGTTGGCGTGGTAGAGGTGCACCGCCATGCCGGTGCGCTGGGTGGCGTCGCCGTTGCCGCCGAGGGTCCACAGCCCTGCCAGGAAGTCCGTGCCGGGCGCGGGATCGGGGAGCGGGTCCCAGCGCAGCCGGTTCGGATCGGGGACGGACTCGGCGAAGGGGGCGGTGCGCACCGCGCCGTTGTCGATCCGGACGAACGGCGGGTGGGCGGCCGAGGGGCGGATCCGGTAGAGCCAGGAACGGCGGTTGTGGGCGCGCGGTTCGGTGAAGGCCGAGCCGCTCAGCTGCTCGGCGTAGAGGCCGAGTGGTGCTCGCTGCGGCGAGTTGCGGCCGTGCGGCAGCGCCCCCGGGACCGCCTCGGAGCTGTGCTCATTGCCGAAACCGGCGGAGTGTGCAAGCGCTTCCGCCGTCTTCCTCGCCTGCTCGATGCCGCTGGTGCCGCCCATGCCGCGCTCCCGGTGCCGAAGAAATCCTATGGGACACCGTAGGAATAAGAACGGGGCACGTCAACGGGGTAGGGCGGTGGCGCGTCGCGGATCCGGTGCGGGGCCGTGACGGAAATCTTTTGATCCGTCGCGCAGAAGGGGGTTCCAAAAGTTGAACAATGCTCTACTCTCCGGCATATGTCGTGGACACGAAGACTTCTGGTGGTCCTGGTGGCACTGGCCGCCGCACTCCTCGCGGCCCCGGCCGCCCAGGCGCACGAGGAACGGCCGGTCACCCTGCCCGACGGTTCCGGCAGCGTCCCGGTCCACCGCACCGGCGAACCCGATCTGCTGGTCTGCAAGAGCGACCGCGCCGACTTCGAACGCCGGATATCCCGCTTCCCGGCGAAGCTCCGGACACGTAACCTCGAACTCTTCGACCGGTGCCGGAAGTCCGGGTACCGCCATCTGCAACAGGCCGTCGACGAGGTCGGCAGACCCGGCATGACCATCGCGATCCTGCCCGGCCTGTATGAGGAGGAGCCCTCGCTGCCCAGGCCGACGGGGGAGTGCGCCAGGCTCAAGGCGCCCAACTCGCAGCTCGGCTACCAGATCCTGTCGTACGCGCAGCAGAAGCAGTGTCCGCACAACCAGAACCTGGTGGCGATCCTCGGCAAGAAGCAGCTCCAGATCGAGGGGACCGGGGCGGAGCGCACCGACGTCGTCATCGACGCCAAGTACCGGAAACTCAACGCGATCCGCTCGGACGGCTCCGACGGCATCTACTTCAAGAACTTCACCGCCCAGCGCACGACGTTCAACTCGCTGTATGTGCTGGCCCAGGACGGCTTCGTCATCGACGACGTCCTCACCCGGTGGAACGACGAGTACGGCTTCCTCACCTTCGCCAGTGACCACGGGCTGTACAAGAACTGCGAGTCGTACGGCAACGGCGACTCCGGCATCTACCCCGGCAGCGCGTCGGACATCAATGACGGGTACGGCTACGACGTTCCGCGCTACTCGATCGAGATCACCGGCTGCCGCAGCCACCACAACATGGTCGGCTACTCCGGCACCGCGGGCGACTCGGTCCACGTCCACGACAACGAGTTCGACCACAACATGGGTGGCGCCTCGATGGACAGCGCCTTCCCCGGCCACCCCGGACTCCCGCAGAACCACGCACGCTTCGAACGCAACCTGATCCACGACAACAACGCCGACTACTACCCGTACGTCGCCGACGGAACCTGCGCCAAACCGCCCATCGAACGCGGCTACGAGGACGGCGTCGTCTGCCCGCAGATCTCCATGCCGCCGGGCACCGGCATCATCACCGCGGGCGGCAACTGGAACATCTACGAGAACAACTGGATCTACGGACAGCAGCGCGCCGCCTTCTTCCTGAGCGCCGTCCCCGCCTTCATCCGCGGCGAGAACGCCCTCGCGAAGCAGGCCGACACCTCGCACCACAACCGGTACGCGGGTAATCACCTCGGCACGGACAAGGCGGGCCGCTCCCGGCCCAACCGCACCGATGTGTGGTGGGACGGCCAGGGCGACAGCAACTGCTGGCAGTCGGACACCGGACCGTCCACACCGCGCTCGCTGCCCGCGTGCGGGGCGGCGCGCGGCGCGGTCTCCGTCCGCACCGACCGGCTGGTGGGCGAACCGGTCAAACTTGCCCAACTGCTGGTCTGTGCCGACTACAACGTGCAGGCGCGGCGGCTGCCGGCCGGCTGCGACTGGTACGGCGCACGCGGCATCGAGCGCATCGAGGTGCAGATCGCGCTGGGTGTCGCTCTGGTGCTCGCGCTGGTCGGCGGGGTGCTCTGGTGGCGCCGCCTGCGACACAGCCGGCTCGCCGCAGCGGCCACCCTGCTCGGTGCGGTCGGCCTCGGGCTGGATGTGGCCGGTGCGACGACGGGCCTCACGTCCTCCTATCTGCCCGCGGTGGCGCTGCTGCTGACCGGGGCGTGGTGGACCGGAATCGGACTCGTCCTGCGCGGCGCGCGGCCCGGACTGGGCCGGACCACGATGGTGCTGGGTGTTCTGACCCTGCTCGACGCCTTCGACAAGGCCGTCCTGATGATCCCGTGGATCCCGATCGGCCCGGCCTGGGTACGCGGTCTCCTCGGCGTCATCTGGGTGGTGTGGGCGGTGGCGGCCTCCGCGCGGCACGAGGAACGGGCGGTACGGAAGAAGGCGGACCCGGGGCCGGACGCAGACGCGAACGCCGATGCGGCGGACACGCAGGGCGACGACCCGGCAGGAGCCCCTGCCGGTGCGGGCGTGGGAAGGATTTCGGGCCACGGCGCGGGTTCCGGACATGGTGCGGATTCAGGGTCCCGATCGGCGGATTCCGGGCCGGACGTGGATTCCGGGTCCCACCGGGGCTCCGGACCGGACGGGGACTGATCATGAGGCGATCTCCCCGCCCGCTGCGACTCAGCAGGCTCACGTCGCTCACGTCGCTCACGTCGCTCACGTCGTTCCCCCGGCTCGCCGTCGCCCTTCTCACCGCAGGCGCCCTCGTGTGCGGTGCGAGTGCCTGTGGTGGGCGGCCCACCACCCACCACAGGCCCGGCACCAGCCATGAACAGGCCGACGGCAGCGTCGGCCGGCTCCTCACCGCGGACGACGGATCCGGGCACCGGCTCCGGCAGGTCGAGGCGAAGGGCGCCCCCGCGGTGACCGTCGCCGTACGGCCCGACTCCGAGGACGGGTGGAACGTCCGTCTCTCCGTCCGGAACTTCAGATTCAGCCCGGACAGTGTCGGCGGCGCGGCGCTCCTCGGGCGCGGCCACGCCCGGCTCTTCCTCGACGGCCACCCCCTGGCGCGGCTCTACGGCCCCTGGTACCACCTCCCCGACTCCCTCGTCCGCGAAGCGGGCGGCGGCCACACCCTCACGGCCCGGCTGTACGCCGACGATCACACCGCCTGGGCCGTGCACTCCACACCGATCCAGGCCACCACGCCTCTCACCACCACTCCTTCCGCCGACACCCCAGCCGAGCCCCGCCCCGACCGGACTCTGGAGATCGTCATCTCTCACGGCAAGGTCAGCCCCGCCCCCGGCCGCACCCAGCTCAGGAAGGGGCAGCGCATCGAGCTGCGCGTCCGCACCGACCGCGCCGACACCCTCCATGTCCACGGCTACGACAAGGAAGCGCGCCTGCCCGCCGGACGGACCACCGCCCTCACTCTCACCGCCGACCGCACCGGGCTCTTCGAGGTCGAGACCCACGAGTCCGGTCTGCTCCTGACCCAGCTCGTCGTACGGTGAGCGTCCTCGCCCATGGCATCGGCTCCCGGCACGACCTGCCGCTGTCCCCCTTCTACGCGTTCGCCGGTGCCTTTGCCGCGCTCTTCGTCTCCTTCCTCGCGCTCGGCCTGCTCTGGCCCGCCTCCCGATTCCGGGGCGACCGGGCGGGCCACCCGCTTCCGGTCCCTCTTCAGCGCCTCGCCGACGCCCGCCCCACCCGTGTCGCCGCGCGCGCCCTCGGCCTGGCCGCCGCCCTGTTCGTCCTCCTCCATCTCCTCCTCGGCCCGGACGGTCCGGAGCGCAACCCGGCCCCGGGCGCCGTCTACGTGCTCCTCTGGGTCGGGCTCGTCCCCGCCTCGCTCCTCCTCGGTCCCGTCTGGCGATTCCTCAACCCCCTGCGCACGCTCCACCTCCTCGTCTGCCGCGCGCTGGCCCGCGACCCGGCCGCGGGCCGCCCCCTTCCCGCACAGCTCGGTCTGTGGCCCGCCGCGGCCGGACTCCTCGCCTTCACCTGGCTCGAACTCGTCGCCCCCGACCCCGCGTCGTCCACCGCCCTCCTTCTCTTCCTCGTGCTGTACGGCGCTGTCCACCTCGCGGGCGCCGCCCGCCACGGCGCCCGCTGGTTCGACCACGCCGACGCCTTCGAGGTCTATTCCGGCCTGCTCGCCCGGCTCTCCCCCCTCGGCCGCCGGCCCGCCGACCGCCGTCTCGTCCTGCGCTCCCCGTTCAACGGACTCGACGCCACCCCGCAGACCTCCGGTCTCGTCGCCACCGTCTGCGTCATGCTCGGCTCCACCGCCTACGACGGTTTCTCCGACGCCCCCTCCTGGATCACCACCGTCCAGACCTCACCCCTGGGCCGCACCACCGCGGCCACGCTCGGGCTGCTCGCCGCCGTCGCCCTCGTCGCCACCCTCTATGCCCTCTGCGCCGGTGCCACCCGGCTGATCTCCGGTCAAATCCGCCACCCCCTCACCGTCTTCGCGCACTCGCTCGTCCCGATCGCCCTCGGCTATCTCATCGCCCACTACTTCACACTCTTCGTCACCGAAGGTCCACGCACAGTCATGGTGGCACTCGGCACTGACAATCCGGTCCCGCCCGAACCGCCCCTGGGTCCCGGCGGCATCGCCACGCTCCAGGTCGCCGCGATCGTCGTCGGGCACATCCTCGGTGTCGTCGCCGCCCACGACCGGTCCGTGCGCCTCTTCCCGCCCGACCGCGCCGTAGCGGGGCAACTTCCCCTGCTGGCCCTGATGATCGCGTACACCGTCGGCGGGCTGACCCTGCTTCTTGCCTGACCGCAGGTGCGCACCTGCCCGTCCCGCAGAGGAGAGTCACGGCATCATGGAGCCCGTGCCCCATGCGAATACGAACCTCCGCCGCGCCCCCGTGCAGCAGCGCAGCGCCGAGCGCCTCGCCCGGATACTCGACGCCTGCGCCGCACTCCTCGACGAGACCGGTTACGAGCAGTTGTCCACCCGGGCCGTCGCCGCCCGCGCGGAAGTCCCGATCGGCTCCGTCTACCGGTTCTTCTCCAACAAGCGCGCCCTCGCCGACGCCCTGGCCCGGCGCAACCTGGACAGTTACGCGGAGCGCATCACCGGTCGCCTGACCGCCATCCCGGCCGCAGACTGGCGCAGCGCCATCGACGCCGTGCTCGACGAATACCTGGCGATGAAGCGCTCCGTCCCCGGTTTCGCCCTCGTCGACTTCGGCGCCCCGGCCCCCGTGGACGACCCGGCCTCCGACGCCAATCGCCGCGTCGCGGAGCGCCTCGCCCAGCTGCTCTCCGGCCGTCTGGGGCGCACCGCCGACGAGGATCTGCTCCGGACGATCCTGGTCTGCGTCGAAGCCGCCGACGCGCTCCTCCAACTCGCCTTCCGCACCGACCCGTCGGGCGATCCGGCGATCGTCGCGGAGACCCGCGTCCTGATCCAGGCGTATCTGGCCCGGATCCTGGACTGAACCGGCACCGCCGTGCTCAACGGCATCCCCGTCGCGGTGGCGCCCAGCACGTCAACCGGTCACTGACCTGGGGTATTGCTCGTATTGCTCGCATGTCAACGTCTTGCGAGTCATCTGACCCATGGACCACACGGAAGGGCCCGGCAGGAGTCGGCTGCCGCGCCTCGTCATCGCTTTCGCCTGCGCCTTCGCGCAGGGGGCGGTGTCGATGGCGCGGCCCGCCGTCTCCTGCCGGGCCCTTTCGCTCGGCGCGGACGAACGCGCCATCGGCGTGATCGCCGGGTGCACGCGCTCCTCCCGCTCTTCGCCGCCGTCCCGCTCCTGACCGACCTCGCGCACCTGTACGTCTTCGACCACCACGGCCGCCGGATCTGCCCCCTGCCGAAGGAGATCCCGGGGCTCGACGTCTGAGCCGTACCGCTCCATGGCCTTGCTTTCGGGAAAGGCCATGGAGCGGAAGTTGACCTCAAGCCGGGTCGAGGTCGTACGTTCCTTCCATGAGCATGGAAGCCACCGCGTGGACGCAGCTCCACAACGTCATGAACGCGCAGCAGGACCGACGCCCCTTCGACCGAGCCACTCTGCGGCGCATCGGCGCGTTCGCCCGACCGCACCGGCGGCGGGTCGCCCTGTTCCTGTTGCTGAGTGTCGCCACGGCACTGCTCGCGGTCGCCACCCCGATCCTCGCCGGCCGCGTCGTGAACGCGATCGTGACCGGCAAGGAGGAGGGGACCGTCACGCGGCTGGCCGTGCTCATCGCCGTGATCGCCATCGCGGAGGCGGGACTCGGGCTGGTCAGCCGCTGGCTCTCGGCCACCCTCGGCGAGGGACTGATCCTCGACCTGCGCACCGCCGTCTTCGACCACGTCCAGCGCATGCCGATCGCGTTCTTCACCCGCACCCGCACCGGCGCGCTCGTCAGCCGCCTCAACAACGACGTCATCGGCGCCCAGCGCGCCTTCAGCAACACCCTGTCCGGCGTCGTCAGCAATGTCGTCACGCTGCTGCTCACCCTCGGCGTCATGCTCAGCATCTCCTGGCAGATCACCGTACTCGCGCTGGTGCTGCTGCCCGTGTTCGTGCTGCCCGCACGCCGGATGGGTACGCGGATGGCGAGGCTCCAGCGCGAAGCCGCCGCCCACAACGCGGCGATGGGCACCCGGATGACCGAGCGCTTCTCCGCACCCGGCGCCACGCTCATCAAGCTCTTCGGGCGGCCCGCCGACGAGTCCACCGAATTCGCCGCCAGGGCGGGCAGAGTGCGCGACATCGGTGTCCGTACGGCCATGGCCCAGTCCGCGTTCATCACGGCTCTCACCCTCGTATCGGCGCTGGCACTTGCCCTGGTCTACGGGCTCGGCGGGTTCTACGCGCTGCGCGGGCAGCTGGACGCGGGCGCCGTCGTCGCCCTGGCCCTGCTGCTGACCCGGCTGTACGCGCCGCTCACCGCACTCGCCGGGGCGCGCGTCGAGGTGATGAGCGCGCTCGTCAGCTTCGAGCGGGTCTTCGAGGTCCTCGACCTCAAGCCCCTGATCGAGGAGAAGCCGGATGCGCGGACGGTCCCGGACGGTCCGGTCTCCGTGGAGTTCGACGCCGTGCGCTTCGGCTACCCGTCCGCCGACAAGGTCTCCCTCGCCTCGCTGGAAGACGTCGCCACCCTGGACACCCGCGGCGGCGCCGAGGTGCTGCGCGGGGTCTCGTTCCGCGCCGAACCGGGCCAGACGGTGGCCCTCGTCGGATCGTCCGGCGCGGGCAAGTCGACCATCGCGCAGCTGCTGCCCCGGCTGTACGACACGGACGAGGGCGCCGTACGCATCGGCGGCATCGACGTACGCGACCTGTCGGCCGACACCCTCCGTGACACACTCGGCATGGTCACCCAGGACGGCCACCTCTTCCACGAGTCGGTCCGCGCGAACCTTCTCCTCGCCCGCCCCGAAGCCACCGAGGAGGACCTCTGGGACGCCCTGCGCCGCGCACGGCTGGACGGACTGGTCGCCTCGCTGCCCGACGGACTCGACACCGTCGTCGGTGAACGCGGCTACCGGCTCTCCGGCGGCGAACGCCAACGGCTGACCATCGCCCGGCTGCTGCTGGCCCGCCAGCGCGTCGTCATCCTCGACGAGGCCACCGCCCACCTGGACAACACCTCCGAAGCGGCCGTCCAGGAAGCCCTCGTGGAGGCGCTCGAAGGACGCACCGCGGTGGTGATCGCCCACCGGCTCTCCACCGTACGGGCGGCGGACCTCATCCTCGTCGTGGAGGACGGCCGGATCGTGGAACGCGGGACCCACCAGGAGCTGCTGGCGGCCGGCGGCCGGTACGAGGAGCTGTACCGCACCCAGTTCGAGCGCCCCGGAACCGAGCCCGCCGGTCTGGGCTGACCGGACGGGTCGATGGTGTGGGGCAGGTCAGCCGGGGATTCCGGAACGGGTGGTCCAGTCCGCCTTTCGGGCCTGCTCCACCATGAACGCGCCTGCTGGATAAGGGAGTTCGGCCGCCAGCTCTGCCGCCCGGTCGAACTCCTCGTCCGCCTCCCGTGCCCGGCCCAGCGTCGCGAGCGCCGCCGCATGCACCGTACGCGCCTCGGTCAACGACAGCCGTTCCCCGTCCTGCTCGGCGCGCACGGTCTCCGCCGACGCCCGCCGCACCGCACGCTCGGGTTGCCCGGACAGCAGCTCCGCCCACGCCAGCAGGGCGTCCGAGCGGGGGCCGCTTCCCTCGGCCGGCAGCGCCAGGGCCTCTTGCGGCCGGTCTCCGCGCACCAGGAATTCGGCCTGCGCGGTCCGCACGTCATGCACCGCCTGCCGGTCGCACTGCGCCTCGGCCACCTCCCCGGCGCGGGCCAGCAGCTCCGCCGCGCCCGGCTCACCCGTCCTGATCAGGACCCGTGCCAGCGCGGCCAAGGCATACGGGGTGCACCACGAGGGGTCGCCGCCCGTCTCCCGTACCGCGGCCTCCGCGTGTTCCCTGGCCTCGGTGAACTCCCGTAGCAGCAGGTGGTGTTCGGACAGGTTCGACCGCTCGAAGGCGACAGCCGTCGGATCGCCCGTGTGCTCGGCGAGCCCCAGCGCCCGCTCCCCGAAGGCGATCGCCTCGGCGATCCGGCCCGACCTGCTGGCGTGTTCACGCAGTACGGAGAGAATCATCACCAGCAGACCCTGGTCGCCGTACGCCTCGGCGTGCGGCAGCGCCTCATGGGCCGCCGGGCGGGCCTGCGCGAGGCGACCCGCGAGGCTGAGCGACGTCGCCTGCATCCCTAGGGAGCGGGCCAGCAGACCCCGCCGCTCGCTTCCCGGTATCGCGTCCGCGGCGTCCTGCGCGGTCCGGGCGGCTACGTGCGCGGACTCGTACCGGCCGGTCACGAACCGCAGGACCGCCGCCGCCAGGTGGTGGGTCGCCGTGGTCAGCGGCGGGGTGTGCGGACCGGGCGGATACGTTTGCAGCAGCTCCTCGCCCTCTGCTGTGCCGCGGCACTTCACCAGCACCTCGGTCAGCCGGGCGGCGGCCAGCACCTGGCCGTCCGCGTCACCGCGGCGGACCATGTCGTCCAGCGCCTCGCGCAGCACCGTCGCCGCCTCCTGGTAGCGGGCCATCCGGCGCAGCACAGCGCCCCGGTCGATCCTGGCCTGCGCCGCGTCGGCGGCCAGCGCGTCGAGCCGGGCGGTGAGTTCGGCGTAGTAGCGGTCCGCGGTATCGTTGGCACACAGGGCTGCCGCCCGCTCGGCCGCCTGCCGCAGATAGTGGCTGGCCCGGGGGTCGTCGGCGCGGGTGAGGTGTGAGGCGAGGGTGTCGACAGCGTCCGGCCTGCGACGCAGCACCGCCTCCGCGTAGGCCGAGTGCAGCTGTCGGCGGCGGGCCGCGGACAGCCCGTCGTAGCAGGTCAACCGGACCAGTGGGTGCCGGAAGGCGAGACCGGGCAGCGGCCGCCCGCCGACCACCACGGTCCGCTCCGCCATCACCGAAGCCGCGACCGCCGCGTCCACGGCATCCGTCGCCTCGGCGGACGACAGCGGTGGATGCAGCCCGTGCTCGGCGACGTCGAGGACCTCGGACAGTGCTGCGCCGCCGCCCGCCACAGAGACCGCCTCCACGACCCGCCGC
Source organism: Streptomyces sp. NPDC048496 (assembly GCF_043200055.1). Classification (NCBI taxonomy): domain Bacteria; kingdom Bacillati; phylum Actinomycetota; class Actinomycetes; order Kitasatosporales; family Streptomycetaceae; genus Streptomyces; species Streptomyces sp. NPDC048496. The sequence goes on along the minus strand of NZ_JBICXB010000004.1, from coordinate 233,207 downwards.
GCCGCGGGCCCCAGCCGCGCCAACCGCGCCGCCACCAGCTGCCGTACGCCCTCCGGGGCGCTGAGTCGCGCCGGGTCGGCGCCCTCGTGGACCGTACGGGCCAGCTCCAGGGCGAAGAGCGGGTTGCCGAGTGAGAGCTCCCAGACCCGGTCCACATCGGCCCTGGCCCCCGCGTCCCGGGCGACCGCCAGACACGCGTCACGGCCCAGTCGCCCCAACTCCGTGGAACGGGCCAGACCTTGACGTACCAGGGTGTCCAGCACGGTGCGCCGGGGATCTGCCGCGGTCAGCTCCTCCGCCCGGTACGTCACGGCGAACCGCCAGTCGGTGCGGGTGGCCACCGCGCGACGGGCCAGATGGCTGAGCAACTGGTACGTCCCCGTGTCGGCGGCGTGCAGGTCGTCCAGCACGAGCAGCACGGGCGTGGTCGCCGCCAGATCGCCCAGCAGTCCGGCCGCCGCCCGGAACAACCGGTCGCGCTCCTCCTCGGGGCTGCGTTCCGTTCCCATCCCGATCTGACCCAACGAGGGCAGCAGTGAAGCGAGTTCGGGGTACTCGCCGCCGATTCTGGCCCGGTCGGCGGGTGGCCGGTCGGCGAGCCAGGCATCCAGTGCCTCAACGAAGGCACCGTAGGGCGTGTGGCCCTCCGCGTCGTGGCCCGCACCCCACAGCACGGTGGTCCCGGCCTCGGCCGCCCTCCGGGCCGCCTCCGCCGTGAGATGGGTCTTGCCGACGCCCGCCTCGCCGCCGACCAGATGTACCGGCGGGCCGTCCGTGGCGAGCAGCGGCTCCAGGTCGGCCTCCCGGCCACGCAGCGGGGCCGCGGGCGGTGTGCGGAGAGCTGCGGGCAGGACCGGGGCCGCCGCCGCGCCCACCACCGTGGCTGCCGAGTCGAGGGCCAGGAGGTGGAGTTGCTCCGTTGCCGGGCTCGGGCGCACTCCCAGCTCAGCGTCCAGCGCCTCGCGGCACACGTGGTACTGGCGCACCGCCTGCCGGCGCAGCCCCTGCCGCAGATACGCGTCGATGAGTACGCGATGAGCCCGCTCCTGGGCGGGCGCCGACGCCAGGACCCGCTGCGCGGCATCCGTGGCCGGTTCCGTCTCGCCGTCCGCGAGATACGCCTCCGCAAGGGCCAGCTGCACCCGCTCGCACAGATCCGAGAGGCGCTCGCGCCGGGTCCCGGCCCAGGGTGCGTAGCGGTCTTCGGGCAGCAGCTCACCCGTGAATGCCGCGACTGCCGCGGCCAGTTCAGCCGTACCGCCCCCGACGAGCGCGCGCTCGGCCAGGGTCTCGGCGTGGTCCGCGTCGATCCACACCGTTCGGGGGTCCAGCGAGAGGAGAGCCCCCTCGCCGGTCAGATACGACGACGCGGCGCGCGGCACGAGCTCGGGCTCGATGGCGCGGCGCGCCGCGTGCAGTGCGACCCGCAGGCTGCCGAGCGCGGACTGCGGGTCGGCATCCGGCCAGCAGATCTCCATCGCCTGCTCGCGGTGGAGGCGGTGTCCCGGGGAAACGGCGAGGAGTTTCACGAGGGCGCGCGCGCTCGGCCGTGGCCAGCGCTCGGCAAGTGGCGCGCCTCCGTCGCGTTCTATCCGGAAGCCGCCGAAAAGGTGCACACGCAGCAACGGAGTTATGTGCGGGGAGTGCTCGCCGTGGTCGGCGGTGCGCGCTGCGTTCATCAGGCAGTCACTGTAACCGCCGTTCCCGGGCAGCCCGAAGACCCCCGCGCCACCATGCGCGGGGGTCTCCAAGGCCGGAATCTCCGGTGGTCCCCGGGTCAGGACCGGCTGATCGAGTCCACCGTCAGCCCGTGCAACTGATTGCTCTGCAGGAGGTAGCGCCCGCCGGCGAGTTCGATCGTACGGTCGTACCCGGTCTGATCCAGGCCGAGGCCGATGATCTCGTCGACGCCGTCACCGTCGAGGTCCGCCACCACGGTGTTCTGGACCGCGTATTTGTTGATCTTGGCCAGGTGGTCCGGGTAGTTGTGGCCCGCGGTGAGGACCGCCGGGTCCCAGAGGTAGATCGCGCCCTCCGTGCCGCCCACGATCAGCCGTCTGCCGCCGGGGCCCGTTCCGAACCCGGCCTGGTGCAGCGTCGGCAGGGTGTACATGCTGTACTCCTTGTCGCCGCCCGCGTAGGTGCGCAGCGTGGCCGTGCTCGCCAGGACTGCTCCCTCCTCGCCCGTGAACCAGTTGCCGGTGGTCCAGGCCCCGCCGCCGGTCGCGGTGTGCACGACCTTCCCGGTCCGCGCATCACGGAACTCGATCAGTGTGGTCCAGAGGTTGCCCTCCTTGACGATCCAGGAGTGCACGACCGCGTGCCCGTCCGCGTAGGGGATCCCCAGGTCGGCGAAGACACCGTGGTGCAGTTCCGCGGCGTAGATCCTGGTGTCGGGGTCGCCGGTCCACTTCGGATCGGCGGTCCAGAGCACCTTGCCGGACTTCCCGTCCAGCGCCATGCCGTTGACGACCGACGTGGCGGCGTCGAGGGCCCCGACCGTGCTGTACGAGGCGAAGACCCGGCCCTCGGCCACTGCCAGGTCGGAGAATGCCACTCCCGCGCCCTCGGGGGCGTACGACCAGAGCTGCTTCCCGTTGCCCTGGTACGCGCGGACCGCGTCCGTCGGTACGAGCACCTCGTCGGCGCCGTCGTGGTTCACATCGGTGACGGCCACCGAGCGGACGAACTGTCCCTTGCCGTCTATGGTCCGCAGGACCCGGCCCGTGTGCGAGTCGACGATCACGGTCGCGGAGTCCGCCGCGACAACCAGCTCGTCCCGCTTGCCGTCGCCGTCCGTGTCGGCCTGCACGATCTCGCCGTGCACCGCCCCGGGCAGGGTGGTCTTCCACAGCACCTCAGGCTTGCCCGCCGCCATCGACGGACCGTCGTACGCCCACAGGCCGTGCGACTGGCCGCCCGTCACGACGTCTTTCTTCCTGTCGCCGTTCACGTCCACGGCAACCGCGGAGGTCAGATCGCCCTGGAGCGGGGTGAGCGAGGCCTGGCGGCCGCCGTTCAGCCGGTAGCTGCGGATGTTCTGCTCGTTGTCGACCGTCCGTACCCGCCACTCGTTGTCCACGCGGTACGGCTGGGCGTAGATCGGAGAAGCGACGGGGCCGCCCTGCTTCTCCCAGCCGACCTCGCCATCACGCCCGTCGATGGCCGCGAGCCTGCCGTAACGCGTACCACCCGGGTTGGCGGCCGCATCCTTGTCCTGCATCGTGATGTACGAGGCGAGCAACTTCCCGTCGACGATCTTCAGACCGAGTGCGGAGTCGCCGTCCTGGGAGTTGGACTCGTCCCGCTTGACGGTCCGCGACCACAGCTCGGACGCGTCCGCGCCGTCCAGCGCGCGCACGGTCGAGGCGTTGACATAGAGGTACTCGTCGAGCGTGTCCTCGCTGACCGCGTACTCCGGCTTGGAGTCGCCCTTCAGGTTGCCCACCTGCAGGCCGAGCGCGAGAGCGTTGACCCGGGTGTCGAGGGTGGTGCGAGCCCCCGTCGCCGGGTCGTACGCGGCGAGCTGGTACTGCACACCGTCGCGGTAGTCCGCCTGCTCGACGGCGACGAGCCGCTTCCGCGCGGAGTCGTACGCCAGCTGTCGTGAGTAGAGCGCCCCGTCGCTCTGCCACTTCACCGTGCCGTCGGCGGTGTCCAGGACCAGGGTGTGGCCCTCGGCGGCCGCCGTCGCGGTCTTGCGCCTGTTCCAGGAGACGGCGAGCAGCCCGCCGCCGAGCGCTCTGGTCGAGCCCCAGCGCCCGTCGCGCTGCCCGGTCTCGTAGGTCCATGTGCCGGTCGGCGTCAGCTTTCCGTCGGCGTACGAGAAGCGGAAGCCCTGCAGGGTCGCCCTGGCGTCCTTGGGGGCGTTGAGGTTGGTGGACGGCTGGTCGCCGACGACGAGTGTGTCGCCGACCAGGGTGACCTGCTGCGCGTCCGCGAAGATCCTGGTCCAGACCGTCTTGCCGGTCTTTCCGTCGAGGATGGTCACGAACGTGCCCGTGGAGAGCGTCGATCCGGGCGCGGTGAACGGCCGGTACGGCGAATTGCCCACGTCCGCGGTGAAGACGACGTCCGCCACGCCGTCGCCGGTGAGGTCGCCCGTCGTGTAGCCGCGGTCGGAGAAGTCGGCGGCTGGGGCGACGGCGTTGTAGCCCATGGTGATCCGGGCAGGGTAGGGCTCCACCTGCCAGGGGCGTGCGGGCCGGACCTGCCAGTCGGCGTACAGCGAGGCATTGTCCCGCTTCCACACCGTCGTGCCGTCGTCCGTCAGGCGGGTGACGGTGCCGGCACTGTGCACGGCGAGGTAGTCGCCGTGGCCGCCCGCCAGCTGCGTGGTGTCGGCCTGGCCCCGGTAGGTCTCCAGGTCGGAGCTCGCTTCGAGGGACAGAGCCCCGTCGGCCGACGTGTCGTCCGTGCCCTGCGGACTCTGCGACGACGGAGAGGAGTTGGATGTGGACTGCGGCGTGATCTGCTGCTCGCCGGCGAACGAGTCGCCCTGGAGCCGCTTCTCCAGCCGGTCGGCCTGTGCGTCGGTGAGGACGCGCGGTCCGGCGCCGCCGTCGCTGTCGGCGTGTGCAGCGGGCGTGGCGGTCAGCGCCAGCCCGGCCGCGATCAGGGCGGAGGCGAGCCGGACGGCGCGCCGTGAAGTGGAGGTCATGACGTCGCCTTCGAGGAGATTCGGACGGCGGACTTGTCGGTGAGGACCGACTCGTTGAAGGAGTACTGCAGGGCGTCCGTACCGGCCTGGTTCTCGATGCCGATTGTCGCCTTCGCTCCCGTCTCGGGGGAGGCGGTGCCGATGGACTGGTACTGCAGGGTGACCGCACCGGTCGCCTCGTCGAAGACAGCCTCGAAGGTGACGCGCTGCGAGGTGTCGGAGGCGAACGCGACGTTCTCCCAGACGATGGCGAATGTTCGCGCGCCGGCCGTACCGTTCGTCGCCGTCTTCACGCTCGCCTTGGCGTCGACCGTCAGGTCGTCCCAGAAGGCGGCGACGATGCCGTTCGGCTTGGCGGCCGCGGGCAGCGCCGTGTTGGCGTAGTCGCCGAGGCGCGGCTCCAGGAAGTTGACCAGGCCGTTGGTGGTGACACTGGCGTCGGTGTACTTCACGCCGTAGAAGGTGACGGGGAAGGGCAGTGACACCGTCTTGGCGTTCTCGTCACCGGACAGCGCGATCTTGGTCCTGCCGCTGACCCAGTTGTACGTCGCAGGGGCGCAGCTGTTGCCCGCCGCGTCCGTACGGTTGGGCAGCGCGGCCTTCACGGTCTCGTCGTCGTCGACCGTGACCTTGGCGGTGAAGACGCCGTTGCAGAGCACCGGAGCGGCTGGCGTCGCGGTCAGCGAGAACGAGCCCTCGGCGACCGACGGGAAGCGGAAGGCGCCGTCGGAGTCACTGGTGACGGCTGCGAGCGGAGCGTCCGTGAACCGCACCGTGGCCCCCTTCAGCGGCTTGCCGGTGACATCCAGGACCGTGCCGGAGACGGCATGCACCGGTACGGCGTCCAGCGCGAGGTTCTTGGTGACGTGCTCACCGGTGGTCACGGTGAGGTTCTCCTCGGTGGCGGTCCGGTAGCCGTATCCGCTCACCCGGACCGTGTACGTGTCCGCGTTGAGGTTCAGCTTGTACGTGCCGTCGGCGGCTGTTGTCACCGATCGGCGAGCGGTTCCCGTCGTGGCCTCGACCGCCGCACCGGCGACCGGCCTGCCGGTCGCCCGGTCGGTGACCGTTCCGGTCACGGTGGCCGCGCTGCGCGGGGCCGCAGCCACCGAGGCGAGGATGTCGAGCTTGCCCTCGCCCCAGACGTTGTTCATGTCGGCCGTGCCACCGCAGTGCGTGTCGTCGACATCGACCGCGCTGTCGTTCAGGATCGCCCGGGTCTCGTCGATCTTCCCGATCAGCGCGGGAGCGGCGGACCACAGCAGGGCCGCGGCGCCCGCGACGTGGGGTGTCGCCATCGACGTACCGTTGAGGGCTCTGTATGTGTTCCCCGGCCAGGTGGACCGGATGTTCACGCCGGGCGCCGAGATGTTCGGCTTGGCGGAGCCGTCGACCAGCGACGGGCCGAAGCCGGAGAAGTCCGCGATCTTCCCGTTCACGTCGTACGCGCCGACGCCGTACGAGGGGGCCTGCGACCCCGGCGCGTGGCTGGTCGAACAGGTCGTACCGTCACCGTCGTTGCCCGCGGCGAACGCCTCGAAGATCCCGGCCGCGTTCCACGCCTCGACGATGTCCTGGTAGAAGGTCGTGTCACCGCCGCCCCAGGAGTTGTTGACGATGTCCGGTGCCATCTCGGGCTTCGGGTTCTGCCCGTTGTGGTCGGTCGGCGCCAGGATCCACTGACCGGCGGCGAGCAGCGAGGAGTCCGAGCAGCTGCTGGACTCGCACCCCTTGGCGGCGATCCACTTGGCGCCGGGTGCGACGCCGACACCACCGGCGCCGACCATCGTGCCCATGGTGTGGGTGCCGTGGCCGTTGTTGTCGCAGGGGACACCGCCGGCGCACTGGCCGGTCGGGTCGTACCAGTTGTAGTCGTGGCTGAACGTGCCGTCGCCCAGATTGCCCCGGTAGTTGCCGACCAGTGCCGGGTGGTCGTACTGCACACCCGAGTCGACGTTGGCGATGACGATGCCCTCGCCCCGGTCGTCGTACTGGGACCAGACCTGGTCCGCCTTGATGTCCTTGACGCCCCATTCGGCGGCGGCGGGGTCCGCGTCGGCCGCGGCGTCCGTCACCGGGTTCTGCTCGATCCTGTCGAGGTGGTAGGTGCGCTCCTTGCGGATGCTCTTCACATCGGAGCGCTCGGCCAGCGCCGTGACGAGCTTCTCGTCGCCGGTCACCTTGAGCGCGTTGGCGATCCAGTACGACTGGTACCCGACCCGCCTCTTGTCGAGGAACGCCTGCAGGGGTGCCTGGCTGGACGCGGCCTTCTTGCGCAGCGCGGTGAAGGCGGACCTGGCCTTGTCCGCGTGGGTGCGGATGCCCTCGGCGGCCGACAGGTCGGCCCGGGGCTTCAGCACGACGAAGAAGGTCGACTCCTTGCCGTGCTCGACGGTGTCGAGGACGGCGGAGTCGACCTTCGCGGTGACGGGACTCGTGTCCGTGGCGGATTGCGCGAACGCGGGAGCGGGGCCAGTCAGTACGGCCGCGGCCGTCATCGCGGCCGCAGCCCACGCGGCGGTTCTGCGCCGCGGGGATCGGGGCAGATGCATCGGAGTGCTCCTCCATGGCTGGTACGGGGGAGCCCGCCGCGCTCCTGCTGTCAGGGGGAAGTACGGGAGGGGCGGGCTGATCCGGGACGCTAGGAGGAGGCCGTTACTGACGAATTACTGAACCGCGTGACGAGGGGGTGTCCGGCCCCGATCCGCCGGACACCTCTTAACGGCTTCCCCCGTGATAGGGAGTGGGGGAGGCAGTAGCCCCGGGTGAATTGCCGGGCCGCACGTGACGGGCGTCTCTGGCGCCAAAAAACTAACGCCGCCAGTTTGTGGTGCGGACGACTCGCCCGTACCCCTGCCCGGGAGGAAATGCCATGAAGGCCCACGACGGTATGTACATCGGCGGGGAGTGGCGCCCCGCAGCGGGCGCGGACACGATCGCAGTCGTGAACCCGGCGGACGAGCAGGTCATCGCCCATGTCCCGGCCGGGACGGCCGAGGACGTCGACGCCGCGGTACGGGCCGCCCGCGCCGCGTTCCCCGGCTGGGCCGCCACCCCGCCGACCGAGCGTGCCGCACGGATCGCCGCCCTGCGCGACGTCCTGGTGGCCCGTCAGGACGAGATCGCGGCCACGGTCACCGCGGAACTGGGCGCGCCCCTCCAGCTGTCGCAGAGGGTGCACGTGGGCGTGCCGATCCTGGTCGCCGGGTCCTACGCCGAACTGGCCGCCTCGTACGCCTTCGAGGAGCAGCACGGCAATTCCACCGTGCTGCTGGAGCCCGTCGGTGTCGTCGGGGCGATCACCCCGTGGAACTACCCGCTGCACCAGATCGTTGCCAAGGTGGCTCCCGCACTCGCCGCAGGCTGCACGATCGTCCTCAAGCCCGCCGAGGACACCCCGCTGACCGCGCAGCTCTTCGCCGAGGCCACCGAAGAGGCCGGCCTGCCCGCCGGTGTCTTCAACCTGGTCACCGGTCTCGGCCCGGTCGCCGGACAGGCCCTCGCCGCGCACGAGGACGTCGACCTGGTCTCCTTCACCGGCTCCACCGCCGTGGGCAAGCGGATCGGCGCCACAGCGGGCGGCGCGGTCAAGCGGGTCGCACTGGAGCTCGGCGGCAAGTCCGCCAATGTCATCCTGCCCTCCGCCGATCTTGCCAAGGCCGTCAATGTCGGCGTCGCCAACGTGATGTCCAACTCCGGCCAGACGTGCAGCGCCTGGACCCGGATGCTTGTCGACGGCGAGCGGTACGAGGAGGCCGTCGCCCTCGCCGCCGCGGCCGTCGCCAAGTACGTGCCGGGGGAGCGGGTCGGTCCCGTCGTCAACGCGAAGCAGCAGGCCCGGGTGCGCGGTTACATCGAGAAGGGCATCGAGGAGGGCGCCCGCGTCGTCGCCGGCGGCCCGGAGGCGCCGCTCGCGACGGGGTACTACGTCAGCCCCACCGTGTTCGCCGATGTCACCCCGGAGATGACCATCGCCCAGGAGGAAATCTTCGGCCCGGTCATCTCGATCCTGAAGTACGAGGACGAGGACGACGCCCTCCGGATCGCCAACGGCACGGTGTACGGGCTCGCGGGCGCCGTCTGGGCCGCCGACGACGCGGAGGCCGTTGCCTTCGCCCGCCGGATGGACACCGGGCAGGTCGACATCAACGGCGGCCGGTTCAACCCGCTCGCGCCGTTCGGCGGCTACAAGCAGTCCGGCGTCGGCCGTGAGCTCGGTTCGCACGGCCTCGCCGAGTACCTCCAGACCAAGTCCCTCCAGTTCTGAACACCCCCCGAAGCACCCCCGATCAGCAAGGAGCCGGTCCGTGGTCCGCGCCGCCGTACTGCCCGCCGTCGGAGCTCCCCTGGAGGTCACCGGCATCGAACTCCCGGAGCCCGGCCCCGGTCAGGTGAGGATCCGTCTCGCCGCGGCCGGGGTCTGCCACTCCGATCTGTCCCTGTCCAACGGCACCATGCGGGTGCCCGTCCCGGCCGTCCTCGGCCATGAGGGAGCGGGCACCGTTCTCTCCGTCGGCGAGGGCGTCACACATGTCGCGCCCGGCGACGGCGTCGTGCTCAACTGGGCTCCGTCCTGCGGCAGCTGCCACCACTGCGGAATCGGTGAGGTCTGGCTCTGCGCCAGCGCCCTGACGGGTGCGGGCAACATCCACGCCCGTACCGCCGACGGCACCGAGCTCCACCCCGGCCTGAACGTCGCGGCGTTCGCCCAGGAGACGGTCGTCGCCGCGAACTGTGTGCTTCCCGCCCCGGACGGCATCCCGCTGACCGACGCCGCCCTGCTCGGCTGCGCGGTCCTCACCGGATACGGCGCCGTCCACCACTCCGCCCGGGTCCGGGCCGGCGAGACGGTCGTCGTGTTCGGAATCGGCGGCGTCGGTCTCGCCGTGCTCCAGTCCGCCCGGATCGCCGGAGCCTCGAAGATCATCGCCGTGGATGTCTCCCCGGAGAAGGAGGAGCTCGCCCGCGCGGCGGGCGCCACCGACTACGTCATCGCCTCCGACACCACTCCGCGCGAGATCCGTAAACTCACCGGCGGACAGGGCGCGGACGTCGCCGTCGAGTGCGTCGGCCGGCCCGCCACCATCCGCGGCGCCTGGGACTCCACCCGCCGCGGCGGCCGCACCACGGTCGTCGGCATCGGCGGCAAGGACCAGCAGGTGACCTTCAACGCCCTGGAGATATTCCACTGGGGGCGTTCCCTGACGGGCTGCGTGTACGGGAACAGCGACCCGGCCCGCGACCTGCCGGTCCTCGCCGAGCACATCCGGGCGGGCAGGTTCGACCTCTCCATGATGGTCACCGAACGGATCGCGCTGGACGGCATCCCGGCGGCCTTCGACAACATGATCGCGGGCAAGGGCGGCCGCGCGCTCGTGGTGTTCTAGGCCGGCTCCGGCGTGGGCTCGGCCTGCGACCGGCTCGTGGTGAGGAGACGGGCTTCCATGGTCGCCAGGACCGGGTCGTCGTCCCCGCTGTCGATCACGTCGAAGCCGTCGAGCTCGGCGCCGCCGTCGCGGGCCGCCCGGGCGAGGGCGGCCTGCTTCTCGTCAGCCTTGCCCGACTGCTCCTTCCGCTTCTTCCCGGGGCCGGTCGGTCTCCTGGCGCTCGGCGTCATCTGGGCGTCCCTCCACCGGCTGTGCCGGACTGTTCCGCGTCCGCCCAGTCTGCGGACGCATGCGGGAGACCGCTACCCCGGCAAGACAGAGCAGGCCGCCGCCGACGGTGAGCAGCGCGGGCACCTCGTCCAACAGCAGCCATGACATCAGCACCACCAGTGCGGGCACCGCATAGGTGGTGGCGCCCATCTTTCCGGCGGTGGTGCGCGCGAGGGCGTAGGCCCAGGTGGTGAAGGCGAGGGCGGTCGGGAAGATGCCCAGGTAGACCATGTTCAGGGTCGCGGAGAGCGGTGCGTCGGCCGCCTCGGAGACCAGCACACCGGAGAACGGCAGACAGGCGACCGTACCGATCAGACAGCTGTATGTGGTGATCTGCAGGGCCGAGCCGTGCCGCAGCGCGGGCTTCTGGGTGACCACCCCGGCCGCGTACGCCACCGCCGCCAGCAGGCAGAGCGCCACCCCCAGCACCGATGAACCCCCGTGCCCCGACATGGAGAGACCGACCACGACGGCTCCCGCGAACGACACGGCCATGCCCATCACCAGCCTGCGCGGCAGCCCCTCGCCGAGCAGCCGGGCACCGAGCAGCGCGATCAGGATCGGGCCGATGTTCACGACCATGGCGGCCGTGCCCGCGTCGACCTGCTGCTCGCCCCAGTTGAGCACCACCATGTAGAGCCCGAACCAGAGCAGCCCGGACGCGAGGATGCCCGGCCAGGCTCCCCTGGACGGCAGCCCTTCGCGGCGTACGAGAAGGATCGCGCCGAGCATCAGCGAGCCCGCGAGCAGCCGGCCGAGGGCGAGCGCCCCGGGGGAGTACGCGTCGCCCGCGCTGCGGATGGAGACAAAGGCGGAGGCCCACAGGACCACGCTCGTGCACGCTGCGGCAATCGCCCGCCAGTCACGGCTTGCGGGCATGGTGGCCGCCGAGGAGGCCGGTATGGGTGTCGTCGTCATGGGCCGACTGTAAGCGGGGAACGGTTCGGTCCTCACCGAATTGTTTCCGGCTCGATCCCGAGGAGTTCGTGCAGCGCCCGCTCCCCGGCCGCGGTCGCCTTCACGGCCCGCCCGGAGCCGATCCGTACGCACCACCCGGTGTCCAGGGCGTGCCTGCACAGCGCGGCGCCCGCGGTTCCCGCCAGGTGCGGCCGGCGCTCCGTCCAGTCCAGGCAGCCGCGTACGAGCGGACGCCGGGTCCCGGTGTCCAGCCCGATACCCAGCTCCCCGAACCAGCCCAGGCCCGCGTCGGTGAGTGCGAAGCCGGTGTCCTGCCGCAACAGTCCCCGTACGGTCATCGCGTCCGCGATGGCGATGCCGATCCGGCCGGCGAGATGGTCGTAGCAGGTGCGTCCGCGGGCCAGCGCGCTGCTGGTGCTCGCCGCCCGCAGCGTTCGCGGCCGTTCCTCGTCGCCGGGCGCGGCCTGGGCGGCGAGGTCCTCGACGAGGTGGGCGGTCCGTTCGTCGGCGAGCCGCAGATAGCGGTGGCGGCCCTGCCGCTCCTCGGTCAGGAGCCCGCCCGCGACGAGCTTCCCCAGGTGTTCGCTGGCGGTCGACGGCGCGACCGACGCGTACCGCGCCAGTTCACCCGCGCTCCAGGCACGCCCGTCGAGCAGGGCCAGACAGAACGAGGCGCGGGTCTCGTCGGCGAGGAGCGCGGCCAGGGCGGCGAGGCGGGGCGCGGCCGGGTCGTGGGGTGCCATGGGTGCCATGTACCCAGCATGGGTCAGGAACGCTTCGTCGTGGGCCGAACCGTGGCCGCGGGCGCCCGCTGCTCGTACTGCAGGGCGAGACCGTCGAGGATCGCCCGCAGTCCGGTCTCGAACGCGCCCTCGTCGACCTTCTGGCGGCGGTCGGCCAGCAGATGGGCCTGGCCGAGGTGCGGGTAGTCGGCGGGGTCGTACGCCGTCTCGTCGTCCACGAAGCCGCGTGCGAACGAGCCTAGTGCCGAGCCCGTGACGAAGTACCGCATCAGTGCGCCGATGTACGTGGCCTGGGCGGGCGGCCAGCCCGCGCGGACCATGCCGCCGAAGGCCGCGTCGGCGACCCGCAGCCCGGCCGGACGTCGGCCGGGGCCCTGGGCCAGCACCGGGACGATGTGCGGGTGTGCGGCGAGCGCCGCACGGTAGGAGACCGCCCAGTCGTGCAGGGCGGCGCGCCAGTCACGGCCGTCGCCCTCGTCGAACATCGACAGGTCGACCTGCGCGGAGACGGAGTCCGCGACCGCGTCCAGGATCTCGTCCTTGTTGCGGAAGTGGTTGTAGAGCGAGGGCCCGCTGACCCCGAGTTCGGCCGCGAGCCGACGGGTGGAGACGGCTTCGAGTCCCTCGGAGTCCACCAGGGCGCCCGCCGCCTCGATGATGCGGTCTCTGCTGAGGAGGGGTTTGCGCGGTCGGACCATGCCGCACATAGTAGGGCCTGCGAACAAAAAACTAGCAGCGCTAATCAAAAGCGGGAGTGCCGAAGGTCGGCCGTGCGCTGACGGGGGTCTCCGCCTTCTGGGCCGTCCCGCTCGAACGGGCGACTGGGTGCCGGACTGAGTACGCGGACGGATGTGGCGGGTGCCACGGCGGCCGAAGCTGTCCCCATGAGTGAGACGACATCGGTCAAGCAGCAGAGCACCGCAGCCTTCTACGGTCAGGCCGTCGCATCTTTCGGGGTGGCGATGGGCGCGGTGACCCTCGGTATCTATTTCCTCGACGCGAACGCCTGGGTGCGGGGCTTTCTCGCGGTCGGCGTCCTGTACCTCGTCACGTCCTGCTTCACCCTCGCCAAGGTCATCCGCGACCGCCAGGAGGCGGGGCAGATCATCAGCCGGGTCGACCAGGCCCGGCTGGAGAAGATCCTCGCGGAGCACGACCCCTTCCAGAAGCTCTGACGATCTCATGCACCCGACCCCTAAGCGCTTGCTCAGGTTCGGGGTATGGTGTTCGTCCTGCTGAAGGGAAGGGGTCGGTGACGATGAGTACGGCGGAGGAGACCGGCGGCGAGAGCTCGCCGTGGGGCGAGGTGACGCCCGAGGCGGCCAGGCGGCTCCTCGTCGCGGCCGTCGACGCCTTCGCCGAGCGCGGGTACCACGCGACCACCACCCGTGACATCGCGGGCCGCGCCGGGATGAGTCCCGCCGCGCTCTACATCCACTACAAGACGAAGGAAGAGCTGCTCCACCGGATCAGCAGGATCGGTCACGACCGCGCCCTGCTGCTCCTGGAGACGGCCGCCGACAGTGGCGGCACGGCGTCCGAGCGGCTCGCTGACGCCGTACGGTCCTTCGTCCGCTGGCATGCCGAGCGGCACACCACCGCCCGCGTGGTCCAGTACGAACTCGACGCCCTGAGCGAGGAGCACCGCACCGAGATCGTCGCCCTGCGCAGGAAGAGCGATGCGGTGATCCGCCGGATCATCAGCGAGGGCGTGCAGGCGGGGGAGTTCGATGTCCCCGACGTCCCGGGGACCACGCTCGCCGTGCTCTCGCTCTGCATCGACGTGGCGCGCTGGTTCAGCGCGCAGGGGAGCCGTACGCCGGACGAGGTCGGCGATCTCTACGCCGACCTCGTCCTGCGCATGGTCGCGGCCCGCCGCAGGGCATCTCAGAAGTAGTAGCGCGACACCGACTCGGCGACGCAGACCGGCTTGTCGCCGCCCTCGCGCTCGACCGTGACGACGGCGGTGACCTGGACGCCGCCGCCCGTCTCCTCGACGTCTCTGAGGACGGCCGTCGCGCGCAGCCGGGAGCCCACCGGCACGGTGGACGGGAAACGGACCTTGTTGGTCCCGTAGTTGATGCCCATCTTCATGCCCTCGACCCGCATGACCTGCGGGACCAGCGCCGGGAGCAGTGAGAGCGTCAGATAGCCGTGCGCGATCGTCGTGCCGAACGGGCCGGCCGCGGCCCGCTCCGGGTCCACATGGATCCACTGGTGGTCCCCGGTCGCCTCGGCGAACAGGTCGACCCTCTTCTGGTCGATCTCCAGCCACTCGCTGTGACCCAGCTGCTCGCCCACCCCGTCGCGCAGCTCCTGCGCGGACGTGAAGATCCTCGGCTCTGCCATGTCCCTGGTCCTGCCTTCCCGCTCTCGGCCGTCCGTCGTCATGCACCGCCTGTCTAAGCGCTTGCTCAGCATGGTTGGGCGGGTGCGTTCCTGTCAACGACGGACCGGCGCGGAGGCGGGCACGTAGGGTTGGAGGGGTGCCCCAGATCCCACAGACACTCCATGAACTCACGGTCGGCCAGCTCTCCGCGCGCAGCGGCGCCGCCGTTTCGGCCCTGCACTTCTATGAGGCGAAGGGCCTGATCAGCAGCCGCCGCACCAGCGGCAACCAGCGGCGCTACAGCAGGGACGCACTGCGCAGGGTCGCCTTCGTCCGTGCGGCGCAGCGGGTCGGCATACCGCTGGCCACGATCCGGGAGGCGCTGGCCGAACTTCCCGAGGAGCGCACCCCGGACCGCGACGACTGGGCGCGGCTGTCCGAGGCGTGGCGCTCCGAACTGGACGAACGGATCAAGCAGCTGGGACGGCTGCGCGACCATCTGACCGACTGCATCGGCTGCGGCTGTCTGTCGCTGGAGACGTGTGTGCTCTCCAACCCGAACGACATCTCCGGTGACACGATCAGCGGTTCACGCCTGATGCCGGAGCGTCGCTCGGCGGGCTGTCCGTAGGAAGCGTCCGCAGAGCCGGGGGCGCGCCGCCGTTCCGTCGCCCCCGAGCCCCTCATGCCGCCGACGCCAGGTCCCTCGATTGGATCCGCCGCGCCCTCGCCAGTGCCCCCGGTGTCAGTACGGGCCGCGGGACCACGATCCCGCAGCCCGTGCAGACCGGGCCCGACCACGGCTCGCAGTCGAGGTCCTGACGCCAGACGATCCTGTTCTCCGCGCACACCGGGCACGCCGGGCCGGGCTGCGACTCCAGGGCCGAGACCAGCCGGCCCAGCACCTCGGGGAGCGGCGCCGACGGGTGGACCGCCGGATTCTCGCAGCGCGCCACCCCGTTCCCGCCCCAGATGCGCCGGTGCCAGTCGTCGAACGCGCCCGGCCGGCGCAGCCCCTCGCGCTTCTCCCGCTTGCGACGCTCGGCGAACCCGGCCTCGTACCGGAGCCAGACAGCCCGCGCCGCCTCCAGTTCCTCCAGCGCGTGCACCAGCCGCACGGGGTCGGGGGACCGGTCCTCCGGCTCCATCGTGTGCCGGGTGCACAAGTGGTCCCACGTCGCCCGGTGACCGTAGGGGGCGAACCTCTCCAGGCATTTGCGCAGCGAGTACCGCCGCAGCGCCAGGTCACCCCGCGGATCGCGGACCTGTCTCGCAAGACTCCGGAAACCGGCCATCGCACTGCCACCTCCGTCGCTCGTACTTCGGCGTCAAGGTATGGACGTACGACGGCCCGTTTCGGCTCCATCGGAAGGCGATTCGCGTCCATTGACTGAGACGCCCCACGTCGGAGGGTGCTCGGACGCGAGGTTGACGCGGCGTCATGTGGTGATTCCGAGAAAGTGACAGCCCGCCGGTAGGGCACACGTTCCAGCCCGTCCGGCGTTCGAGGACGGAACCGGTTCACCGGGAGGGCCCGAACTCCCGGGCCCGCCCGGCTCACCTCACCGGTACTGCAGGTACTTCTTCCGCACCGCCCGGAACGCGGCAAGCTCCGCCTCCCACGCCCCGACCACCTCATCCGTGTCCGCCCCCGCATCGATCATCGTGCGGACCCGCGTATGACCGGTGAGCTTGTCGATCCAGTTGTCCGGGCGCCAGGCGAACCCGCTCCACGTCCGCTTCGCCGTCACCAGCAGCGCGATCCCCGTGCGCACCGGATCGAACACCTCCCGGTCCTGGACATGCAGCTGCACCCCGCCGACCGTCTTCCCCTGGAACTTGGAGAACGTCGGGGCGAAGTACGCCTCGCGGAAAGCGACTCCGGGCAGGTCGAGGGCGTTCGCGGCCGCTGCCCACCGGTGGTCGATCCCCTCCGCGCCGAGGAGTTCGAACGGCCGGGTCGTCCCCCGCCCCTCGGAGAGGTTCGTACCCTCGAACAGACAGGTGCCCGAGTACACCAGCGCCGTGTCGGGCGTCGGCATGTTGGGGCTCGGCGGCACCCACGGCAGCCCGGTCCCGTCGAAGAAGTCCGCGCGCCGCCATCCCGACATCTTCACGATGTCCAGTTCGACCGGCCGCGCGGCCAGGAACTCCGCGTTGAAGAGCAGCGCCAGCTCGGTGACCGTCATGCCGTGGGCCTGCGCGATCTCCCGGCGCCCCACGAAGGTCGAGAACGCCGGGTCGAGGACCGGCCCCAGCGCGGCCCGCCCGGTCACCGGGTTCGGCCGGTCCAGGACGACGAACCGCTTGCCCGCGAGCGCCGCCGCCTCCATGCAGTCGTAGAGCGTCCAGATGTACGTGTAGAAGCGGGCGCCCGCGTCCTGGATGTCGAAGACGACGGTGTCCACACCGGACGCGGTGAAGACATCGGCGAGCGGCTGTCCGCTCTTCAGATACGTGTCGTAGACGGGGAGTCCGGTCGCCGGGTCGTCGTACCGCCCCTCCGAGCCGCCCGCCTGCGCCGTGCCGCGGAAGCCGTGCTCGGGGCCGAAGACCGCGATCAGGTTCACACGCTCGTCCGGGTGCATCACATCGACGATGTGGCGCACGTCGGACGTGATCCCGGTCGGGTTGGTGACGATCCCGACCTTCTGCCCCTTCAGCAGCGCATAGCCGTCCGCCGCCAGCCGGTCGAAGCCGGTACGGACCCGATTGCGCCCGGAGCCCTGCCCCGTGCCGGGGAGGGGGCCCGCGGCCGCGCTCCCGGTTCCGGCAGCCGCCGCCGCGAAGGCTCCCACTGCACCACCGGCGGCAAGCAAACCACGTCTGGACAGGCTCATTCGGCTACCTCCATGATCGCTCCGACTGTCATGGTCACGCACGCTAGCGCGCGCATAGCCCGCATGGAACGAGGCGGACGAGAGTGGTGTGACAGGAGTGGCGACAAGCTCCCGGCCGGACCCTTCCCCGAGGACATACCGACTGGTTAGTCTGCTGGGGAAGTCGGCTGAGAGAGGCGGAACCCGATGAGTACGGTGCAGGGCGCGGGCGTGGTGGTCACGGGGGCCGGGGGCGGCATCGGTGCCGCTCTGGCCCGCAGATTCGCCGCGGAAGGCGCCAGGGTCGTCGTCAACGACCTCGACGAGAACCGCATCAAGGCGCTCGCCGAGGAGATCGGCGGCGCCGCCGTCGCCGGAGACGCCTCGCAGATCGTGGACGCCGCCCGGGACGCACTGGACGGCACCGTCGACATCTACTGCGCCAACGCCGGCCTCGCCTCGCCCGGTGACGTCTTCGCCGACGAGGAGGTCTGGGCCGCGGCCTGGGACGTCAATGTGATGGCCCATGTCCGCGCGGCCAGGGCGCTGCTCCCGGACTGGCTGGAGCGCGGCGGCGGCCGGTTCGTCACCACCGCGTCCGCCGCCGGACTGCTGACGATGATCGGCGCGGCGCCGTACAGCGTCACCAAGCACGGCGCCGTCGCCTTCGCCGAATGGCTCTCGCTGACCTACCGCCACCGGGGCATCAAGGTCCACGCGATCTGCCCGCAGGGCGTACGTACGGACATGCTGACCGCCGCCGGTTCGGCCGGCGAGCTGGTCCTCGCCCCCAGCGCCATCGAGCCGGAGGATGTCGCCGACGCCCTCTTCGACGCCATGGCCGAGGACCGCTTTCTCGTCCTGCCGCATCCCGAGGTCGCCGGGTACTACCGGGCCCGCACCAAGGACACCGACCACTGGCTCAGCAATATGAACCACCTCCAGCAGAAGTGGGAGGAGACCGGCGCATGACCGAGTCTGACCCGGCGGTCCGGGAGGCGGCCGTCGTCGGCGTCCCCGACGCCTACCGCGGCGAGACCGTCCGGGCATACGTCATCCTGCGACCCGGCTCCTCGGCCGAACCCGACGAACCGGGTGCGTACTGCAAGGAGAGGCTGGCCGCGTACACGCACCTGCGCGAGGTCCAGATCCTGGCCGGACTTCCCCAGACGGCAAGTGGGAAGATCCTCAGGCGGGAACTGCGTTCCCAGCAGGAGAACGTGTACGACTTCACTACGGAAAGGCAGGTGGCGGCCATGGCCAGAACGACGGACGAGAACGACGCCCCCGTCCCTCAGCGGCTGCTGGCCGCCGCCACCCGGCTCTTCGCCGAGCAGGGCTACGACCGGACGTCGGTCCAGGAGATCGTCGAGGCGGCAGGCGTCACGAAGGGCGCGCTCTACCACTACTTCGGCTCCAAGGAGGATCTCCTCCAGGAGGTCTACTCCCGGGTGCTGCGACTCCAGCAGGAACGCCTCGACGCGTTCGCGGACGCGGAGGCACCGGTCGAGCAGCGGCTGCGGGACGCGGCGGCGGACGTGGTCGTCACGACGATCGAGAACCTCGACGACGCGGCGATCTTCTTCCGCTCGATGCACCATCTGAGCCCGGAGAAGAACAAGCAGGTACGGGCGGAGCGGCGCCGCTACCACGAGCGGTTCCGGGCGCTGGTGGAGGAGGGGCAGCGGAGCGGGGTGTTCTCCACGGCGACGCCGGCGGATCTGGTGGTGGACTACCACTTCGGATCGGTGCACCACCTGTCGACGTGGTACCGCCCGGACGGTCCGCTGAGCCAGCAGGAGGTCGCGGACCACTTGGCGGATCTGCTGCTGCGCGCACTGCGCCCCTGACGCCGGATCAGAGGCGGGGGAGCGGCATCCGCCCGGCCGGCTCCGGGTTCCCGAGTGCGGTCCGACTCCATCCACGGGCCGGACGGGCAGATGCTCAGCCCGTCCGGCTTCGGAGGACGTGGCGCGGCTGCGGCCCGTGCCGCCCCGCTACACGTACCGCTTGATCTCGCGCCGCGCCAGCGACCGCTGATGCACCTCGTCCGGCCCGTCCGCCAGCCTCAGCGTCCGCGCCGCCGCCCACAGTTCCGCCAGCGGGAAGTCCTGGCTCACGCCGCCCGCGCCGTGCAACTGCACCGCCTGGTCGAGGATGTCGACCACCGCGCGCGGGGTGGCGATCTTGATGGCCTGGATCTCCGTGTGCGCCCCCCGGTTGCCCACCGTGTCCATCAGCCATGCCGTCTTCAGCACCAGCAGCCGCAGCTGTTCCACCGTGACCCGTGCGTCCGCGATCCAGTTCTGCACGACGCCCTGCTGCGCGAGCGGCTTGCCGAAGGCCGTACGGGACACCGCCCGCTTGCACATCAGCTCGATGGCCCGCTCGGCCATCCCGATCAGCCGCATGCAGTGGTGGATCCGGCCGGGACCCAGGCGCGCCTGCGCGATGGCGAAGCCGCCGCCCTCCTCGCCGATCAGGTTCGTCGCGGGCACCCGCACATCGGTGAACACGACCTCGGCGTGACCGCCGTGGTCATGGTCCTCGTACCCGTACACCTGCATGGCGCGCCTCACTTCGAGGCCGGGCGTGTCGCGCGGGACGAGGATCATCGACTGCTGGCGGCGGATGTCGGCGCCTTCGGGGTCGGTCTTGCCCATCACGATGAAGATCCGGCAGTCCGGGTTCATCGCCCCGGAGATGTACCACTTGCGGCCGTTGATGACGTACTCGTCACCCTCCCGCGTGATGCGCGTCTCGATGTTGGTCGCGTCCGACGAGGCCACCTCGGGCTCCGTCATGGCGAACGCCGACCGGATCTCCCCGGCGAGCAGCGGCTCCAGCCACTGCTTCTTCTGCTCGTCCGTGGCGAACTGGAAGAGCACCTCCATGTTGCCTGTGTCCGGCGCCGCGCAGTTGAGCGCGGTCGGCGCCAACTGCGGGGAACGGCCGGTGATTTCGGCGAGCGGTGCGTACTGGAGGTTGGTCAGCCCGGCACCGTGCTCCGCGTCGGGCAGGAAGAGGTTCCACAGACCCTGCCTGCGCGCCTCGGCCTTGAGGTCCTCGATGATCTGCGGGGTGTCCCACGGGGAGGCGAGCAGTGCCCGCTGCTCGTGCGCGATCGTCTCGGCCGGGTACACGTGCTTGTCCATGAAGGTGAGCAGTTTGGTGCGCAGCTCTTCCGTACGGGCGTCGAATGCGAAGTCCATGGGGGTGATCAGCCTTCCTGGAGGGTCGTGCGGCCGTGCTCGATGAAGACGGGGACGAGATCGCCGATGCGGTCGAAGCCGGCGCCGACGGTCTGGCCGAGGGTGTAGCGGTAGTGGATGCCCTCCAGGATCACGGCGAGCTTGAACCACGCGAACGCGGTGTACCAGGAGATGGCGGAGGTGTCCCGGCCGGAGCGGGCCGCGTAGCGCTCGATCAGTTCGGCGGGCGTGGGGTGGCCGGCCGCTCCGCTGGTGGTCGAGACCGGGGACTTGGGCAGACCCAGGTCGGAGCTGTACATGACCAGCAGACCGAGGTCGGTCAGCGGGTCGCCGAGCGTCGACATCTCCCAGTCGAGGACGGCCTTGATCCGGTCGTCGGAGCCGATCAGCACGTTGTCCAGGCGGTAGTCGCCGTGAATGACGGTGGGCGCGGGGGAGACGGGCAGTTCGCGCCCGAGCGCGGCGTGCAGCTCGTCGATACCGGGCAGTTCGCGGTTGCGGGAGGCGTCCAGTTGCTTGCCCCAGCGGCGCAGCTGCCGGTCGAGGAACCCCTCGGGGCGTCCGAAGCCGTCGAGTCCCACCGGCTCCGGGTCCACGGCGTGCAGTTCCACCAGCGTGTCGACCAGGCCCAGCACGACTTCGCGGGTGCGCTCGGCACCGAGCGGGGCGAGCTGCTCGGCGGTGCGGTACGGGGTCCCCTCGACGTACTCCATGACGTAGAAGGGCGATCCGATGACGGAGTCGTCCGTGCACAGCAGCAGCGGCTCGGGCACCGGCACGGCCGTCGGGTGCAGCGCGCTGATGACCCGGTGTTCACGCTTCATGTCGTGCGCGGTGGCGAGGACATGGCCGAGCGGAGGCCGGCGGACGACCCAGTGGCCCGTGCCGTCCGTGACGACGTACGTCAGGTTGGAGCGGCCGCCCTCGACGAGCCGGGCCTCGAGCGGTCCGTTCACCAGACCCGGCCGCTCGCGGTCGACATGTCCGCGGAGCCGGTCCAGGTCGAGACCTGGCGGATGGACTGAGCTCATCGTGCGCACCTCCGGGGCGAAAAGACGTCGATGCTCATGATGCCGACCAGTCGGTATGTCGTCCAGTGAACTCCCGGAATCAGGTGCGTGGACTCCGTGCCGAGCGGGTCGGGACCCTGGTGTTCAGGGATGTCGTCACCAGCCGCCATGTCTTCGAGGACGGCCGGCTGACCGTTTCCGATGCCCCGGGCTCGGTGTCGAACTCGGCCGGGAGCGACCGGCCGTCCTGCACCGGCGCCGGCTCGACGACGACGGCACGATGTGCGAGCGCGACGACGCTGCGGCCGTGCGCAAGGCCGAGCCGGAGTGGGTGACGCTCCTGCCGCCCCTCGAAGCGGTCACCGTCTGAGTTGCGGGCCGCCTGAGCAGCCCGGATGGTCGGATGATGAAGGCGATCAGCTACAGCAGGTACGGCGGGGCCGACGTCCTGGAGTACGGCGAGCGGCCCGACCCCAAGGTCGGCCCGGACAGCGTTCTGGTGAAGGTGCGGGCCGCTGCCGTCAACCCGGTCGACTGGAAGGCAAGGGAGGGCCACCTCCAGTCCGGACTGGAGGCCGTCTTTCCGGTGATCCCCGGCTGGGACGTCTCCGGAGTCGTCGTGCAGCCCGGAATCGCCGTCGACGAGTTCGCCGTCGGCGACGAGGTCATCGGCTATGTGCGGGAGGACTTCCTGTCCCGCGGCACGTTTGCCGAGTACGTCGCCGCCCCCGTGCGCACCCTCGCCCGCAAACCGCTGAGCCTGAGCTTCGAGGCCGCAGCGGGGCTGCCGCTGGCCGGTCTCACCGCGTACCAGGTGCTGCACCGCACACTTCGGATCCAGGACGGCGACACCGTGCTGGTCCACGCGGCCGCCGGCGGCGTGGGCTCACTGGCCGTCCAGCTCGCCCGGCATGCGGGCGCCCGTGTCATCGGCACCGCCGGCGAACGCAACCATGAGTACATCCGGCAGCTCGGCGGCGAACCGGTGGAGTACGGCGAAGGGCTCGTCGACCGGATTCGGGCCCTGGCTCCCGACGGGGTCGACGCCGCCTTCGACACCGTGGGCGGCGAGGCCCTCCGTGTCTCCGCGGACGTACTGAAACCCGAGGGACGGCTGGCGTCCATCGCGGACGGCGAGGTCTTCTCGTACGGCGGGCGCTACGCCTTCGTACGGCCCGACGCAGCGGATCTCACCCAGCTCGCGGGACTGGCCGAGCAGGGCATCGTCTCGGTCCATGTCGACCGGGTCTTCCCGCTGGAGCAGGCCGCCGACGCCCAGCGGCTCAACGAGGAGGGACGTACCCGGGGAAAGATCGTCGTCACCGTCCCCTGGGACAGCTGACCGGCGCGCACCCCTCAGAAGACCACTGCCACGGCGAACACCGCGAGTGCGATCGTGCACGCCGCCGCCGTCAGGGCGCCGCGCGGTGCCAGTGGCTGAGGCCGCGCGGTCCCCAACCCGAGCACCCGCCGGTGCGCCACCCGCAGAAACGCAAGCCAGGCCAGCATGGTCAGCGACACGGCCACGATCCCGGCGGGGGTCGCACCCCCGTGCAGCGCCGCCTTGCCCGCCAGCAGTGCCACCACCGTGCAGGACAGGGTGGTGCGCCGCCACGCCAGCCGGGTCCGCTCGGGCTGCAGTCCGGGGTCCCGCTCCCCGGCGGTCACCGGCCCTCCCAGCCGAAGAGGACCACCACCACCATCGCGACGGCGACGACGGCGACAGCGACACCGAGCAGCGTCGGGAACCGGGAGACCGGCAGGTCCTCGCCGCGCCGCATCGCCCGCTCGCACCGTACCCAGTGGTTGACCGCCCGCAGGGAACAGAACACACCGGCGGCGAGCAGTGCGAGCGCCAGCCCCGCCCTGACGCCCCAGGCCAGTTCCGGCAGGAACTGGTCGACGGCGAAACCGCCGCCGATGAGCGCAAGAGCCGTCCGGATCCAGGCGAGGAAGGTGCGCTCGTTGGCGAGCGAGAAGCGGTAGTCGGGGGTGTTGCCCTCTTCACGGATCCGCTGCGGCGCAAACCACAGCTTCACACCTTGTACGAACTCTTTCACGCCCGCACCTTATCGATCACTTTGTCGCCGACTGCCCGTCGGGGCGTGACCTGCCCGGTACTCCCGCAGCCGGCGGTACGTCTCCAGACCGTCCGGCACCCACTGCCAGTCGCTGAGCCGCGCCGCCAGTTCGTCATCGGTGAGGAAGGTGTGCCAGGCGACCTCCTCCACCTGCGGGTTCACCGGAAGCTCGCACCGCACCTGGTAGATGTACGACCACCAGGTGTGCTTTCCGCCCGTGTAGAGGAACGTGAAGAGCGGTTCGGGGCGGGGGAGCCCCGAGACCCCGAGCTCCTCCTCGGCCTCCCGCAGCGCCGCCTCGTCGTACGACTCGCCCGCGCCGACCACCCCGCCGACGAACATGTCGTAGTGCGAGGGAAAGACCAGCTTGGTCGCGGTCCTGCGGTGCACGAAGAGACGGCCCTCGGCGTCCCGGGCCTCGATGAAGACGCAGCGGTGGCGCAGGCCCCGCGCGGTCGCCTCACCGCGCGGGGCCTGCCCCACGACCACGTCGTTCTCGTCGACGATGTCCAGGATCTCGTCAGCAGCAGTCATGCCGCCCATCCAACCTCAGGCCGGAGTCCGGGACCCGGCCGGGGATCGCTGACCCATGACGTACTTCACGGTCGGACCGGTGGTCCAGCCGCCGTCCACGGCGAGCTCGGCGCCGGTGATGGAGGAGGCGGCGTCCGAGAGCAGGAAGGCCATGGCCTGGGCGATCTCGGACGGCTCGCCGCCCCGGCCCGTCGGGGTGTTCGGGTAGTTGCCCTCGCCCTGCTGGATGCCGACCGACGTCATCGGCGTGTGGATCATGCCCGGGTGGACGGAGTTCACCCGCACCTTCGCCGTGTCCAGCTCCCGGCCGCCCGTCAGTACGGCTGGAGGCTGCGCCTGCGGTGATGGTGGCCGCGCCCCTCCGGCATCGCCGGATGCAGCCCCAGCAGCATGATCCCGACGACGATCGCCGTCAGACCCGTCGCCTGCCAGGCCAGCGCGGCCGCGTCGGTACGCAGCTGGTCGCCGAGGAACCCGACCCCGCAGGCGATCCCGGCCAGCGGCTGGGCGGCGGTCAGCGCGGGCAGCGACGTCCGCAGCGGCCCCGTCTCGAAGGCGCTCTGCACCAGGATCAGACCCGTCACACCCAGCACCACCACCGCGTACGGTTGCCAGCCCGTCACCAGGGCGGTCCACCCCCCGTCCGACAGCCGCTGTCCGCTCACCCGGGTCAGCGCGTCCTGGAGGCCGTACAGCAGCCCGGCCGCCACCGCGAGCAGAGCGGGGGCCGCTCCGTGCTGCGAGCGCTTCGCGAACGTGGTCAGCATCATGGCGATGCCCACGACCACGCCGATCACCAGCCAGTGCCGCAGCTCGTTCGTGACCACCTCGCCACCCTGCGGCCGGCCTCCCAGCAGGAAAGCGGTGACTCCGCCGGCCAGCAGCCAGAGCCCCGCCCAGCCCTGCCGGCCCAGCCGCTGCCCGGTGCGATGGCGCGACAGAGCCATCGCGAAGAGCAGATTGGTCGCCAGCAGCGGCTCGACGACGGACACCTCGCCCTTGCCCAGGGCCAGCGCCCCCAGCGCCATGCCGCAGACCATCAGTCCGATCCCGGCCAGCCAGCTCGGCACCCGCATCAGGTCGAGCAGCAGCCGGGGGGAGAGGAAGTCGCTCCTTGGGGCGTGCTCGGCAGCGGCCTGCTGCAGGACAAAGCCGAATCCCAGACAGCAGGCGGCGCTCACGGCGAGTACGAGGACCAGGACCGACACGCTTCTCTTCCTCAAGTCCGGCCAGGGGAGGGTGATTTGTTTCGACGATAGCGCCTCGGTGGCAGGGGCGCGGCCGGAGCGCCGCCGACCGGGCGGTTGACGCAGTACCGGCCGGTGCCCAAGATCTGACGCACGAGTAACTTCCGGCTCGCTCCGGCCCACTCCGACAAGGACGGAACCCATGGCGTACGACGCTGATGTGATCGTGATCGGGGCAGGGCTCGCGGGTCTCGTGGCCACTGCCGAGCTCGTCGACGCGGGCCGCACGGTCATCCTGCTCGACCAGGAGCCCGAGCAGTCGATCGGCGGTCAGGCGCACTGGTCCTTCGGCGGTCTCTTCCTCGTCGACTCGCCCGAGCAGCGCCGCATGCGGATCAAGGACAGCCAGGAGCTGGCCCTTCAGGACTGGCTCGGCACCGCGGGGTTCGACCGGAAGGAGGACCACTGGCCACGGAAGTGGGCCGAGGCGTACGTCGATTTCGCGGCGGGGGAGAAGCGGTCCTGGCTGCACGCCCAGGGGCTGCGGATCTTCCCCGTCGTCGGCTGGGCCGAACGCGGCGGTTACGGCGCGACCGGCCACGGCAACTCCGTACCCCGTTTCCACATCACCTGGGGCACCGGCCCCGGCGTCGTCGCTCCGTTCGAACGCCGGGTCCGTGAGGGCGTAGCCAAGGGGCTTGTCCGGCTGAGGTTCCGCCACCGGGTCACCGGTCTCGGCCGCACCGCGGGGGCTGTCGACACCGTGACCGGCGAAGTCCTCGAGCCGAGCGGCGCCGAGCGCGGCACGGCGAGCAGCCGCGAGGCGACCGGCACCTTCGAGCTGAGGGCACAGGCGGTGATCGTCACCTCCGGCGGCATCGGCGGCAACCATGACCTCGTCCGCGCCCAGTGGCCCGAGCGGCTCGGCACCCCGCCCGCGAAGATGCTCTCCGGCGTCCCCGCCCATGTCGACGGACTCATGCTCGGCATCACCGAGGAGGCGGGCGCCCACCACATCAACCGCGACCGGATGTGGCACTACACCGAGGGTATCGAGAACTGGAACCCGATCTGGGCCAAGCACGGCATCCGGATCCTGCCGGGCCCCTCCTCGCTCTGGCTGGACGCCCGCGGCAAGCGGCTACCGGTCCCCCTCTTCCCGGGCTTCGACACGCTCGGCACCCTCGAACACATCATGAAGTCCGGCCACGACTACACCTGGTTCGTTCTCGACCAGAAGATCATCGGCAAGGAGTTCGCGCTCTCCGGCTCCGAGCAGAACCCCGACCTGACCGGGAAGTCGGTCCGTGACGTGATCGGCCGGGCGCGCGCCGACGTGCCGGGCCCGGTCAAGGCGTTCATGGACAACGGCGTGGACTTCGTCGTCGAGAAGGACCTCGACGCACTGGTCCGCGGCATGAACGCGCTCACCGGCGAGCAGCTGATCGACGCGGACGCGCTGCGCCGCGAGATCACCGCCCGGGACCGCGAGATCGTCAACCCGTTCACCAAGGATCTCCAGATCACGGCGGTCCGCGGGGCCCGCGCCTATCTGGGCGACAGGCTGATCCGTACGGCGGCACCGCACCGCATCCTCGACCCGAAGGCCGGCCCGCTGATCGCCGTGCGGCTGAACATCCTCACCCGCAAGTCGCTCGGCGGACTGGAGACGGACCTCTCGTCGCGGGTGCTGACCGAGGACGGCACGCCGCTCGCCGGTGTGTACGCGGCGGGGGAGGCGGCCGGATTCGGCGGCGGAGGGATGCACGGCTACCGCTCGCTCGAAGGGACGTTCCTCGGCGGCTGCATCTTCTCCGGGCGGGTGGCGGGCCGCGCCGCGGCAGAGGCGGTCGGCGCCTGACGGGACAGCTCTTGGGGTCTTCCGTTCGGATCGGGCCGGATCGGGGAGCGGCTGGTGTCGCCGTGGTGCGTGCAGCCGCAAGGCGGAGGAGGGAGTGAGTCGGCGACCGACGACAACGCCGCAGACCCGCGTGCCGGACCCCGCGAGCCCGGCATGATCCGAACGAGGGGCCCTGGCCGCAGACGCGTCACCCCCCGACGACGGGGTCGAGCAACTCGACGACCCGGAACCGTTCGGCGACGATCAGCGTGTCGTCATCGACCGTGAACTCCGGGTCGCCGAGCGCCTCCCGCATCTCCTCCCCGTGCCAGAACCGCTCGTGGCCCGCGCGCCACTGCGCCACCGACGTGTCGCCCTCGCCCTCGTCGAGCACGTGCTGGAGACCGACGTCACCGAGCCGCAGGACCCGTACCCCCGTCACCTCGACGACCGCGATCTCCCGGCCGTCCGAATCGATCAGCGCCGACCGTTCGCCCACCGCGGGCAGCTCCTCCTGCTCCACCGCGTACTCCGCGAGGAGTCCCGTCGTCGACACCTTCACGCCGGCGAGCACCGCCCCCACCAGCTGGTCGCGCAGCGGCCCGGGAAAGGCGAGAAGGAACGGTTTGAGAGCTTCACGGTTCGACATGGCGCCAGTCTCACATGTCCCGGCACCTCCCGAAGGAGAGAAGGTGAAGGTCTGAGTTCCGGCCAACCCAGCTGAAAATGAGCGTAGTTGATCGATCCGGCTCTTGACGTGGAGCCCCGTCTGCCGCTTTGCTGTGGCGCGTTCGGAATATCTGTACCTGCCTCGTACGTGTTTGCGCCAGGCCCGTACTGTGCTCGTACCCATGCCGTAAAGGAACCAGCGGTGTCGCCGCCCCCGCCTTCTCTGGGCCGCTCCCGAAGACGGGGCGGGCGCTCCGGCCACCCCTTCGACACGGCACTTGACGACACCGAACTCATCGACGTACGAGGACAGTTCACCCAGGGGCGGTGGACCAGGGCCCGCTCCCTGCTGGTCGCCACCGGCCATGACTGGGACCGCCGCGGCCACCGCGTCGTCTCTCTCGCCGAGACCCCGTCCGCCGCCGGATGGGCCCAGGACTGGCTGCTTGCCGAACCCGAGAGCGCCGATGCCGCGACCCTGCTGGCCTGCGCCACCGTGGTCCGCGCCCTGCATGGCAAGGACACCCCCGAAGCGGCCCGCGACGCCTGTCTGCGTGCCGCCGGGCTGGCCCCCGACGACCCCACGCCCTGGCTGGGGCAGCTGATGCTGGCCCGTGGCCACGGCACCCAGGAGGAGGCAGGGAAGTACTTCGACGAAGTGCGCCTCCGCCACCCCGACCACCACCACGCGCACCATCTGATGACGGCCCTGCTCGCCGAGAACCATCCCGACAGCGGCCAGGACCCGCTGCACGAGGTCTACGACTTCGCCGCCTGGGCCGCCGAACGGGCCCCCGCCGACTCGCCGCTCGCCGTCCTCCCGGTCGTCGCGCACGCCGAGCGTTACCGCGTCCTGGTCGCCACGGGCAGCGAGTCCGACGACCCGGTGGGCTCCGGGCACTGGGAGGGGCGGCGGGCCCGGCAGGTGATGAAGGCCGCCTTCGACTGGTGGCTGGAGTGGGAGCGCGAGGACCATCCGCGCAACCGTGCCGACCTCAACTTCCTGGCCCACGCGAAGGTGTGCGGGAGCCGGTCCGCGGAGGCCGCGGCCCTCTTCCAGCGCATCGGCCACCATGCCACGCCCGCGCCCTGGTCGTACTCCGGCCGGGACCCGTACCGGACCTTCCTCACGGCACGCGGCGCCGCACTCGGAACCCCGTGAACGCCCGCCGCCGCGCCACCCCCCGTTGTGCACCTCCCCGCATTTCTCCTCAACGAAGGGACCACCCCCGCCATGTCGACGGGCAGTTCAAGAACGAGCGAGACCGGCACCACCGGCGTGACGAGCGACACGGGCGGCATCAGCACCTACAAGGGTGAGGAGCGGGCCCTGCGGGCGGACCGGCTCGGCACCCCGGGACTGCTTCTCTCGGTCCTCGCCGCCAGCGCCCCTCTGATGGTCGTCGCCGGGGTGATGCCCACCGTCTTCGGCGTGATGGGCATCGTCGGCCAGCCGCTGCTGTACGTCATCCTGGGCATCGTCCTGATGCTGTTCAGCGTCGGTTACGCGGAGATGAGCCGGCACGTCCACAACGCCGGTGCCTTCTACGCGTACATCGCACGAGGACTCGGCCCGACCGCGGGCGCCGGTGCGTCACTCGTCGCGCTGGTCGCGTACAGCGCCATGCAGGTCGGCATCTACGGCATCCTCGGCTTCGAGGTCTCCGGCCTGTTCTCCACCTATCTGGAGATCGAACTCGCCTGGTGGATTCCGGCAGTTGTCGCCGTCGTGATCGTCGGTGTGCTCGGCTGGCTGAAGATCGACCTCAACGCCAAGGTCCTCGGCGTGCTGCTGGTCGTCGAGTGCGCCCTCGTCGTGATCTTCGACATCGCCGCCGTCTCCAAGCCGGGACCGGAGGGACTGTCGCTGCACGCCTTCAACCCGGACACCCTCACCGGCGCCGGACTCGGCACCGCGCTCTGCTTCTGCATCGCCGCGTTCGTCGGGTTCGAGCAGGCGCCGGTGTACGCAGAGGAGACCAGCCGCCCGCAGATCGTCGTCTCCCGGGTGATGTTCCTCGCCGTCGGCTACGCCGCCCTGTTCCTTGCGATCGGCTCCTGGGCGCTGACCGTCGCCGCGGGCCCCGACTTCATCGCCGACACCTCGCTGAAGGAGGGCCCCGGGATGCTGTTCGGTCTCACCGAGGACCGTCTCGGTACCACCTTCACCGACGTGCTGCACGTCCTCTTCGTCACCGGCATGTTCGCGGCGCTGCTCAGCTTCCACAACGTCGTCGCCCGGTACGCGTTCGCGATGGGCCGTGAGAACCTGCTGCCCGCCGCGTTCGGCCGGACCAACAAGTCCAGCGGTGCCCCGGCCACCGGCTCGCTGCTCCAGTCCGTCGTCTCCCTGGTCATCGTGCTGGCCTTCGCGTTCACGGACGACAATGCGGTCGGCGACCCGACCGCCCCGGTGCTGCACCTGTTCACCTGGATGGGCAACGTCGGCGCGCTCGGCGTCATCGTGCTGATGGCCGCCGCCTCCTTCGCCGTGATCGCCTTCTTCGTCAAGCGCGGTGCCGGCCGGGCGCAGCTGTGGCGGCTGGTCGCCTCCGGTCTGGCCGGTGCGGCGCTGGTGGCCATCGCCGTCTTCACGGTCCGGGACTTCGACGTACTCGTCGGATCCGGTCCCGGCTCGGTGCTCAACTGGCTGCTGCCCGGAGTCGTCGTCGCCGCGCTCGTCATCGGTCTGGTCTACGGGGCGGTGCTGCGCTCGACGAAGCCGGCGGTGCACGCCAGGATCGGCCTGGGCAACGAGGCGTTCCAGTTGGAGAAGGCGGCGGAGAGCGGTGCGGTCCACCACTGAGGCCCGTTACCGAAGTGTGACGGACACCCGCGGCCCCTGGTGACATGCGGCCGCGGGTGCTCGAATGGATGGGTGGACAGTCGCCCTCCCGATGCCGCAGGCGCACCCGTGGGCCGTACGCCGTGGCGTGCGCACCGGGTCGGTCGAGCGCCATTGGGCGCGGGCCGAACACCCGCTGTGGGGGAATGCGCCGAGAGGCCGGAAGGACGGTCCGGCGAGTCGCCGGACGACTCGCCGGACCTGCCCCGGAGGGGCCCTAAGAGGAGCTCACAAAATGGGCGCCCGGCTCGCGGCGTCTGGCACGCACGCTCGCTGCGTTGCCGAAATGCCCTAGTAGCTCCGCTACGAGGACCTTCCGACGCCTTGCGATCGCACGCACCAGACGCCGCGAGCTGATCGGACTCCCATTTTGCGAGCTCCTCTAAAGGACCAGCGACAGCAGCAGGATGAAGCCGAGCGAGACCACGGAGATGATGGTCTCCATCACCGACCAGGTCTTCACCGTCTGGCCGACGCTCATCCCGAAGTACTCCTTCACCAGCCAGAAACCGGCGTCGTTGACGTGGCTGAAGAAAAGCGAGCCCGCACCGACTGCGAGGACCAGCAGCGCAGCGTGCGACGTCGACATGTCGGCGGCGAGCGGGGCGACCAGACCGGCCGCCGAGATCGTGGCCACGGTCGCCGAGCCGGTCGCGAGCCGGATCGCGACGGCGATCAGCCAGCCCAGCAGCAGCGCCGGGATCGACCAGTCCTTGGAGAAGTCCAGGATCATCTGGCCCACACCGGCATCGATGAGGGTCTGCTTGAAGCCACCGCCCGCACCGACGATCAGCAGCACGCCCGCGATCGGGGCGAGGGACTTCTCGACGGTGACCGAGAGGCGGCCCTTGCTGAAACCGGCTGCCCGGCCCAGCGTGAACATCCCGACTATGACGGCCGCGAGGAGCGCGATCAGCGGCGAGCCGATCACGTCGGTGACCCGCTGGACGTGGTTCTCCGGGTTGTCCACGACGATGTCGACGAGGGCCTTGACCAGCATCAGCACGACGGGCAGCAGGATGGTCGCCAGCGTGGCGCCGAAGCTGGGGCGACGTTCCAGGTCCTCCGACGGACGCTGCGGGATCATCTTCTCGGGCGCCTTGATGTCCACCCAGCGTGCGGCGTAACGGGAGAAGACGGGGCCCGCGATGATCACGGTCGGGATGGCGACCAGGACACCGAGCGCCAGCGTGACACCGAGGTTGGCGCCGAGGGCGTCGATCGCCACCAGCGGGCCGGGGTGCGGGGGGATCAGCCCGTGCATCACGGAGAGACCGGCCAGCGCCGGGATACCGATCCGCATCAGGGAGTAGTTGCCGCGCTTGGCGACGAGCAGCACGACCGGGATCAGCAGCACGATGCCGACCTCGAAGAAGAGCGGCAGACCGATGATCGAGGCGATGAGGACCATCGCCCACGGCATGGCGCGCCCGCTCGCCTTCGCGAGAATCGTGTCGACGATCTGGTCCGCGCCGCCGGAGTCGGCGAGCAGCTTGCCCAGGATGGCGCCGAGCGCGATCAGGACACCGACGCCCGCGACGGTCGAGCCGAGACCGGCGGTGAAGCTGGCGATCGTCTTGGCGGGCGTGGCACCGGCGAAGGAGCCGAGGGCCAGCGAGCCGATGGTCAGCGCGAGGAACGCGTGCAACTTGAACTTGGTGATCAGCAGAACGATGACGGCGATGCCGGCCAGGACGGCAATGCCCAACTGCGCGTTGCCTGCCGAAGTGATCGGTTCGACGGCGTCCGCTGCCAACATCTCGACGCTGAGACTGGTCACGGTGGGGATCCTTAGTCTTCGAGCCGGCGCAGCGCGGCGACGGCTCGCTGGGTGATTTCTTCGGGGGTGCCGGACACATCGACGGAGACGCCGACCTCGTCCTCCTGCAGCGGCTGCAGGGTGGCGAACTGCGAGTCGAGCAGCGCGGTCGGCATGAAGTGGCCCTTGCGGTCCGCCATGCGCTCCTCGATGAGGGCCCGGTCACCGGTCAGGTGGAGGAAGACGGCACCGGGGGCCTCGGCGCGCAGCCGGTCGCGGTAGACCCGCTTGAGCGCCGAGCTGCTGACGACGCCGCCGAGTCCGGCCCGGTCGTGCGCCCACTGCCCGATCGCATCGAGCCAGGGCCACCGGTCGGAGTCGTCCAGCGGGGTGCCGGCCGACATCTTGGCGATGTTCGCCGCGGGATGGAACTCGTCGCCCTCGGCGTACGGAACGCCGAGTTCGGCGGCGAGCAGGGGGCCGATCGTGGTCTTGCCGGTCCCTGCCACGCCCATCACCACGACTACGTGGGGGGTGCTCATTGGTGGTGCCTCGCTGTCTCCGTCGATGTCGTCCTCGACACCGGTCCGTCGCGCAACTGAAACCTATACGTACGACTTATTCAAGATTCTGTGACATAAAAGTCGTACTTTTTGTTCCAGGTGCGTGACCCGTAGGCTTTGCCCATGACCACACAGGGCCCCGGGCTGCATACACACGTGCTGGACACCCTGGGTCTGGAGATCGCCGCGGGGGACTGCCCGCCGGGCCGGGTGCTGCGCACCGACGAGCTGGCCCAGCGCTTCGACGTCTCGCGCACGGTCGTCCGTGAAGTGATCCGGGTCCTCGAATCCATGCACCTGGTCGAGTCCCGGCGCCGGGTCGGCGTGACCGTGCAGCCGACCGAGGCGTGGAACGTCTACGACCCGCAGGTCATCCGGTGGCGTCTGGCCGGCACCGACCGGCCGCGCCAGCTGCGCTCCCTGACCGTCCTGCGCTCGGCGATCGAACCGGTCGCGGCCGGACTCGCCGCCCGGCACGCCACGCCGGAACAGTGCGCCGCCCTCACCGAATGCGCCCTCGGCATGGTCGCGACCTCACGCGGCCAGCAACTGGAGGGATACCTGGAGCACGACATCGCGTTCCACCGGATCGTGCTCAACGCCTCCGGCAACGAGATGTTCGCGCGGCTCGGGGACGTCGTCGCAGAGGTGCTGGCGGGACGCACCCATCACCAGGTGATGTTCGAGGACCCGGACCCGGCGGCGGTCACGCTCCACGTACGGCTCGCGGAGGCGGTGCGGGAGGGCGACGTGGCGGAGGCGGAGCGGCTGACGAAGGAGATCGCGGTGGGTGCCCTGCACGAACTGGACGTGCTCGCCCCCTGAGACCGCGGGTACGCGCCTTGCGGGGACCCACCCCGGAGCCGCGGGTCGGGGCCCGGATCCGGAGGGCAGGGCCGCGCCGACCTGGCGGTCCTGGACCGCGACCCGTACGCGGGCCCGCCCGAGGAGATCGGCGCCACCCGCGTCCTCCAGACGTACGTCGGCGGGCGCCGGGTCCACGACATGGAGGCCTGACCCGCCGGCAGGCGGCCCCCGCGGAACCTCCGGTGGGGGCCGCCTCCCGCGCGCCACCGTGCCGCCGCTGCCGGGACACCTACGACCGCGTACGGTTGTTCGTGTTCGATCTTCGGATGTCGGTCGAACATCAGAGAAGCCGGGACCGTCACGACAAGGGAGACCACGGTATGGCGCAGCAGGTGCAAGGGGTCATCGCACCGGGAAAGAACGAGCCCGTACGGGTCGAGACGATCGTGATCCCGGACCCCGGTCCCGGTGAGGCCGTGGTGAAGATCCAGACGTGTGGCGTCTGCCACACCGACCTGCACTACAAGCAGGGCGGCATCAACGACGACTTCCCGTTCCTGCTCGGCCACGAGGCCGCGGGCATCGTGGAGTCCGTCGGCGAGGGAGTCACGGACGTCGAGCCCGGCGACTTCGTCGTCCTCAACTGGCGTGCGGTCTGCGGGCAGTGCCGGGCGTGTCGGCGCGGCCGCCCCTGGTACTGCTTCAACACGCACAACGCCAAGCAGAAGATGACGCTGCTGGACGGCACCGAGCTGTCGCCCGCGCTCGGTATCGGAGCGTTCGCGGAGAAGACCCTGGTCGCCGCGGGCCAGTGCACCAAGGTCGACCCCGAGGTCTCCCCGGCCGCCGCCGGGCTGCTCGGCTGCGGCGTCATGGCGGGCATCGGGGCCGCGATCAACACCGGCGAGGTCGGCCGTGGCGACTCGGTCGCCGTCATCGGCTGCGGCGGTGTCGGCGACGCGGCCGTCATGGGCGCCCGGCTGGCCGGCGCCGCGAGGATCATCGCGGTGGACATCGACGACCGCAAGCTGGAGACGGCGAAGAAGATGGGTGCCACGCACACCGTCAACTCCCGCACCACCGACCCGGTCGAGGCGATCCGCGCCCTGACCGGCGGCAACGGCGCCGATGTCGTCATCGAGGCGGTCGGCCGCCCGGAGACGTACAAGCAGGCGTTCTACGCCCGCGACCTCGCCGGCACGGTCGTCCTGGTCGGCGTCCCCACCCCGGAGATGCAGCTCGAACTGCCGCTGATCGACGTGTTCGGCCGCGGCGGCTCGCTCAAGTCGTCCTGGTACGGAGACTGCCTGCCCTCGCGCGACTTCCCGATGCTCATCGACCTGCACCAGCAGGGCCGGATCGACCTCGGTGCGTTCGTCACGGAGACCATCGGGCTCGGCGACGTCGAGCAGGCGTTCACCCGGATGCACGAAGGCGACGTGCTGCGCTCGGTGGTGGTGCTCTGATGACGGCCCGCATCGACCACCTCGTCACCTCCGGCACCTTCGCCCTCGACGGCGGCGAGTGGGACGTCGACAACAACGTCTGGATCATCGGCGACGACACCGAGGCGATCGTTATCGACGCCGCCCATGATCCGGTCGCCATCGAGGACGCGCTCGGCGGCCGCACGCTGCGCGCCATCGTCTGCACGCACGCCCACAACGACCACATCGACGCCGCCCCGGCCCTCGCCGACGCCACGGGTGCGCCGATCATGCTGCACCCCGACGACCTGCCGCTGTGGAAGCAGACCCACCCGGACCGCACACCCGACGCCGAACTGGCGGAGGGCCAGGAGCTGCAGATCGCCGGGACCACGCTCCAGGTCCTGCACACGCCCGGTCATGCCCCGGGAGCGGTCTGCCTGTACGCCCCCGAGCTGTCCACCGTCTTCACCGGGGACACGCTCTTCCAGGGCGGGCCCGGCGCCACCGGGCGGTCGTTCTCGCACTTCCCGACGATCGTCGCGTCGATCAGGGACCGGCTGCTCGCACTGCCGGCGGACACCACCGTTCGTACCGGACACGGCGACTCCACCACGATCGGCGCCGAGGCGCCGCACCTCGACGAGTGGATCGCTCGCGGGCACTGACGTCAGGGGATCACCGGTCCGGCCACGCGGAGAGCCGCAGCCCGCTCTCGAAGCGGCGCGGCCCGCCCGTGACCGGATCGGTGAACTCCAGCACCCGGGCGAGGAGCTGCAGCGGACGCGTCCAGTCGTCCGCCGCCCCCTCCGGTTCGACCACCGGATAGACCGGATCATGGACGAGCGGCAGACCCAGACTGTTCATATGAACCCGGAGCTGGTGGGTGCGCCCGGTGGCGGGCAGCAACCGGTAGCGGCCCAGCCCCGCCCGGTGCTCCAGCAGCTCGATCCGGCTCTCGCTGTTCGCCTCGCCCGGCTCCTCCCGGGCCGCGATCACCCCGCGCTCCTTGACGATCCGGCTGCGTACGGTGCGCGGGAAGGCCTGCGCCGGGTCGTACGGTGCCACCGCCTCGTACTCCTTGCGCACCCGCTTGTCGCGGAACAGCGTCTGGTAAGCGCCCCGCTCCTCGGGCCGTACGACGAAGAGCACCAGGCCTGCCGTCAGCCGGTCCAGCCGGTGTGCGGGCTGCAACGACGGCAGATCCAGCTCGCGGCGGAGCCGGGCCACCGCTGTCTCGGTGATGTGCCGGCCGCGCGGTGTCGTGGCGAGGAAGTGCGGCTTGTCGGCGACGACGAGATGCGCGTCGCGGTACACGACACCGACGGGGAACGGCACCGGCTCCTCGGGCGCGAAGTCCCGGTGGAACCAGAGATACCGGCCCGCCGTGTACGGCTCGTCGGCCGCCACGGGCCCCTGCACCGAGACGAACCTGCCCTCGGTGAGCATCGCGTCCACCCGGTCCGCCCCGATCGCACCGCCGAACCGCGCCAGCAGATGGTCACGGACCGTCGGCCATTCCCCGCCCGGATCCTCGGGGAGCCGTACCCGCACCGGGTCGATGCCGTCCCGCTGCGGCAGGGGCGCCGACGGAGGCTTTGCCCGGCCCCTCATCGCGAGGTCCCGGCCGGTGCGTCGGCGCCCGGGGCGCGGCAGCTGCTGACGGTGCTGGTGGTCATGGTGCCGGTCATCCTGTCACAGCGTCGGCGCAGCTCACCGGCGGTGTCGGACCGGCGGCAGCGTCACCTCTTCGGCTCAGTAGTTCTCGCCGAACGCTGCCCGCTGCCGCTTCTCCAGCCAGCCCTTGAACAGCGCCGCCACCGGCGGCGCGGGCACCCCACCCCGCTCGCCGGGGCCGGCCACGGAGGACAGCCAGGCCGGCATGAACTTCAGGGTCCAACTCGGTGCCGTCTTGCGCATGTGTGTCGCAAACCCCTTCCAGATCTGATTGCCCAGCACCGGCGCCAGCCGCTCGGACAGCTCCCGCTCCTCGTCCCCGGCGTGTTTCGCGAGTTGGTCGCGCACCCCCTCCGTCAGCGTCGCCAGCTCAGCCGCTGCGCCGGGGTCCGTACCAAGTCGGCGGCTGACGTCATGCCAGCTGTGCAGGAGCTTCGACAATTCGTCGTGCTCGGTGGTCATCAGGGTGAGTGCCTCCTCGTCCGCTCCCAGCTGCCGCAGTCGCGGCCAGAGGAACTCGTCCTCGCCCTCGTGGTGGTGCTCGATCAGCAGAAACAGCTTGTCGATGTACTCCCGGAGGGCGGCGGCCCGTTCGGTGTCGGGCGACTGCGCCAGCCGCTCGGCGGTACGGGCGACCCGGCCCAGGTCGCGCACCATCGCGCGGTGGGCCAGCAGCATCGTCTGATGGGCAGGGGGCAGAGCGGCGAAGGACTGGGACATGCGGGTACTCCTTGGGGAATCAGCGTAGGCCCGGTGTGCAGGGGTGCGCGGTTGTCTCCGCGGGCCTCACCAGGCGTCCTCCGGCAGGGACATGAGGACGGTGTCCACCCGGTCCGCGATGGAGCGTTCGGCGGTCAGCAGCGGAAGCACCTCCTGGGCGAAGAACCGGGCAGTGGCTATCTTGCCCACGCAGAAGGCCCGGCGTGCCCGGATCGCGCCACTGGTGTCGACGGGCAGTTCCGTCAGGACCGCCTCGGCGGCGACAGCCTGGCGCAGCAGCAGCCACCCGACCAGTACGTCGCCGGTGGCCATCAGCAGCCGGGTGGTGTTACGGCCCACCTGGTACACGGCAGCCGGGTCCGTGAAGGACTCCATCAGCCGCCCGCTGTTCGACTGGGCCATGCCCCGCAGGTCCTCCAGGGCCCGGGCGAGCAACGCGCGCGTGTCGTCCAGTTCGCCGCCGGTGGAAGTGTCGAGGGCGGTCTTCTCCACCTCGGTGAGCAGTGCGCCGAACGCCTCACCCCCGTCCCGGGCGATCTTGCGGAAGAAGAAGTCGAGACCCTGGATCGCGGTGGTGCCCTCGTACAGAGTGTCGATCTTGGCGTCGCGGATGTACTGCTCCAACGGGAAGTCCCGGGTGTATCCGGCGCCGCCAAGGATCTGCAGGGCGTAGTTGAGCTGCTCGCAGGCGCGCTCGGAGCTGTAGCCCTTGACGACGGGCAGGAGCAGGTCGTTGAGCGCCTTCGCCGCCCGGTCGGGCGTACCGGTGGCCTCTGCGGCGGCAAGCCGGTCCTGGACGGTGGCTGTGTAGAGCATGAGAGCGCGCAGCCCCTCCGCGTACGCCTTCTGCAGCAGCAGAGCGCGGCGCACCTCGGGGTGGCGGATGATGGGCACGCGCGGCGCGTTCCGGTCCGCGAGGGATGCCAGGTCGGCGCCCTGGACCCGGTCCCGGGCGTATGCGGCGGCGTTGAGGTACGCGGTCGACAGGGTCGCTGCGGACTTGGCACCGACGATCATCCGGGCCTGCTCGATAACCTGGAACATCTGCCGTATGCCGTCGTGGACGTCGCCCAGCAGCAGCCCGACGGCGGGCTGTTCGGCGCCGAACGTCAGCTCGCAGGTCGCGGACGCCTTCAGCCCCATCTTGTCCTCGAGGGCGGTGGCACGGACACCGTTGCGGGCACCGAGCCGACCGGTGTTGTAGTCCTCCACCAGGAACTTCGGTACGAGGAACAGGGACAGGCCCTTGGTGCCAGAGCCGTGGCCCTCGGGGCGGGCGAGCACGAAGTGCACGATGTTCTCGGACAAATCGTGCTCGCCTGATGTGATGAACCGTTTGACGCCCTCGATGTGCCAAGTTCCGTCGGGCTGCTGGACGGCCCTGGTGCGGCAGGTGCCGACATCGCTGCCGGCCTCCGGCTCCGTGAGCACCATCGTCCCGCCCCACCGGTGGTCGACCATCAGCCGGGCGAGCCGCTTCTGCTGGGGGGTGCCGAGCCGGTCGAGGATCTTCGCGAAGCCGGCCAGGCCCTGGTACAGGTAGACGGCTGGGTTGGCACCGAGCGCCAGCTCGGCAACGGCCCAGCGGAGGGACGGCGGCACGTCGGTGCCGCCCAGCGAGGCGGGCAGGTCGAGCAGGTGCCAGCCGCCGTCCGTCCATGCGCGGTACGCCCGTTTGAGGGAGTCGGGGAGAGTGACAGTTCCGGCTACCGGGTCGTACACGGGCGGGTTGCGGTCCGCGTCGGTGAAGGCGTCCGCCAGTTCACCGGTGGCGAGCCGCGCCACCTCGGCCAGCACGGTACGCGCCGTGTGTTCGTCGGTGCCCGCGAAGGCGCCGTGGCCGTATGCGTCTGCGCAGCCCAGCACCTCGAACAAGGTGAACTCCAGGTCTCGCAGGTTTGGCTGATAATGGCCCATGGTTGGTGGCCTTGCTCCCTGTTCTTCCGGTCTGCGGATCAGAGCGTTCCAGGGCCGTCGAGCATGGCCCCAAGCGCCGTGGCGAGGCGCTCCACCTCGGCCTCGGTGCCCACGGAGATACGGAGCCGGCCAGGCATGCCGAGCGCGTCCAGCGCGCGGACGAAGATGCGGTGGTCGGCAGCGAGGCGCGCCGCGAACCGGGCGCTGTCGCCCGGCGGCGGCACGTCGACCATGACGAAGTTGCTCGCGGACGGCGCGTAGGTGAGGCCCAGCACGTCCAGCGACTTGCAGAGCAGCTCCCGCACCCGGGCGTTCTCGGTACGCACCCGGTCGAGGTACTCCGGCTGCTCAAGGGCCTGCAGGACGGCCCGCTGGGCATGCCGGTTGACGTTGAACGGCAGTGCGCCTGCGGTGGCGGAGACCCGTGCGATCAGGTCTGCGGGGCCTATGACAACGCCCATGCGTACGGAGGCCAGGCCCCACGCCTTGGAGAACGTCCGCATCACCAGGGCGCGCCGGCCTGCGCGTACCGCTTCGAGGGCGAACTCGTGGGTGGGCCCGGCGAAGTCGATGTATGCCTCATCGAACACGACCACGCCACCACCGGATTCGGCGGCGTCGAGGAGCCGGGTGACGGACGCCCGGTCGAGGAGCGCGCCGGTCGGGTTGAGCGGGTTGCAGAGGAACGTGAGGTCGGCGCCCGCGCCGATCCGTTCGGCGAGCTCTTCGACGGGCAGGCCGACGCCGTCCAGCGGGACGGTGACGGGAGCGCGGCCCACGGACGCGGCCGACATCATGTACCCGGGGAAGGTCGTCGCGGTGGTCACGACGGACGTGCCGGGTTCGCGGAGGAAAGTCAGAGAGGTGACAAGTACCAGCTCGTCGGTGCCGTTGCCGACTGCGACCATGTCCGGGGTGACGCCGAAGTAGGCGGCGAGGGTCTCGCGGAGCTGTCGGCAGTCGGCGTCCGGGTAGCGGTTGAGGTGGTGCGTGGACTCGTCATGCACCGCGTCGATCGCGCCGGGCGGCGGACCGTACGGGTTCTCGTTGAGGTGGAGCCTTAGGTGGTCCCCGCCGTCCGCGATCTCGGTGTCGGCGAAGAAGCCCGGTGGCAGGGTCTGGCCCTGGGACATGGTGGATCCTTTCTGTCGTGAGCCGGCCGTGCCCCTGGGTACGGCCCGGTCGGCGCGTACGGCTCAGTCGAACCGGATGCGGGCGATGGTCTTCAGCCGGGAGTCGTCCTGGCCGAGGAGGCTCCGGCAGCGGAACCGCTGGATCTTGCCGCTGGGCGTCCGGGGTAGATGGCCGCGCTCCACGAACACACACTCGGACAGGGCGATGCCCGACTTCTCCAGGGCCACCGTGGCGGCCCGGTCGGCGATCGACCGGAAGTCGTCGCTGCGGCGGGCCGGTTCGAGGAGCAGCACCAGCCGGGAGACGGGCGAGCCGGGCATCTCGACGAGCGCCGAGCAGCCCTTGCGGACTGGGCCAAGGCCCTCGATCGCCGACTCGATGTCCCCGGTGTGAACATTGCGTCCGCCGACCGAGATGAGGTCGTCGGCGCGGCCTACGAAGAACACCTCGCCGTCGTGTACGAATCCCAGGTCACCGGTGTGTAGTGCGCCGTCGCGGAACCGCTCGGCGGTGCGCTGCGGGTCTCCGTGGTACCGGCTGGCCAGGCTGGGTGTGGAGACCAGCAGCTCCGACACCCGGCCGGCCCGGGCCTGCTGTACCCGGACGCCGGGCAGGGGAGGCCCGTTGGACACGAGCCGGGTGGCGCCCGGCGCGTCCTCGGGGACCTCCACGACCCGGCTGTCGAGCAGGGCCGCGCCGTCGAAGTGACGCACCGACGGCCGCTCGCCCAGCGGCGTGCTGGAGATGGCGAGCGTCGCCTCGGCCATGCCGTACGCGGGCATGAATGCCTCCGGGGCCAGGCCCGAGGAGCGGAACGTCTCCGCGGCGGCGTTCAGGGTGTCCCAGTCGACCCGCTCGGCGCCCACCACGAACACCTTCAGCCGCAGCGGTTTGGGCAGGGCCGTCCGGCCCTGCGCCCGGGTCGCCAGGTGCAGTGCGGTGTTCGTACCGGCCGTCATCGTCGCGCCGAACTCGGACATGTCCCGGAACCAGGTACGCGGCGCCATGCCGAAGCGCTCGGGCGACGACAGTACGAAGTCGTGATCGAACGCCCAAGCGTGCAGCATCGTGCCGAACACGCCCATGTCGTGCGAGAGCGGCAGCCAGGAGGCGATGGTCTCCTGGCCCGGCCGGCCGTCCGACATCTCCCGCAGCATGTGCAGATGGGTGCCGATGGCGCGGACGCTCAGCTCGCAGCCCTTGGGCAGGCTCGTGCTGCCGGACGAGTACTGGATGAACGCGGTGTCCTCGTCACCGGGCGGCGACGGGTCGATACGCCCGCCGCCGTACAGCGATGTCCACGTGAGCACTGGCAGCTGGGCGGTGAGCCCGGCCGGGACCAGGGGCCTCAGGCGCTCGTCGACGAGCAGTACAGCCGGGTCGAGGCCCTCGCTGAGTACCGTCAGCTGGTTGCCGTACTCCTCCGGGGTCTGCCCGCGGGCCGGCAGCGGGAATGACGCGACGGCGCCCCCCGCCAGCCAGACCGCGAGCAGCCCGCGGACAGTGTGCTCCGAGTTGGTGAGAACGGTGGCGACCCGGGTGCCGGGCCGCACGCCGGCCTCGCGCAGGGTCGCTGCCATGCCGTGCGCCTGCGCGACGACCTCATGCCACGGCAGATACGCGAAGCCCTCGCCGTCCCAGTGGTGGAGCGTGCCGTGCGACTCGCCCCGCAGGAGCAGGTCCCACAGTCCGCTCTCGGCCGCCATGGTCACTCCACGTCCACGAGGGAGATGTCCGAGCCTCCGCGGGACCGCTCCGCCATCGGGGCGAGCTTCTGCTGGCTGACCAGGAGCTCCTGTTGGCTGAGTGCGCTGCCGGTCACCCGGCTGATCCCGGCCTCCCGCATCGTCATGCGCTCGGGGTCGATCCGGATGATGTTCCAGGCCAGCCGCGTCTTCTCCAGGCTCCAAATGAAGATTGCGGAGATGTCGACCTCGTACCACTTCATACCGTGCCGGGCGGACCGGGGGAAGGCGTGGTGGTTGTTGTGCCAGGCCTCACCGAACGAGGGGAGGGCCAGCCAGGCGACGTTCCGGGACTCGTCCGTGGTGGAGAAGCGGCGCCGGCCGAAGTAGTGGCCGATCGAGTTGACCGCGTACGTCATGTGGTTGATCAGAAAGATCCGGACCAGGCCGCCCCACAGGATACCGGTGAGCAGGGCCTGGACGGAGCCGCCGGTCAGCGCGAACGCGATCAGGCCGGGCAGCAGGATGCCGGCGGCGACGACGGCCAGGAAGTTCTCGCTCAGCCGGCGCAGCGGCTTCTCCCGTACCAGGTCCGGGCAGTAGCGGATCGGGTCCGAGCTGAGCTTCGTGTTGAACAGCCAGCCGAGGTGGGCGTGCCACATACCGGTGAGAGCGCCTTTGAAACCGGGCTCGAAGCCCAGGTGCGGGCTGTGCGGGTCTCCCTCCTTGTCGGCGACCCGGTGGTGCTTGCGGTGGTGGGCCGCCCAGATGATCGGCGGCCCCTGGCCCGCCATCACACCGGCCGCCGCGAGCCCCACCCGTATCGGCTTGTACGTCTCGAACGCGCGATGCGTCAGCAGCCGGTGATAGCCGGTCGAGATGCCGATGCCCGAGATCACGTACATGATCACCGTGACCAGAACGTCGGTCCAGCCAAGGACTCTGTTCCATGCCAGCACCATGGCGACGCCGAGTGCGAGCAGCGGGACCACGGATACCGCGAGCATGTACCAGCGATGTTCCCTGCCGTCCATATCCCCTCTTCCCCTCAGTACTTAGGTGGTGTTGCACTCGACGTGACGGTCCGGGGCGTGTCAGACGCCCGAGGTCGTCTCCGGGTCGAACTCCGTGCGCAGTGCGGGCAGGGCCAGCGCGAGCAAGGCGGCGCAGGCGCTGAGCACCGTGCCGACGAGGAACGACGAGTGGAAGCTCGCCAGCAGGGCATCGGGCAGCGCCTTGCCCGCGGCCACCTCGTCGTCCAGGCGGCTGCCGGCGAGCGCGGCCAGCACGGCGAGGCCGGTGGCGCCGCCGATCTGCTGACCTGTGTTGAGAACCCCGGAGGCCGCTCCGGAGTCCGACTTGGCCACACCGCTCACCGCGGCCACCACCAGCGGCACCATTGCCAGCCCGTATCCGGCGGCGCACAGCAGCAGCGTGGGCAGGATGTCCGACGCGTACGAGGCCTTGACGGGCGCGCCCCACAGCAGGCCGAGTCCGACGGTCGCCGTGGCCAGTCCGAGCAGGCACAGGACGCGGCTGCCGAGCTTCGGCAGCAGTTGGATCGCGACACCCGAGAACACCGCCATGGTCACGCCGAACGGCGCCCACGAAAGCCCGGCCCGCAGTGGCGACCAGTCCTGCAGGATCTGCATGTACTGGGTCAGGAAGAAGAAGATCCCGTACAGGCCGGAGGCGGCGAGCAGCATCATCACGTTCGCCACGGCGATCTGCCGGTTGGCGAAGATGCCGAGCCGGATCAGCGGCTGCGGGGTTCGCAGCTCCCTGACGACGAAGCCGGTCAGCAGCAGGCCGGAGCCGATGAGCCCGGCGATGGTGGCGGTGGAGCCCCACGGGCGGTGGCTGGTGCTGATCACGGTGTAGACGAGCAGCAGCAGCGCGGACGTGATGAGCACAGCGCCGGTGGTGTCGGTCGACGTCCCCCTGGCCGGCGCCATACGGTCGGCCAAGGCGGGCCGTAGGACGAGCGCGAACAGCAGGATGCCGACCGGAATGTTGATGAAGAACACCCAGCGCCAGTCAATGGTGTCGGT
The DNA here is from genome assembly GCF_043200055.1 of Streptomyces sp. NPDC048496. Lineage (NCBI taxonomy): Bacteria > Bacillati > Actinomycetota > Actinomycetes > Kitasatosporales > Streptomycetaceae > Streptomyces > Streptomyces sp. NPDC048496. The sequence continues at coordinate 188,963 of NZ_JBICXB010000004.1, read as the reverse complement.
GACGACACCGCCGAGAAGCACACCAGAGACTCCGGAAACGCCGGTGAGGCCGCCCCACACACCGAGGGCTTTACGTCGTTCCTTCGCCTCTGTGAAGACGTTGATCAGGATGGACAGGGCGGCCGGACTGAGCAGTGCCGCGCCGAAGCCCTGTGCGCCGCGCGACACGATCAGCATCTCGGACGTGGTGGCCAGACCGCAGGCCAGCGACGCCACGGTGAAGACACCGAGGCCGGTGAGAAACACCTTTCGCCGGTCGAAGAGGTCCGCGCACCGGCCACCGAGCACGAGAAAGCCACCGAACAGCAGCATGTACGCGTCGACGACCCAGGCCAGCGAGGCCTGTTCGAAGTCCAGTGCCGTGCGGATCGTCGGCAGCGCCATCGCGACGACGGTGTCGTCGATGATGACCATGAACTGTGCGCCGCATGTCACCGCGAGCACAAGGGCTGCCGCCTTGCCAGTCGCTCCGGTCATTGCGGTCGCGGTGGATGGGGCTGTTCCCGTGCCCATGCCTACTCCTGTTCGCTGTCTTCCCATGGGATGGTCGTGCCGTGTGGGGATGTGCCACGCGGCACGCGGGTGGGTCAGGAAGCGGTCGCCTTGGCCACCACTCGGTTCAGCCGGTCCATGCGCGTGGCGAGACTCATCCGGCCCTCCAGCCGGAAGGCGGACAGCCGCCGCCCGTCGACGTCGGTGAAGCCGTACTCGTCGGCCAGATCGCCGACCGTGAGGATCTGGCCCGACCGCTCCCGCACCTCGGCGTCGGCCGCCAGGTGGGCGATGGCGCGGCCCACGTACTCGGGGGAGTGCACCACTGCGGCCGGGCCGTCGCCCAGTGCCTCCCAGGCCGCCTCGACCCGCTCGGTGCGGACGAACCCGGGGTGCAGCGAGAGCGCCGCGACCCGCTTCTTGCGGAGGTCGGCCGCGAACGCCTTGCTCAGTCGGTCGTTGGCGGCCTTGAACACGTCGTACGCGGCCTGCCCGAGGTAGGTGTCCCCGTCGGTGAAGCCGATGCCAACGATCAGCCCGTTCGGCCGCTCGAACATCAGCGGGGTCAGCAGTCGCGTGATGTCGTACTGGGCACGCAGCGACCCCTCGCACAGCTCGTACCGCCACATGGGCTGGTCCCAGTACGGCGCGTCGAACCGGACGTCGGCGGAGCGCTCGTAGCCCGCCCAGGCGTTGTTCACCAGCAAGTCCAGGCCGCCGTGGTCGGCGCGGATCCGGTCGGCGAGGGCCTGGTTGTCATCGGTCGAGCGGTGGTCGCAGCGCACCGCGACGCCGGTGCCGCCCCGGGCGGTGACCTCATCGGCGGTGTCGTCGACCGTGCCAGGCAGGCCCTCGGTGCGGCCCTCGCCGCGGGTGCTGCGTCCGGTGACGTACACCGTGGCCCCCGCCCCACCGAGGGCCAGGGCTATGCCGCGGCCCACGCCCCGGCTGGCTCCGGTGACCACCGCGACGGTCCCATCGAGCCTGGGCGGCTTCCACTCGTCGTTCACGTGTGCGTCCTCTCTAGCTGAGGTGGGCGGAGGCGTACTCAAGCGTCCGCAGATAGGCGTCGGTGTCCTGGACGTGCGGAATGCCATAGCGCGTGCGCAGTTCGGGCATGGACGTCGGCAGAACACCGCCGCTGCACCGCGTCACCTCGCTGACGTCGCGCAGCACCGATAGGTACGAACGGGCCAGCGGAGGCAGCCTGAGCAGCTCCTCGGGGTCGAGGGCGTCCGGGTCGGTGACCGGGATCGAGCCGAGGGTCCGTCCGAGGGCGGACGCGTGCTTGGCGCACACCTCGACGGCACGCTCCATGTCCATGGCCTCGTCGCCGTAGGTGACCCAGAACGAGCCTTCGTCGTCGCCCAATTCGACTGCTCTCAACACGGCCTTCGCGAGCAGGTCCTGCGGCACGATGTCGATCCGGTTGCCCTGGTGCACGGGAATGAAGGGCGCCCGGCCACGGCAGATCCAGTCGGACATCAGCTGCACGATCTGGCCACGCGACGTCCAGCCGGTGGCCGAGTCGCCGATCAGGTTGGTGGGCCGGAACACGGTGTGCCGGATGCCGCTGTCGCGCAGCATCTGCTCGGAGCGTAGTTTGGAACGGACGTAGTTCGTCGTGACGTTGGTGTCGCTGAGCTGGTACGGGGCGTCCGTGAAGAGCGCGGCCACGAAGGCGGTGCTCATGAAGTGGACGGTGGCGCCGACGCGTTCCGCAAAGTCGATCACACGGCGGGTTCCGTCGACGTTGACCGGCTTGTACCGCTCGCCGGGCAGGCCCCACTCGGTCAGCCCGGCCGAGTGGATGACGGTGTCGACGTCACGAGCCAGGGCCGCGTAGCTGTCCTCGTCGAGGCCGAAGCGGGGCTGCGCCAGGTCGGCGCCCAGGACCTCGTCGGTGCCGGGCGGCAGGGCCGTGCCACCGGGCCGGGCCATGGAGATGATCCGGACGGGCCGGCCGGGCGCCTCCCGCAGGATGGCCTGGCCGACGACGCCGGAGGCGCCGGTCAACAGCACGGTGCGGCGCAGTTCGGTCATACCCGGGACTCCTTCCACTCCATGAGCCGTGTGGTGGCGCGGGCGCCGACGTACAGCAGCGGCTCCGGCGGGAAGCTGCGCTGCTTGCGGTGCTCGTCGTCGACGTACAGCAGCCGCGCGTACTCGGAGTCCTTGCCGAGGACCAGGTCGCGCAGCACCTTTCCGCCGGTGTGGGTGGCGGCGATACCGTTGCCGTTGAAGCCGTAGCCGTAGAAAGCGTTGGTGCCCGGGAGTCGCCCGAAGTGCGGGGCGTAGTCCCGGGTGACGTCGACGGTGCCGCCGTACGTGTAGGTGAACTCCACGTCGCCCCACATCGGGAAGAACCGGTGGAACTCCTCGCGCAGCGCCCGGTAGGCGCGCTGGTCGTTCATCCGCCGCCGACGCATGTCGCGGCCCATGAAGTACAGGGCGGGGCCGCCGGCAAACATCAGCCGGTTGTCGGCGGTGAACCGGGCGCAGGTCAGGAACGTCTTCGCCTCGACCATGCCCTCGCGGCCCGCCCAGGCGACCCGGCCGAGCTGCTCATCGGTGAGGGGTTCGCTCACCATCGCGTAGCTCCAGATCGGCACGGTCTTGTTCCGGAACGGCGCGAACGTGAACTGGTGTGCGTTGGCCGCGATGATCACCTTGTCGGCGGTGATACGGCCGCCGGGCGTGACGACCGTGGGCCGCACCCCGGGCAGTACGCGCAGCACGGGCGTGTTCTCGTACACGGTGACGCCGCGGTCCTTGACGACCTTCGCCAGGCCGCGGGCCAGCTTGAACGGGTTGACCAGCGCCCCCCCGGTCCGCATGGCGCCCAGCACGGCGGGGGAGCCGATGACGGCCTGCGCCTGCGCGGCAGTCATGATCTCGGGCTGCTCCCGGCGGGCGATCCTGGTGGCCAGTTCCCGGTCCTCGTGCAGCCGGCGCAGCTGAGCCGTATCGGTGGCGACCATCAGGTAGTCGTTGGCCTCGTACCCCGCCTCGATCTTGTTACGGCGCAGGAACCGGCCGATCTCCAGGATGGACCGGCCCACGGCCTGCGACGCCTCCAGGGCGCGGGACGTGCCGAACTCCCGAACCAGGGCCTGGATGTCCTTGCCAATGGTCGGTGTGACGAACCCGTCGGCGCGGCCGGACGCCCCGTACCCGGAGTACTGGGCCTCAACGACGCGGATGTCGAGCGCGGGCTCGGCCTCCTTGAGGAAGTACGCGGCCCACAGGCCGGTGTATCCGCCGCCGACGATGGCGACATCGCAGTCGCTGGTGTCACGCAGAGGCGGTTCAGGTGTGACCGACTCGGTCTCGTGCCAGTAGACGACGTGCTTGCGTGAACCCACTACCGCCCCTTTTCGAGGATGATCCTCGACAACCCCAGGTGCCGGTTCTCAAAGTGCCGGACGCTCGCACCCAGGTACTTCTCGTAGTTGAGGACGTTCTGCTCGCCCGCGACCCGAACGGCGGACTCGCGGTTCACCCGCAGCCGACGCAGCCATTCGGCGCACGTTCGAGCGTAGTGATCCGGGTCGTTGCGCACCGAGACGACATCGAAGAGCTTCTCGGAGGACTCGACGACCTCGGAGAGCGCCGGGATCTCCGACTCCGGGAAGATCGTGTCGATGATGAACATGAGCTCACGCACGGTGGCCTTGTCCATCACGGTGTTGTTGCCCTTGATGTTGGTCTGGAGGGCGATCCGGCCGCGCGTCGGCAGCCATGCGGAGCACCGCTCGAAGAACTCCCGGTAGGCGGCGATCCGTTCCGGCCGGGACAGACCGGTGGTGGCGAAGTGCTCGAAGGCGCCGATGGAGATGATCGCGTCGTAGCTCTCGTCCGGCTGGTGGTCCCGCCAGTTCTCCACCCGGATCTCCGTACCCGGCAGCGCAGCATCGCGCACCAGCTCGGCCTGACTGTCGCTGAGAGTGAGGCCGACGGCGTGCTCGACGCCGTAGATCCCGGTCAGCCGCTTCAGCAGGCTTCCCCAGCCGCAGCCCACGTCCAGGACGCGCCGCGCGCCGGCCGCCCTGGCCCCCTCGATGAGGTAGTCCAGCTTGCGGGCCTGGGCGCTCTCCAGGGTCTCCTCGACACCGGACGGGCCGGCGCCGGAGTCGTCCCACAGGGCGCAGGTGTAGGTGAGGGAGCTGTCCAGCCACAGGGCGTAGAAGTCGTTGGAGACGTCGTAGTGGTGCCTGATCGCCTCGGCGGTGGCGCCCTGGTAAGCGGTGGTGACGGCGGTCATGCCGCCGCACCGGCGGACTTTGTGGCCTCCACGAGCGCGACCAGGTCACCGACGGTCTTGATGTTGGCGGCCTGGCTCGGGTCGAGCTCGATCTCGGCGTCATCCTCGATGGTGTAGACGATGTCGGCGATCTGGAGGCTGGACAGGCCGACGGCGTCGAAGACCGTGTTGTCGTCCAGGGTCAGGCCCGCGGCCTTGCTGCCGAGCTTCTTCTCTATGAGTGAGCAGACGGTCGCGACGGTGATCACGGTATTTCCCTTTCGTTCGTCGATATGCCGAGAACCTAACGGCGCGGCGTGACCGAATACATGACAGACCGGCATGGCAGATCCCTGCCGGTCGGCCGCTACCGCGCATGGCAGATCGCCGCCCCTCGAAGGAACCCCCGACTAGTAGGAACTGGCCAGTGCGGTGTGTGTCTGCTGACAGAACCAAGTCACTTGTCCGCGGTGAGCGGGCGCTTTGTAATGGCGGAACTACCGTCTGAAGGGGGGACGGCCAATGAGAGATTCACCCCGCGTGGTCGACTTCGTCGTGGATTTCCTGCACCGGCTGGGAGTCCGCCATGTGTTCGGAGTCAGCGGCGCCAATATCGAGGACCTGTACGACGCACTGCACCATGCGCAGGCCGGCCTGCAGGGCGTGGTGGCCAAGCACGAGTTCTCCGCGGCCACCATGGCGGACGGATACCACCGAGCCTCGCAGCGCATACCAGTGATCGCCTCCACCTCGGGCGCCGGCGCGATGAACCTGGTGCCCGGCATCGCCGAACTCAGGGCCTCCTACGTACCGGCTCTCGTGCTGATCGGGCAGCCACCGACCGGTTTGGACGGCTGCGGCTCCTTCCAGGAGACCAGTGGACTGGCCGGGTCGATCGACGCAGCGCGGATGTTCGCCGAGCTTGCCGTGCACTGCGTACGCGTGGACGATCCCGAATCGATCGTCCACGAACTGCCGCGGGCCTTCGCGGCGGCGACGGACCCGGTGGCGCCCGGGCCCGCGGTACTCCTGCTGCCCAAGGACGTGCAGCAGGCCGTGATCCCGTCGTGGCAGCCGCCCACGGCCGCCGAACCGGCCGCACTCCCGCTTTCGGAGGCCACCGAACGCGCTCGTGCGGCGGGCCTGTTGCGGGCGGCGGCGGGCCGCAAGGGCGGCGTCGTGGTGATCGCCGGCGAGGCGGTCGCCCGGGCCGACGCCCGGCCCCAACTGGCCCGCCTGGCCGGAACGCTGAATGCCCGGGTCGCCGTCGTTCCGGACGCCAAGGACGTCTTCGACCCTCGCGACCCCCGCCACCTGGGCGTGGCCGGCGTGATCGGCACCGCCGAGGTGCAGGAGGTATTGGAACGCGCGGCCGCCGTACTTCTGGCCGGTACCCGCCTGCCCCAGATGGCTGGAGCGGGCCTGCGCGACTACCTCAAGGGCGTACCAGTGGTGTGCGTCGACCCCCGCGAGCCCTTCCTCGACACACACGAGGAACTGGTATGGCTCTCGGGTCCGGTAGCCGTGGAACTGGGATTGCTGGCCGACGCGTTGACCGCAGATGGGGGCGTCGTACCGGAAGTGGGGACGCAGTGCCCCGCCACCGTGGAGTCACCCCCGTCGGCCACCGCGCTGGACATGCGGACCGCCGTGCTCATCATCGCGTCCGCCCTGCCCGAGGGGGCGAACGTCGTGGCCGATGCGGGGAACGCCGGGGCCGTCGCGATCCACCACGTCGATGTGCCCGCGGGCGGCCGGTTCATCGCCGCACTCGGCATGGGCGGCATGGGGCACAGCTTTGGGGCCGGGATCGGTGCGGCGTTCGCGACCGGCCGCCGCACCTGTGTCATCGCCGGCGACGGGGCGTTCTTCATGCACGGCATGGAAGTGCACACCGCCGTTGAGTACGACCTGCCCGTGACGTTCGTAGTGCTCAACAACAACGCGCACGGCATGTGCGCCACCCGGGAGCAGCTGTTCTTCTCCGGCGACTACTCCTACAACGTCTTCCGCCCGGCTCGCATCGGCGACGGCGTCGCCGCCATGTTCCCCGGCCTGGCCGCGACGACGGTCTGTACCGCCGGAGAGCTGAGCGCGGCCCTGGATCACGCCCACGCCACCACTTCGCCCGCGCTGATCTGCGTGGACGTCGACCCCACTGAAATGCCGCCGTTCCGGCCATTCCAGCAGCACGCGCTGGCTACCGGCCGCGGGCGGCCCGCCCGAGAAGGAGCAGTAACAGGATGACCACCTCCGCCAGCAACCCGACCCCCCTCGACGGCTACGTAGCCCCCGACCCGGTCCCGGCCGGCATCAAGGACGTCCCCGGCCTGCTGCGCTGGGAGACCGCGCCGCGCGAACAGGCGATGGCCCTCGCCGCGCAGATGACGAAGGAGAGCTTCACGTACGACGAGGTGTACGGGCAGTTCGTCACCGTGCACCAGTACATAGACGCGCCGCCGCGGGCGGTCTACGAGTACCTCACCGACGTCCGCAACCTCAACGAGTACACGTACAGCACCCGCGACTTCGCGCCCACCGACGTTCCCGACGTCTACCAGGGGCGGGACGTCCTCCTCGACGACGAGACCAAGATTTTCATGCGGATCGATGGCGACCCGAACGCCCTGACCGTGGACATGCGGTGCGCCTGGGACCAGGGTCAGGAACTGTGGATGAACTACCTCCACCGGATTGTCCCGGCGGAGATCGTCCTCAACAAGCCCGGCTCGGTCGTCATCTGGACCAACTGCCGCCACCCCTACTACGACAAGAACCCGCACCCCGAGCTGGCGACCACGCCCGAGCGCCCGTGGGTCGGCGACATGTGGCCCCTGTTCTACGCCGGCCACCAGGTGGAAATCGACAACCTGAAGAAGATCCTTGAGCACCGGCACGAGAGCGCCACCGCATGAGGGACGTCAGCCTTCTTGAACTCGCCTCCTACCTGCCGGGCGAGCCGGTCGGCACCGAGTACTTCCTGCGGTACCAGAACGAGGACGCCGCGCTCGCCGACCACACCATGTTCAAGGCGCCGAGCTTCCGCCATCAGGTGCCCCGGGACGAGACGCCCGCCGACATGATGGAGAAGGCCGCGCACACCCTCGCCGAGCGCATCGGGCAGGACGCGCTGCGTGGGGTGGACGTGGTCCTCACCAACACCCTGCTGCCCGAAGTCCCGTTCACCGGCCCTGGTGCCGAAGTCGCCCACCGGCTCGGCATCAAGGCCGACTGGGTGCTCGACGCGCACAACGGCGGCTGCGCCTCCTTCGTCCATCTGCTGCGGCTGGCCCGGGTCCTCATCGGCACCGGCCAGGCCACGTCCGCGCTGCTGCTCAACGTGCAGAACAGCGCGGGTCCCGTGATGACCCAGTCCGATGTGCGCCGCCTCCCGGAGGCGGTCATCCCCGGGGACGGCTGCGGGGCGGCGCTCGTGGCGGCCTCCGCCGAGTCACCGGTGCTCGGCATCCAGATCGCCAACCACGGCGAGTTCACCCGGGACTGCGGCCTGACGCTGAGCGACGGCCGCAAGTACTGGGAGGCGGGAACCAGCCAGATGCACGTCGGGTTCACGCCCGGCCACGTCAAGGACATCGTCGAGCGCGGCAACCGGTTGGTGCCCGAGGTGGTCCTGGGTCTGTGTAAGCAGCTCGGCCTCAAGACCGATGACCTCGACGCGCTCATCACCAACCAGCCCAACCGGATGTTCCTGGATCAGTGGCGGCAACGCCTCTCCATCGGCCCCGACCGACACCTGGACACCTTCGACCGCTTCGGGAACCTCTTCGGTGCCGCCGTCCCCATTACTCTGGATCACGGCATCCGTGAGGGTCGGATCAAGGACGACAGTCTGCTCATGCTGGCGGGCTTCGCCCACGCGGGGGACTTTGCGGGCGCCGCGGTCGTGCACTGGCGGTCGGGAGGCACCCGGACGTAGCGCACGGCAACTCACCTGACAGACAACTGAAGGAGAGTTCATGTCCCCTCGACGAGCGGTCGTCATCGGCGCGGGAATCGGTGGCCTCACGGCCGCATTGGGGTTGCACAGACGCGGCTGGCGCATCACGGTCCTCGAACGCGCTGCAACCCTCGCCCCCGTCGGCGCAGCGCTGACCCTGGCCCCCAACGCCCAGCGCGCGCTGGCCGTGCTTTCCCTCGGTGAGGAGGTCAGACGGCTCGCCGCCTGGGACGGCGACGCCCTGCTGCGGGACCCCCGCGGGCGGCCGCTGGCCAGGACGACCAGTGAGTCCGTCATCACCCGATTCGGCGGACCGCTCGTCGTCCTGCGCCGCAGCGACCTGATCGACCTGATCGTCGGCCGGCTGCCCGAGGGCAGCATCCGCACCGGCGAGCCCGCGTTCCTCGCCGACGCGGGCGGGCCCGGACGTCCGGCCAAGGTGTCGACGGCCGGTGAGGTGGTGTACGAGGCGGATCTCGTCGTCTGCGCCGACGGCGTCAACTCGACGAGCCGTCGGGTCCTCTTCCCCCAGCACCCCGGCCCGGCTTACGGCGGCTGGACGGTGTGGCGCATCCTCGCGCCGACCCCTCCCCGTTTCGTACCGCACGAGACGTGGGGCGGTGGGCATGTGTGGGGCAGCCTGATCCGCGACTCGGAGGGCGTCTTCATCTACGCCTGCGCCGTCACCGAGCGCGGCGGACGCTCCGCGGACGGGGAGAAGGCCGAGCTGCGACGCCGGTTCGGGCACTGGCACCACCCCGTGCCGGCCCTGCTCGACTCGGTCGGTGAGGAAGACATCCTCCGGCACGACGTGTTCCACATGGCCCAGCCACTGGAGCGCTACCAGAGCGGGCGCGCCGTCCTCCTCGGCGACGCTGCGCACGCCATGGTGCCGACTCTCGGCCAGGGCGCCAACATGGCGATCGAGGACAGCGTGGTGCTCGCCCACCACGCGGCGCCGGGAGCCGACCTGCCGGCCGCGCTCGCCCGGTACGACCAGCAGCGCCGCCCGCGCACCACGGCCCTCATCCGCCGCGCGGAACGGGCGTCCCGGCTGATGTCCGTGCGCTCCCCGGCCGCACTCGCCCTCCGTGACGGCGCGATCAGGGCCATGTCGAAGGTCGTCCCCGCGCTGCTGCTGCGCGGCTTCGACGGCGTTGCGGACTGGCATCCGCCGGTCACACCACAGGACCCCCGGCCGCATGACACCCATGTGGCCGGGTAGCAGCGAGGACACCCCTTCGCCGCGCACCAACCGTTCATCGAAAGGAAGTTGATTTATGCATAAGTTACGCACGAACACCGCGATTGCCACGGCCGGACTCCTCCTGGGCGGCCTCGCCATCGCTGCGCCGGCCACCGCAGTCGAGTCTGCGGCCGCGGCCACCCAGACGGTCACGGCGACCTATGACTGCGGCCCGTACGGGACCACCGACCTGACGATCGAGGCGTCCGCCGACAACGGTGTCGGCTCGGTCCGGATCTCCACCAGCGGTGGCCTCGCCCCTGCGGACATCCCGGCCGACTCCATCAGCGCCACGCTCCGTCTCGAGCGCTCCGTCGGCGGCACCGTCGCCTTCAGCGGCACCGCCAACGACGCCGCGAAGGCCGGCCAGCCGGTCACCATCGGCCCCCTGACGGGTGTGGTGTCTGCGGGCGACAGCCTCGACTCGTACATCCCGGCCGCGGGCTCGGCCGAAGCCTCCCTCAGCCTGAACGTGCTCGGCGCCGCCAACACCTGCGACGCCGTCAGCAAGCAGATTCCCGGCCCGATCGTCTTCTGACCCCGGACCGTCACGTCACTCGTCGGCCCGGCCGTCCTGGGGCGGCCGGGCCCCCGGCGCGTGGTGAACGCTGACGGGCAGCCCGCACTCGGAGGGCAGAGCGAGCGCGGCAAGGCAGGCGGGTCCCACCGCAAGGTCGAACACCTCCCACGGCTCATTGCCTCGGGGCGTACGCCGTACCACGACAGCACGCACATGGCCAGGCTGCACGTCCACCGCGGCGAGGTCCGTCCCGATCCCTACGCCCCACCCTTTGCCCACGGCCTCCTTCCGCACCCAGCAGCGAGTCAACGCGTCGTCCCGCCGGGTGCCTTCGGGGGCGTCGCCCACATGAGCCCGTTCGCCGGGACTCAAACAGCGCCGCACCACGGCAGGCACCCGGTGCGGCCCCCGCGCCTCGATATCGACGCCCACCGGCACGCCGGGCGAGAGCGCGAGCATCCACCAGGAAGCCGACCGGGACACGCCGACCCGCCACTCGGTAACGGGGTGCAGCAGCCGGGGCGGCCCATGGCGCTCGTCCCCGCACCCGGGGCAAGGGTCGTTGCCGAAGACCACGTCCCCAGCCGCCACCCCCAACCACGCGGCCACGGTCCGTCGTATGGCGGCCCGAGCCCCCGCGTACCGCGCGCCCGCGACCGGGTCCTGGAACGCGGCAACGCGCCGGGCCTCCCGCGCGTCCAACAGGGGCAGGTCGGCGGGCGAAGGGACCTCTGGCACGCGGCCGACCCACACATGAACGGCGGCCCGGCCCCCGCTCATGCCGTGCTCCCCTGCACTACCCGCACAACGTGCACCCGGGAGGTGCAGTCCAGTTTCTGCATCACCACCCGCAGGTGGTTGGTCACCGTCCACTCCGAGATGCCCAGCCGCCGGGCGATCTGCCGGTTGGTGAGCCCCTCCGCGACCAGCAGAGCGATCTCGTACTGGCGCGGAGTCAGCCCGTACGGCGTCGCCCCGGCCCCCGGCCGCGACCGCTCGGGTGCGGGCGGCGTCGCGAACAGCGCAGCGGCCAGCGCGTCGTGCGGCGAGACCCGCTCGGCGTCGAGCCGCAGCCGCCGCAGTAGGGCCGCGTCGACGCTCCTTGCGAGCCGCTCCTTGAGCACCCCCACGTTGGCCCCGTCATCGGCGACGGCGCCGTACCGCCTCCGAATGGCCTCCGCGTACACGAGTACCCGGGCCACGGCATGCCGCTGCGCGTCGTCGTCACTCCCGCCGATGAAGGTGACGGCCACAGTATCCAGCACTTCCGCGACCTGATGGGGGTCCGCGATCCCCACGAGCAAGCGCGCGGCCTCACGGGCGCTCTCATAAGCCTCCTGGTTCCGCCCGAGCACGCGCCGCACGCGGGCGAGCGCCATGAGAAGGGAGGCCCTGAGCGCCGTGTCCTCGGCAATGTCATCCAAGGCGTGAAGGAGGGGCTGCTCGGCATCCGGGTCACCGCCGTCGGCCCGAAGCAGGGCCTGGCTGCGCCGAGCCAGGGCGGCGGTGCGGCGGTCCGCGTGGGCGTCGAGCCGCTGCACGGCCGAGCCGAGCAGCACGGCAGCGGCAGTCGACTCGCCCCGGCGGCGCAGCAACTCCCCGGTGAACGCCGTCACCTGGGCCTGCATCGCGGGCAGCTCCGCCGCAGCGGCGGACGCCCGGTCGAGGGCCCGCTCCGCGCGGCGGTGGTCACCGTGTCCGAGCGCCCAGCGGGCCACCGCGATCAGCGCCTCGACCACAACCGCACCCTGCCCGTCGACCCGGTCGATGCCCTGCGCCTCGGCCAGGATCACGTCCTGAGCTCCAGTTCCGTTGGCCCCTCGCGCGTCCGCTTCGATGGCGTTCCGCGCCGCTGCAGTGGACCAGGCGTCGGCAGCCTGCTCGATCGCATCCGCAGCTTCCGGGGCCAGCCGTTGTCGGAGCAGGGGCCCCTCCAGGGCGCTCAGGAGGCGTAGTACGGCGATGTGGTCGCCGTGCCCGGCCAGGTGGCGGGTGGCCTTGAGGATGTCGGGGAGGTGGGCCGCGACGGTGTGGAGGACCTGATCGACGTGGCGGCCGGCTCGCAGGGCCGTGGCCGTGGTGGTGGCGAAGGCGGACCAGTGGGCGGCGTGGCGGTCCAGGGCGCCGGCCAGATCCGCGGCGTCGGACGCCAGTCGCGCGTGGTGGAGGCAGCGGGCCATGTGGGTGAGGCGGAATTCGGGGTCGCCGTCCTGGCCGGGGGCGCTCAGGAGCAGGCTCTTTTGGACCAGCGACTCGATCCCGGCCACTGCCGCGGCGTGGCCGAGTCCCGTCACGCGCCGCACCGTGGGCAGGTCGACGTGCGTCTCGAACACCGACAGGTGGCGCAGCAGCGCCAGGTCGCTCTGGGTCAGTGTCCCGGACGCCCAGGTCAGGGCGGCGGACATACTCCGGTGCCGCTCCGGTATGTCGCGCGGGCGGCCCCTGCCCGGGCTCTCGCCGCGCTTCAGGCGCTCCAGCAGGGCGCGCGGACCCTCCGTGCCGGCTGCCTCCGCGGCCATCTCGATGGCCAGCGGGATCCCGTCCAGCGTCCGGCAGATGTCGGCCACAGCCAGCTGCCCCGGGCCGCCGTCCACGCCCGCCCGGTAGTACGGTCGCACCCGGTCAGCGAAGATCGCCTCTGCGGGCGAGCCCGCCCCGGTGGACAGCGGGCCGACGGGAAGGATCCGCTCGGCCCGAATGTCCAGCCAGACGCGGCTGGTGAGCAGAACCCGCAGCAGCGGGCACGCCCGGAGCAGCGCGGCGACGTCCAAGGCGATGTCCGCCACCACCTGGTCGCCGTTGTCCAGGACCAGCAGCAGCTCCGCCGCCCCGACACGCTCGGCGGCCTCGCGCGCGGTGCCGGCACCGACCAGCGTCCACACCGCTTTGCCGTCCTCCGAGTCGGCGAGGTCCGCCCACAGCAGGGCCGGCCCGTGGGCGTCGTGGGCCCAGGCTGTCACAGCCGCGTGTGCCAAGTGGCTCTTGCCCACGCCCGCGGGCCCGGTCAGCGTGAGCTGCCGCGCCTGCGCCTGCCCCCGGTCCAGCCACTCCCGGACCAGGGCCAGTTCGCGCTCACGCCCGTAGATCTCGCCGAATCCGAGATCGGGCAGAGTGGCACCGAGCTGCCGTTCCGTGCAAAGCATGCCGGTACTCCTCACATCGTCGCCGCGTCGGCCGTGCCGTACCGTGCCAAGATCTCGGCCAGCCGCCCCAGCAGCTGGTCCTCATGAGAGCGGATGAAGAAGTGCCCGCCGGGCATGGTCCCCAGCTCGCTGCCCCGCCCGCCGTGCGCCCGCCACGCCGCCATCTTCGGCAGCGGCACGAGGTGGTCGTCCACTCCGGTGAACAGGTGCAGCGGCACCCGCAGCGGCTCGATGTCCGCCGGCTCCACCCACCCCGCGCACAGCCGCAGATCGTCCCGCACCAGCGGCATGTACGCCGCACGGAACCGCTGTCGACGGGCCAACTCCCAAGGGATGCCACCCAGTTCGGCCAGGCTCGCGGCGAGCGTCTCGTCGTCGGCGTCCGGGTCGAGGATCCGGCTCGGCCGCACGTGCGGCGCGCGGTGCGAGCTGAGTACGAGCGCCCGCGGCAGCGGCGCGCCCCGCCGCTGCCGGGCGAGGGTGAGGGCATGCGCGATGAACGCACCCATGCTGTGCCCGTACAGGACGTGCGGCCGGGCGAACGCCTCGTCGAGCTGCTCGTCCAGGTCCGCGACGAGCGCGTCGAGTTCGGCGAACCGCGGCTCGTGGGCGCGCTCCTCACGCCCGGGCAGATGGATCGGCAGGACCCGTACCCGGGCCCCGTTACGGTCGAGCCGCTCCTGCCAGCGGGCGTAGGCGGACGCCCCGCCGCCGGCGCACGGCAGACAGAACAGGTCCAGCCCAGCCCCGGGCTCCAGCGGCGCCGAGCACGTCAGATACGGCGTCATCACGTACGTCCCCCGGCCGCGCATCAGATCAGCTGCCGGGCGGCGACCGTATGGTCGTAGTACAGCGTCCCGTCGACGAGGAACTCCCCGTCGAACTGGGAGAGCACGGTCACGGGCAGCTCCATCCGCTGACCCCGGTTCGGTATGCCCTGCCAGTCGGCGGACTGCGTGCCGTTGAACCAGCCTTCCAGGATAACCACGTCGGCCGTGTGGTGGATCGACAGCACCTCGTGCTCAAGGTCCGGGAACGCGGTGAGCATCCCGTCGAAGTGGCGCCGGATCGCGTCGTCCCCAACGAGCGGCTGCTCGCCGAACGGCACAATGCGGCACACACCGCGGGGCCTGCCCGCAGAGCGCAATAGCATCGCAACGACGTGCCCGATGGCAACGTCTTCGCGCTGTTTACGTAGGTCAGTACCAAATCCCTGCTGATCGTTGTGTGTGTGCATGCCGCTTTTCCCCCGTTGCCTGCCGCCTTGCGTGCTGGCCGGTACGCCCTTTCAGGACCGCACCCACTGCGCGCCACACGATGCGACGTTGCGGTGCAAAAGGGCTTTCTCTGGCACCGCTCGTTGGATGCTGAACACCAGCCATCTCTTCAGTGCTTGATCAGTCTTGGCTCAGCCGGTTGTTTCCCGTCCTCTGCATCGGCTCGCGACCGGGACGGCAGATACCACTGGCTTTGGAGATTGACGCCTCAGGGCATACCTGCTGTCCACCCTGCGCCTCCGATCATCACAGCCATCCGACGCGAATCCATCAATCATCGTGGAATGCCAGAGCTCTACAGGAAGCGCGTCAGCCGTCTCACGCCTCAAATAGGTCCCCCTGATTTCCGGTTCCGCCTACCCGTCTGAAACGGAACAGGAAGCTCCGCTACCTTCGCGTTAGTGCAGCTGCCATCTGGCGCCTGTGATTCAAAGCTATGCATCCACATCCGGGCAACCGGGAGTTGAATCTTGGCCTGAACGTGTCAGTGTCCCCGCCGGGCCTGGGAGATCAGGTGAGGTCGAGCTCCACGATGCGGGAAAGCCCCTTGTGCGTTGTGCGTTGCGCCGGCCTAGCATCCTTCGCAGCAGTCCGACCAGCGGGTCGTGTCGGCGACGGCTGAAAAGTGGACCAGTGGCGACGCTTGGAAGTTGGCCCCCTCCAGGGGTCTGGCTCGTTGAATCAGACAGGGAGGAGTGGTGATCGGCGTGGCGGACTGGCCGGAGATCCGACGCGATCTTGGCGATAATCAATCGCTGGCAGGGGCGGACTGGTTCGAACCCGGTGGCAGTCGACGACGAAGATCCTGGCAGACGGGTTCACGACCAAGATCTCTCTCGCCAGGAGCTTCGAGTGCTTGTCTAACCGTCGGCGATCGGTCTGCACGACACGCACCTCCGCCACCTTGTCCGTCGTCCGGCCGCACGCCGCCGGGAGATCGGCTGCCGCGGAGGCATCGTCGAACGGTGTCGTCGAAAGCGACTTCACTGCGGGTGAGGTCACCGGCGTGCTCTGGTCGCCGGCTTCCGACTCCGTAACGCCATCGAGGGCATGAACGGCTTCGGCAAGGACCCCCTGTACGAGCGCCTCGAATCCGGCGGCACCCGCCGCATCCGTGGCATCGCTGAGCGGTTCCTCGGCACATCCGTGCAGGCCAACGCGTACGCGTCCTGGACCGATCGCGAGGGCTTCGGCCTGCACTGGGAGGACCACGATGTCGCTCCTCCGCCTTGCAGCTGCACGCACCCAGCCCCGCTCCTTCTCCCACCCCCCATGTGCCGGTCGGTCTAAGGATCTTGGACAGCTCGGTCTTCTTCCGATGCCGCTCGCTCCCGTAGTGCAACCGGAACCACTCACGGCGATCCGGGTCTGCTATCTTCCGCTGCATGCGCTCTACCCGCCTCGTGATGCCGGCGTAGACCTCGGGCCGCATAGCCCGCGTTGCGAAGCCTGCCTTCGGATACCTGTGGTGTAGGTCCAGGTTCGCTACCCAGTGCTTCGCAGTGCGGCCCTTCTTCCAGCGATTGCAGTCATCGCAGGCCGGAACGAAGTTCCACCGGATGTCCGCTGCTCCATCTGTGATGGGCTTCTCGTGATCGAGTGTCGTAGCAGCTGGAACCGGCTGCACCTGCCCGAGGACTTCCGCATCCACGGCTGGAGGCACAGCAAGGTCACGAACGATCTTGAGGCCGGGGAGAACCCCGTAGAGGTCTCGGCGAACGTCCGGCACCACTCGCCGGGCTACACGATGGCCCGGTACGGGCACTCACGGAAGGACGGAGCGCGGAAGCTCGCCGCCTCCGGTGCGGGCCGACTCGGCCTGTCATCCCTGGTCTGACCTGGGGATTCGCTGGGCTGTTGGTCACGTGGTTGGTCACGCCACAGCCCGGAAAAGCAGAAAACCCCACATGAAGTGGGGTCTCAGCTGGTGTCCGAGGGGGGACTTGAACCCCCACGCCCGATAAAGGGCACTAGCACCTCAAGCTAGCGCGTCTGCCATTCCGCCACCCGGACAAGGTGTCTGTCTCGCGGGCCGTGCCCGTTCCGACGTGGAAAACAATAGCAAACAATCGGGGGTGCTCGATCACGCCCCTGGCCGTGTGAACGGCGCGTGACCGGGGACAGGCGCCCTTGGGTGTGCGGGCCGGGCGCGGGAGGATGTGGGGGGAGCACCAGGGTGACAGTGGAAGGAAGCAGCGTGAGCGAGACGAACAAGGCCGGCGGCCTCTCCGGCGAGGACGAGGTCGTGGACCTCTGTCGTGAGCTGATCCGGATCGACACCAGCAACTACGGAGACCACTCCGGCCCGGGTGAGCGGGCGGCCGCCGAGTACGTCGCGGAGAAGCTCGCCGAGGTCGGGCTCGAACCGAAGATCTTCGAATCTCACAAGGGCCGTGCCTCGACCGTGGCCCGGATCGAGGGCGAGGACCCGTCCAGGCCCGCGCTGCTCATCCACGGGCACACCGACGTCGTCCCGGCCAACGCCCAGGACTGGACGCACCACCCGTTCTCGGGCGAGGTCGCGGACGGTTGTGTATGGGGGCGCGGCGCCGTCGACATGAAGGACATGGACGCCATGACCCTCGCGGTCGTCCGTGACCGGATGCGCAGCGGCCGCAAGCCCCCGCGCGACATCGTGCTGGCCTTCCTCGCCGACGAGGAGGCCGGTGGTACGTACGGTGCGCGGTATCTCGTCGACAAGCACCCGGACCTCTTCGACGGCGTGACCGAGGCGATCGGCGAGGTCGGCGGCTTCTCCTTCACGGTCAACGAGAAGCTGCGGCTCTATCTCGTGGAGACGGCCGAGAAGGGCATCCACTGGATGCGGCTCACCGTGGACGGCACCGCCGGGCACGGCTCGATGACCAACGGCGACAACGCGATCACCGAGCTCTGCGAGGCGGTCGGGCGGCTCGGCCGGCACAAGTGGCCGGTCAGGGTCACCAAGACCGTACGGTCCTTCCTCGACGAACTGTCCGACGCGCTCGGCACCTCCCTCGACCCGGAGGACATGGACGCCACGCTCGCCAAGCTGGGCGGCATCGCCAAGATGATCGGCGCCACCCTCCGCAACTCCGCCGCCCCCACCATGCTCGGCGCCGGCTACAAGGTGAACGTGATCCCCGGCCAGGCCGTCGCCCACGTCGACGGCCGATTCCTGCCCGGCTTCGAGGACGAGTTCCTGGCCGACCTGGACCGGATACTCGGCCCGCGGGTCAAGCGCGAGGACGTGCACAACGACAAGGCGCTGGAGACCGGCTTCGACGGCTCCCTGGTCGACGCGATGCAGGTCGCGCTGAAGGCGGAGGACCCGATCGCCCGTGCCGTCCCGTACATGCTCTCCGGTGGCACGGATGCCAAGTCCTTCGCCGACCTCGGCATCCGCTGCTTCGGGTTCGCCCCGCTGAAGCTGCCGCCGGAGCTCGATTTCGCGGGCATGTTCCACGGTGTCGACGAGCGGGTGCCGGTCGACGGCCTGCAGTTCGGTGCGCGGGTGCTCGACCGTTTCATCGACAACTGCTGAATTACCGCGCCCTGTTCCGCCGGTAATCGCCAGCGTGTACGTGCGTGACCGGAACGAGTGAAAGGGGTCATCGCCTCGTAGCCCGATTACTTATTCCTCGTTACAGGTGATGCGGTCCGCGGCTGGGACCGCATTGGCAACTAGGAGGAATAATGATCAAGAAGATCGCCGCCGCTGCGGCAGTCACCGGTGGTCTGGTGCTCGCGGGTGCGGGTATGGCCGTCGCCGACTCGGGCGCCCAGGGTGCCGCGGCCGGCAGCCCCGGTGTGATCTCGGGCAACACCATCCAGGTTCCGGTGCACGTGCCGGTGAACCTGTGCGGCAACACGGTCTCCGTGATCGGGCTGCTGAACCCCGCCTCTGGCAACTACTGCGCCAACTCGTGACGTTGTGCGTCAACCCGTAAGGGTTTGAGCCCAGCGGCCCCGGAGCGCGCGCCATGCGCTCCGGGGCTTCCGGGTGCTCCGCCCCCGCACGGTCACGTCCGGGGGTATTCCAGAAGGTAGAAGGCAGGGAACAACCTATGCGACAGGTCACGCGTAAAGGCCTGATGACCATGGCGGCAGCGGGCGGAGTGCTCGCGCTGAGTGGCGGATACGCACACGCCGACGCGGGAGCGGCCGGCGACGCGTCGAATTCCCCGGGGTTACTTTCGGGGAATTCGGTGGAGATCCCGGTCGACGTCCCGGTCAACGTATGCGGTAACTCCGTGAGTGTTGTCGGACTGCTCAATCCGGCGGCCGGAAACGCTTGCGGAAACGGTTCGGGAAGCAGTGCCTCGGGGCGGCACGGCTCGGGCGCCCAGGCGTCGGGTGCGCAGGCATCGGGCCGCCACGCAGCGGCCGGCCGTGCCATGGGCGACCTCACCCGCGAGTACCGCGCCGGAACGCGCAAGCACCGGGCCCGAGGCGACGGAAGCTTCAGCGGCGCCACGGCCGAGGGGTACGCGAACGGCTCGCCCGGCATCCTCTCGGGCAACACCATCCAGGTCCCCGTCGACGTCCCCGTGAACGCCTGCGGGAACAGTGTCACCATCGGCGGCCTGCTCAGCCCCGCAACCGGCAACACGTGCGAGAACGACCCCGACGTGAGCACGCCCCCGGTGGTCACCCCGATCACCCCGGTCACCCCGCTCACCCCCGAGAAGCCCGAAGTACCCGGACCGCGAGGCGTGCCGAACGCGCCCGAGCCCCAGCTCGCCCACACCGGAGCGGGCGGGCTCGGCCTGCTGGTCCCCGCGGGCGCGGGTCTGCTGCTGGCGGGCGCGGGTACGGTGTTGTACCGCCGCTCCCGGATGGCCGCATAACCACGGGCTGCGGCACCGGGGCAGACCGGACGAAGACGAGCGGGCCCCGCGGATGCGGGGCCCGCTCGTCTCACCAGGTGGCGCGTATCTGGCGAATGATCCGCCGCCGCAGCCGCACCCTGCGGCTGCCGTCACGACGCAGCGTCAATCGGTCCAACTCCCAGTGCCCGTACTCGGCATGGTCGGTCAGCAGGCGGGCGGTATCCTTCCGGGAGACCCCGCGCGGTACGTACACATCGACAAATTCGTATTCCGGCATCGCATCTATTGTGCGGGCAGAGGCTGTGTACGGATAGCGTCTGCACTATGTCTGATGCTGCGCAGCCCACCGCTGCCGAGGTACGCGCCGCCGCCGATGCGGTCAAAGCCGCGCTCGACCATCACCTCGCGGCGGTCGAGCGCCGGTCCGGGGACGACGACCCCGCCGTCTATGAGGCGTTCAATGCACTGGCCGCTGCGGCCGAGGTCTACGACGAACTCCTCTACGACCGCTACGACGAGGTCACCCCCTTCGAGATCCCCGGCGCCGACGACTCCCTGCCGCCGTACAGCGGTCCCGAGGAGCCGAAGGCGCTCAGCGTGCTGATCCGCCGCGACTACGCGGTGGTGGAGCCGCCCCGGCTGCTCGCCCAGGCACAGCGGATCGCCAACCCGGACCCGGACGGCCGCGCCAACGGGACCGGCGCCGTGGTCGGCGCCAGTGTCCATGCGGCGCTCGGCGTGCTCTTCGGTGAGTACGAACCGGACGAGATCGCCTCCCGGCACCAGGAGTTCGGCCTGGAGGAAGGCGACTCCACGCTCTGGGTCGCCGCGGCGGAAGAGCTTCCCGAGCCGGGGGAGTGGCTCAATGCCCCGTTCGACGAGGCAGACCCTCAACTGGTGGTGTGCCGCTTCGACGTCAGTTCCGTCTTCGACGAGGACGAGCTCGACGAGGAGCTGGACGACCTGGCGACCGACAGCTCCTGACCGTGTGCTGTCGGTGACAGACAGCCGTCGCGGGTGCCCCGCCCAGGGCACCGGCGACGCACCGGAGGCCGCGCGGCCGCCCTTCGGGCGAGGCCGTCAGTCGGTGACTGTCTGCTGCGCCTCCAGCAGGGCGCGCAGCCGGGTCGTGCGGTCCTGGGAGGGGGGCAGGGCCACCGCGCGCGGCAGCGCCTGATCCACCCCGTGCACCACGGAGAGATGCCGCTCGCCACGGCTGAACGCGGTGTACACCCAGGCCCGGCTCAGCCCCCGAGCCGCGTCACCGGGCAGCACGACGACGACCGCGGGCCAACGCATCCCGGCCGCCTGGTGGGCGCTGAGGGCCCAGCCGTGGCGCACGGACGACTCCACCCGCTCCTGCGGTACGACGACTGGCGTGCCCGCACAGTCCAGATGCAGTCCCTCGGCGTCGGCCGAGACAACCGTCCCGGGCACGGTCCTGCCGGGCGTCGGGACGTGTACGACCCGGTCCCCCGGGTCGAAGCCGCCGAAACGGCCGGGACCGGGGTTGAGACGCTGCTTGAGTGCCGCGTTCAGTGCGCGGGTGCCCGCCGAGCCGCCGTGCCCGACGGTGATCACCTGGGTGTCGGCCGACGGGACGCCGATCGCACGCGGCACCGAGTCGGCGACCAGTTGCACGGTCCGGTGCACCGCCTCGCCGGCGTCCTGCACGGGGACGATCACCACCTCCTTGCCGGGGGTCGCCACCTGGTTCAGCTCACCGATTCCGATACCGGAGACCAGCTCGCCGATCGGACCGGGATCCGGCGTACGGGATACGACCTGCGGGCAGGTGCGGGCGGCCAGGACGTCCGCGAACACCCGCCCCGCACCCGCCGAGCCCAGCACCCCCGGGTCACCGCTGAGCACCAGCCGGGCGCCGTCGCGGAGGGACTCCACCAGAATCGCGGCGGTTTCCACGTCCAGCTGCGGGGCGTCCAGCACGACCAGCAGATCGACAGCGACCGCCCCGTCCGCGTCCCGGCCGGGGCCCTCCGCGCCGGAGAGCAGCCCGGCGAGGGTGACGGCCGCCGACGGCTCGTCGAGCGCCTCGGCCAGCCGCTGTCTGCCGTCCACGCTGTGGGTGGCGCCGAGGGCCCGCAATCCGAGGGCGCGGGCTGCGACGATCAGCGCGGCGGGTTCCGCCCGCGCCGCGTCGCCGCCCGTGTGCGCGGTCAGGCCACCGGCCGCGACCGCACGGATCAGCTCGGCCGCCGACGGGGAACCGGCGGCCGCGGCCGCCTCCGACCAGTCGGCGTCCTTCTCGCAGGCGTTGACCAGCCGGGCCAGGCCGTCGGCGAGGCTCTCCTCGGCCAGCGCGTACCGCTCGAGACCGAGCAGCACCTGGACCGGCTCCTGCCCGGCCCCGTCCGCCGCCTCGTCCCCGTCGGGCTCTGCATCCCCGTCCGCTTCCTGGTCGTCCGGACCGTCCTGGAAGACCAGCACGACGCCCTCGGCGACGGCGTGCCGCACGGCCGCCTCCGGGTCGGTCACCGCACGCTCGGCGAGCGCGGCACGCACCGCCGACGTGTCCAGCGCGGTGTGGCCCTGCAGTGCGGCGCGCTCCAGCAGCCAGCCGACCAGCGCCGCCGTCCGCCGCTCGTCGTCCGGACCGCACGCGGCGCCCAGCAGGGCCCTTGCGAAGCCGTCCGCCTGCTCGGGCCGGACGGTGGGTACGGCCAGCAGCTGCCACGGGTCCGCGCGCAGCACGTCGGCCGCCTGCGCGCCGAGCGTCTCCGCCGCCGCTACGGCCAGGGTTTCGGGTGCCCCGCCCTCCGCCAGGACTGCCGCCACCGCGGCCACGGCCTCCGGAGAGGCACCCTGCGGTGCGAACACCGGCTCGGGTTCCCGGGGGCGTACCGGCGCGGGCGCGGCTCGGCGCGGTGCCGGTGCGGGCGAGTCGAAGAACGCGGCGCCGGGCTTCTCGCCGCTCTCCACGGCACGCACCGCCGCCAGCAGATCGGCCGCCTGCCCGCTCAGCTTGGCGCCCGCAGCGATCGGGCCCTCCTTCTCGGCCTTGCGCTTCTCGATCCGCTCCCGCAGCTCCCGCTGGGCGGCCAGCTCGGCCTCGGCCTCCGAGAGCGCGGCGGCGACGGGCGCCGTGCCGGCGTCCGTCGCGCCGACCGCATCCGTCCTGTCGGCTTCCTCCGGGGCAGCCGGCTCCGCTGTCCCGTCCGTCTCCTCCGCCTCGCTCTCGTCGGCCCCCACGTCCTCGGCCACGTCCTCGGCGGACGGGGCGGGTACGGCGGAAGCGGAGCCGGCGACGTCGGTGTCGTCGTCGGCGGCCGAGGGGCCGGGGGATTCCCCCCGGGGAAGCGCAGTCACAGCGTGCTCCAGTCCTGGTCGGGATAGCGGTGCACGGGCGCCGACACATCGTCGAGCGCCTGGCAGATCTCGTCAGGAAGACTAAGCGCCTCCACTGACAATGCCTCCGTGAGCTGCCGCGCGTTGCGCGCGCCGACGATCGGGGCCACCACTCCGGGACGGTCCCGCACCCAGGCGAGAGCCACCTGCAGCGCCGTCGTGGCCAGCCCGTCGGCCGCCGTCGCCACCGCGTCCACGATGCGGCTCGCCGGGTCGTCGAGATACGGCTCGACGAACGGCGCCAGCAGTTCGGAGGCGCCGCGCGAGTCGGCCGGGGTGCCCGTGCGGTACTTGCCGGTCAGCACCCCGCGGCCCAGGGGCGACGACGGCAGCAGCCCCACGCCCAGATCGAGTGCGGCGGGCAGCACCTCGCGCTCCACGCCCCGCTGCAGCAGCGAGTACTCCATCTGCGTACTGGCCAGCCGGGTGCGCGCCCCGGGCGAGGCGAGCTGCCAGGTCGCCGCCTTGGCGAGCTGCCAGCCGCAGAAGTTCGACACCCCCGCGTACCGTGCGCGCCCGGTGGACACCGCCAGCTCCAGCGTCTGAAGGGTCTCCTCCAGCGGAGTCGCCGGGTCGAAGGCGTGGAGCTGCCACAGATCCACGTAGTCCGTACCGAGCCGTTCCAGCGAGGCGTCCAGTGCGGCCAGCAGATGACCGCGCGAGCCGTCGAAGCGGCGGTGCGGGTCGGCCACGCTGCCCGCCTTCGTCGCGATGACCAGATCGCGCCGCGGCACCAGGCCCTCGACGAGCCGCCCCAGCAGATATTCGGCAGTCCCGCCGCCGTACACATCGGCCGTGTCGACCAGCGTGCCGCCCGCCTCCCAGAAGGCCTTCAGCTGTTCGGCAGCGTCGTGCTCGTCGGTGTCCCGGCCCCAGGTGAGGGTGCCGAGCCCGATCCGGGACACTCGAAGGCCGGTGCGGCCGAGATGCCTCTGCTCCATGGGCGCTGAGATTACTGGCCAGAGCCCCACGGGGAGGAAGCCTGTGGACAACCCGGAGTCAGGTCGCCCCTGCCGGATCCGGGTGGTGCGCGCTAGAGTCCGGACCACAGGGACGTTACTGATCAGTAAGGGGAGTGGCTATGCGGCTCGGCATCAATCTCGGCTACTGGGGCGCGGGAATGGACGGCGACAACCTCGCCGTCGCCCAGGAGGCCGACCGGCTCGGCTACGACGTCTGCTGGGCGGCCGAGGCGTACGGCTCCGACGCGCCGACCGTGCTCACCTGGGTCGCCGCCCGGACCGAGTCCATCGACGTCGGCTCCGCGATCATGCAGATCCCGGCCCGCCAGCCCGCCATGACGGCGATGACCGCCGCCACCCTCGACTCGCTCTCCGGCGGCCGGTTCCGTCTCGGCCTCGGTGTGTCGGGACCGCAGGTCTCCGAGGGCTGGTACGGCGTCAAGTTCGACAAGCCGCTGGCCCGCACCCGGGAGTACGTGGAGATCGTCCGGCGGGCGATGTCCCGCGAGCGGCTCTCCTACGAGGGCGAGCACTGGACGCTTCCGCTGCCGGACGGCCCCGGCAAGCCCCTCAAGCTCACCGTCCACCCGCAGCGCGAGCACATTCCGCTCTACATCGCCGCGATCGGCCCGAAGAACCTGGAGCAGACCGGCGAGATCGCCGACGGCGCGCTGCTGATCTTCCCGTCCGCCGACCATCTCGAGGACACCGCGGTGAAGCACCTGCGGGCGGGCCGCGAGAAGGCCGGGAAGACCATGGACGGCTTCGACGTCTGCCCGACGCTGCCGCTCGCCATCGGTGACGACATCAACGGACTCGCCGACATGTTCCGCCCCTACACCGCGCTGTACGTCGGCGGCATGGGCAGCCGCAAGCAGAACTTCTACAACCAGCTCGCCCAGCGCATGGGATACGAGAAGGAAGCCGCCGAGATCCAGGACAAGTACCTGTCCGGTGACAAGACCGGCGCCGCCGCCGCCGTACCGCACCAGCTGATCGACCAGACCACGCTGCTCGGTTCGGTCGAGCGCATCGCGGAGCGCATGCAGGCCTACGCCGCCGCCGGTGTCACGACCCTGACCCTCGCCCCGGCCGGCTTCACCCGCGAGGAGCGGATCGCCGCGCTGCGCGCCGGTACGGACGCGCTGGAGCGGTCCGGCCTGGCCTAGGCCCTGCCCTGCCGCGGGCAGCACTACGGCCGTGGTGGGGGCTCGGGGGTCCTCCCCGCCACGGCCGTTACGCAGCACAACGCGCCCGGCCCCCCATCGGTTACGCGGCACCCGTTCGGTCCTGCCCGACGTGCCTCCTGTTGCCTGCCTTCCCGTGCCGCATTTGAATTTCCTTCTGCGGACACCGGTACGGAGGCGCCAGCGATGCTCTCGGCAAAGAGCCTGTTCCAGGAGATTCTCGACAACGACGGGTCGTTCCGGCTCTTCTGTTCGATCGCCGCAGGTGACGAGAGTCAGGGCGGCTGGGAGAACGGCCGTATCGCGGCCCTGGCCCCCGAGAGCCAGCGCGCCCTCGTTCCCAAGATCGTCCGGCACGGCGCCGACGAGGACAAGCATGGCCGGATCTTCCACGCCCTGCTGAAGAAGCGCGGGCTGTGGCCGGCCGAGGTGCCGCACGAGACGGACTACACGATGCTGCTGGAGAAGCACGGCATCGGCCTCGCCCACGAGCAGCTGAAACGTGACGAGCCGCTCTCCGAGCTCGACATCGTCACGTATCTGGCGCACAGCCGGGTCACCGAGCAGCGCGCCTCCGAACAGATGAGAACGCTCCACAAGTATTTCGCCGACCACCCCGACGTGGGCCGTGCGGTGAAGATGATCTCGAACGACGAGGACAACCACCTGGCGTACTGCCACGAAGAGCTGCTCCGCCTCGCCCGCGCCGGACACGGCCGGACGATCCAGCGCATCCTGCGCGAGTGCGCCCTTGCCGAGATCCGGGTGTACCGCGATGTCAGCCTCGCCGTGATGGCCCACATGGGCCGCATCCTGGGCTGGTCCAGGGCCAGAGCGGCGACGCTCGCCGCGGGGATCCACGGCGTCTACGCGTACGAACGGCTCGTCGGCTGGCGGCGCATGGTCAGCCTGGAACCGCCCGAGCGGCGCGACGCGCTGGGCGGCCCGGCGGTACCGGCGCCCGAGTACGCCTGAGAGCCTGTCGGGTGACCTCTGATCGGGCGGCCACGCCCTGGCACGCACGCTTCCCGCGTTGCCGAAATGCCCTAGTAGCTCCGCTACGAGGACCTTCCAGCGCCTTGGAATCGCACGCACCAGACCGCGTCCGCTTTCCGATCGAAGGTCACCCGACAGGCTCTGAGCCGCACCTTCGGCGGGCAGCCTGTCGTCAGAGCCAGCCGTTGCGCTTGAACAGGCGGTACAGGCCGAGGACCGCGCAGCCCATCAGCCCGATCACCGTCGGGTAGGTCCACACCCAGCGCAGCTCCGGCATGTGGTCGAAGTTCATGCCGTAGATCCCCGCCACCATCGTCGGTACGGCCGCCATGGCCGCCCACGCCGAGATCTTCCGCATGTCGTCGTTCTGCCGCAGCCCCGTCTGCGCCAGATGTGCGGCGAGGATGTCGGAGAGCAGCCGGTCCAGCCCCTCCACGTGCTCGTTGGCGCGCGTCAGATGGTCGCTCACGTCCCGGAAGAACGGCTGCGAGTGCTCGTCGACGAACGGCACAGTGGCGCCTGCCAGCCGGGCCATGGGCGCGTTCAGGGGGCCGCTGGCCCGGCGGAACTCCAGCACCTGCCGCTTGAAGGTGTAGATGCGCGACGCGGTGTTCTTGGTGTCCATGGTGCTGCTCGGTGCGAACACCTCGGTCTCCAGTTCCTCCAGGTCGACCTGGAGTTCCCCGGCCACATCGATGTAGTGGTCGACGACGGCGTCGCTGACCGCGTACAGGACCGAGGTGGGGCCGTGCTTGAGCACCTCGGGATCCGCCTCCAGCCGACGGCGTACCTCGGCGAGCGGCGCGCCCTCCCCGTGCCGGACCGTCACGACGAACGAGTCGCCTATGAAGATCATCAGCTCGTCGGTGGTGACGGTGTCGTCCTCGTGTTCGTACACCACCGGCTTGATGACCACGAAGAGGGAGTCGTCGTACACCTCCAGCTTCGGCCGCTGGTGCGCGCTCAGCGCGTCCTCCACGGCCAGTGGATGCAGCCCGAACTCGCTGTTGACGAGGTCGAACTCCTTCTCCGTGGGCTCGTGCAGCCCGATCCACAGAAACGCGTCGCCGGTGGCCCGTGCCTCGTCGAGGGCATCGGAGAAGTCGGCAGGTCCGTCGGTACGACGCCCATCCCGATAAATCGCGCAATCCACAATCACGGCGCGCATTCTTCCCTGCTCCGGTCCCCGACGCATCTCCTGAGGGACATCGGCCTACGCTGGCCCGTATGCCCACCCTGATCCTCGTACGCCACGGACGCTCCACCGCCAACACGGCCGGGGTGCTCGCCGGCCGGACCCCCGGTGTCGCGCTCGACGAGCGCGGCGTCGCGCAGGCCGCCGCGCTCGTCGAGCGGCTCGCCTCCCTGCCCCTCGCCGCCGCAGTCAGCAGCCCGCTGCAGCGCTGCCGGGAGACTCTGCAGCCGCTGCTCGACGCCCGGCCGGGGCTGCCGCTGCACACCGAGGAGCGGATCAGCGAATGCGACTACGGCGACTGGGCGGGGCGCAAACTCGCGGAACTCACCGACGAGCCCCTGATGTCCGTCGTGCAGCAGCACCCCTCGGCCGTGGCCTTTCCCGGCGGTGAGTCGATGCGGGCGATGCAGGCGCGCGCCGTCGAGGCCGTACGGGAGTGGAACGCCCGGATCGAGGCCGAGCACGGTGACGGCGCGGTGTACGTGATGTGCTCGCACGGCGACATCATCAAGTCCGTCGTCGCCGACGCGCTCGGGATGCATCTCGACCTCTTCCAGCGGATCCAGGCCGAACCCTGCTCGGTCACCGCGATCCGCTACACGCGGCTGCGGCCCTTCCTGCTGCGGCTCGGCGACACCGGGGACTTCGCGTCGCTGGAGCCGCGCCAGGAGAGCGCCGGCGCACCCACGGATACGGAAGCAGGTACGGATGCCGTGGTCGGCGGCGGCGCTGGGGCGCCGTGATCGCTCCGCGCAGTAGGGTGGACGCGCCCTGGGCGCCCTTCCTTCCGGGACTCTCCCGGAACCCGGCCGCCCCTCATTTACCGTCAATTCTCAAGGGAGACAGGACGTGTCCCGTCAGGTGTTCCTCTACGACCCCCCGGACCGTTTCGTGGCCGGTACGGTCGGGCTGCCTGGACGCCGTACGTTCTTCCTGCAGGCTTCCTCAGGCGGACGTGTCACCAGCGTGGCCCTGGAGAAGACCCAGGTCGCCGCGCTTGCCGAGCGGATCGACGAACTCCTCGACGAGGTCGTGCGGAGGACCGGCGGGAACTCGCCGGTGCCCGCGGTGGCCCCGATGGACGTCACCGACACCGCTCCGCTCGACGTGCCCGTCGAGGAGGAGTTCCGGGTCGGGACGATGGCTCTCGCCTGGGACGGCGAGGAACAGCGCATGATCGTCGAGGCGCAGGCCCTGGTCGAGCTGGACGCGGACTCCGACGACGATCTCGCGGAGGCCGAGGAACGGATGCTGCAGGACGAGGAGAACGGTCCGCCGATGCTCCGGGTCCGGCTCAGCGGCGCGCAGGCGCGCGCGTTCGCCAAGCGCGCCCTGGACGTCGTGAACGCCGGCCGTCCGCCGTGCCCGCTGTGCAGCCTGCCGCTCGACCCGGAAGGACACGTATGCCCGCGCCAGAACGGATACCGACGGGGAGCCTGACGGACACCCGGCTGATCACCCTGCTCACCGAGGGACAGCTCTCCGTCCGCGGTCAGATCCGTGACGCGTCCAATGCGGTGCTCTACTGCACGGTCGCGTACGAGGGCGAGGAGCGCACCTGCGTATACAAGCCCGTCGCCGGGGAACAGCCGCTGTGGGACTTCCCCGATGGCACGCTCGCCGGGCGCGAGGTCGCCGCGTACGAGATCTCCGAGGTGACGGGATGGGGGCTGGTGCCGCCGACCGTGCTGCGGGACGGGCCGTACGGGGAGGGGATGTGCCAGCTGTGGATCGAGGCGCCCTCGGAGGCATCCGCGGACGGTGAGCCTCCGCTGCTGGCGCTCGTCGAGGACGAGGAGCCGGGGGACGGGTGGAAGGCCGTCGCCCAGGCCGAGGTGGGCGAGGGGAGGACGGCTCTGCTGGTGCACGCGGACGATCCGCGGCTGCGGCGGCTGGCGGTCCTCGACGCGGTGATCAACAACGCCGACCGGAAGGGCGGGCACCTGCTGCCGGCGCCGGACGGCCGGCTGTACGGCATCGATCACGGAGTGACGTTCAATGCGGACGACAAGCTGCGGACGCTGCTGTGGGGTTGGGCGGGGGAACCGCTGACGGCCGAGGCCGTCGATGTGCTGGACCGGCTGGCGGAAGAGCTGGCCCCGGGGACGGCGCTGGTCACCCGGCTGGCGGAGCTGATCACTGCGGCGGAGATCGATGCGTTGCGGGGGCGGGTGGAGGCGCTGCGGGTGACGGGGCGGCACCCGGGGCCGAGTGGCGGGTGGCCCGCGATCCCCTGGCCACCGGTGTGACGGGCCGGGAGCCGTTTCCCCTGCCCGTTCCTCCCGGGACCAGGAGACGCCGCCTCTGAACCGCCGCTCCTCAAGCACCGGAGGGGGGCTGGCTTTCGGGGCCGTTACGCCTCCGGAGGGGGCCTGTGGGCCTCGCACAGCCCGTCCGGCGGCGGAGGGACCGCGGGCCGGGGCAGGGCCACGGTTTCGGGAAGCGGCGGGGTGGGGGAGCGGGTACCGCGGAAGCGCAAGACGGCCTCTCCGGCCAGGATCCCGTATCCGGTTCGTATCCGGAAGCAACGTCCGGTTACGCTCATGACATGCATGCCTGGCCCGCTTCTGAGGTCCCCGCCCTGCCTGGCAAGGGCCGCGACCTTCGGATCCACGACACCGCGACCGGCGGACGGATCACCCTTGACCCCGGTCCCGTCGCCCGCATCTACGTCTGCGGCATCACGCCGTACGACGCGACCCACATGGGTCATGCGGCGACCTACAACGCGTTCGACCTCGTTCAGCGCGTGTGGCTCGACACCAAGCGGCAGGTTCACTATGTCCAGAATGTGACCGACGTGGACGATCCGCTGCTGGAGCGGGCCGTGCGCGACGGTCAGGACTGGACCGAGCTCGCCGAGCGCGAGACGGCCCTGTTCCGCGAGGACATGACCGCCCTGCGCATGCTTCCGCCGAAGCACTACATCGGCGCGGTGGAGGCGATACCCGGCATCGTCCCGCTCGTCGAACGGCTCCGGGACGCCGGTGCCGCCTACGAGCTCGACGGGGACGTGTACTTCTCCGTCGAGACCGACCCGCACTTCGGCGAGGTGTCCAACCTGGACGCCGAGGCGATGCGGCTGCTCTCCGCAGAGCGCGGGGGCGACCCGGAGCGTCCGGGGAAGAAGAACCCGCTCGACCCGATGCTCTGGATGGCCGCCCGCGAGGGTGAGCCGAGCTGGGACGGTGCCTCGCTCGGTGCCGGCCGGCCCGGCTGGCACATCGAGTGCGTGGCCATCGCCCTGGACCACCTCGGCATGGGCTTCGACGTCCAGGGAGGCGGGTCCGACCTCGCCTTCCCGCACCACGAGATGGGCGCCTCGCATGCCCAGGTGCTGACCGGCGAGCATCCGTTCGCCCAGGCGTACGTGCACGCCGGCATGGTCGCTCTGGACGGCGAGAAGATGTCCAAGTCCCGGGGCAACCTGGTCTTCGTGTCGACGCTGCGCCGCGACGGCGTGGATCCGGCCGCGATCAGGCTGGCGCTGCTCTCGCACCACTACCGGTCGGACTGGGAGTGGACCGACCAGGTGCTCGCCGACGCCGTCGAGCGGCTCGCACGGTGGCGTTCCGCCGTCTCCCGGCCCGACGGACTGTCCGCCGACGCCCTCGTCGAAGAGGTCCGTGAGGCCCTCGCCGACGACCTGGACGCACCGGCCGCGCTGGCCGCCGTGGACCGCTGGGCCGAGCGCCAGAACGCCGAGGGCGGTACGGACGAGGGTGCACCGGGCCTCGTCTCGCGCACCGTCGACGCGCTGCTGGGCGTCGCGCTGTAACAACCCGTCTCCGCCTGTCGGCCGGCCTCGGACTTCTCCACGAAGTTCGGGGCCGGTCCTGTTTTGTCCATGGTCAAATGCTCGCGGTTGCGCTAAAAGCTCTCTATGCAATCATCAACGCGCATCAGAATGGTGGCAGTTGCAGCGCTGCTGGGACTGGCCGCCGTGTTTGCGGGACCCGGCAGCGCACAGGCCGAACCTGCCGCGCCCGAGGCCACGACGGTCGGTGATCTGAGCGGTTTCTCCGCCGACGGGTCCGTCTACCACCTCAGAGCCGGCTCCGCCGAGGCCCGGGTCAGCTTCGTCACCGACGAGACCTTCCGTATCGAACTCGCCCCGGACGGTACGTTCTCCGACCCGGCCGGCGACGACATCGTCCTGCCGCAGGGCGCCCCGCCGCACACCCGGTGGAAGGAGAAGAGCGACCGATACGAGCTGTCCACCGACAGCGTCACGCTGCGCGCCTACAAGTCGCCGCTGCGCTTCGAGCTCCACCGGGCCGACGGCAGCCTCGTCTGGTCCGAGGCCAAGGGGCTGAGCTGGGACGGGAAGCGCACCACCCAGACGCTGGACCGCGGCGCCGACGAGCAGTTCTACGGCGCCGGCATGCAGAACGGGCGTGGCAACACCTCGCACCGCGACAAGACCGTCGAGGTCGGCGTCGACTACAACTGGAACGACGGCGGTCACCCCAACTCCGTGCCGTTCTACCTCTCCTCCGCCGGGTACGGCGTCTTCCGCAACACCTACGCGCCCAACACCTACGCGTTCACCGACCCGGTGACCACCAGCGCCAAGGAACAGCGTTTCGACGCCTACTACTTCGCCGGCGACGACGCCAAGGACGTCATCGGGCAGTACACGAAGCTCACCGGCAAGCCCTTCTTGCCACCCGTGTACGGGATGGAGATCGGCGACTCCGACTGCTACCTGCACAATGCCAACCGCGGTGAGCGCCACACCCTGGATGCCCTGAAGGTCGCCGACGGTTACGTCGAGCACGACATGCCGAACGGCTGGATGCTCGTCAACGACGGCTACGGCTGCGGCCACGAGGACCTCGCCGAGACCACCAAGGGTCTCCAGGACCGCGGCATGCAGCTCGGCCTGTGGACCGAGGACGGCATCGACAAGATCGCCGACCAGGTCAAGGCGGGCCAGCGGGTCGCCAAGTTGGACGTCGCCTGGGTCGGCGCGGGCTACAAGTTCGCGCTGGACGGCTGCAAGGACGCGTACAAGGGCATCGAGAACAACAGCGACGCCCGCGGCTTCACCTACGCCCCGGAGAGCTGGGCGGGCGCGCAGCGCTGCGGCGTCCAGTGGTCCGGTGACCAGTCCGGCACCTGGGACTACATCCGCTGGCAGATCCCGACCTACGCGGGTGCCACGATGTCCGGACTCGCCTACACGACGGGCGACGTCGACGGCATCTTCGGCGGCAGCGCCAAGACGTACACCCGTGATCTCCAGTGGAAGATGTTCCTGGGCACCACGATGACGATGGACGGCTGGGCGGCCAGCGACAAGCAGCCCTTCCGTTACGGCGAGCCCTACACCTCCATCAACCGCGACTACCTCAAGCTCAAGGAGTCGCTGCTGCCGTACCAGTACTCGTACGCGCACGAGGCGACCAAGACCGGCGTCGGCATGGTCCGCCCGCTCGTCCTCGAATACCCGGACGACCCGAAGGCCGCGACGGACGCGGCGAAGTACGAGTTCATGTCCGGCGAGGACTTCCTGGTCGCACCCGTCTACCAGGACAGCACCCACCGCGACGGGATCTATCTGCCGAAGGGCACCTGGATCGACTACTGGAGCGGCCGTACCTACCAGGGGCCCACCACCGTCGACAACTACAGCGCCCCGCTCGACACCCTGCCGCTCTTCGTGAAGGCCGGAGCCAGTGTGCCGATGTGGCCGGGCATCCGCTCGTACCAGGACCGGACCGCCGACTCCTCGCTGGCCTGGGACATCTACCCGCAGGGCAAGTCGTCCTTCACGCTGTACGAGGACGACGGTGTCACCCGGCAGCACCGCGACGGCAGGTACGCCACCCAGCGGGCGGACGTCGACGCACCCGTCCGGGGCGCGGGCGACATCACTGTGAACATCGTTGAGAGCAAGGGGGACTTCACCGGAAAGCAGAGCAGGCGGCCGTACGAGTTCAGCGTGCACACCGGGTCCGCGCCGAGCGCGGTGAAGCTCGATGGCAAGCTGCCCCGGCTGGGTTCCGCGGCCGCGTACAAGACCGCAAAGCAGGGCTGGTGGTACGACCGGGACGACCGCGGCGGAGTGGTGAAGATCAAGACCGCACCGCTTTCCACCGGCAAGAAGTTCAGCGTGAAGCTGGAGGACACCAGCGCCGTCGGCGGGAAGAACGCGGCCGCCACGGCCGTCGTCTCCGCGCCGGACGGGCAGGAGGTCGGGGCGGGCGTCGCGGGCACGGTGGCCGTCGATGTCACCGCGGGCAGCGCCGATGTGACGGACGCCGCGGTCAGCCTGGACGTCCCCGAGGGCTGGCAGGTCACCCCGGCGAACACCGTGGACCGGATCCCGGCGGGCACCACCCGGCGGGTCGAGGTGGCGGTCACGCCGGCGAAGGACGCCACGGGCGAGGCCCGGATCACCGCGCTCGCCCGTTACCGGGCGGCGGGCGAATCCCGTACCAGCGTCCAGCGGTTCGCGGCCGCGGTGATGCCCGAGCCGCCGACCTCCGACACCTGGGCGAGCGACATGGTGTGGCTCAAGTCGACCAACGGCTACGGGCCGGCCGAACGCGACCGCAGCAACGGCGAGTCGGGCGCGACCGACGGACACACCCTCACCCTCGCCGGGAAGGTCTACGCGAAGGGGATCGGCACCCACGCCGACTCCGACATCGAGGTCTATCTCGGCGGACGCTGCACCACGTTCACCGCGGACGCCGGGATCGACGACGAGATCAACGGCTACGGCGAAGTGGCGTTCTCCGTCGAGGCGGACGGCAAGGTGCTGTGGACCTCGCCGAAGGTGACCGGGGCATCGGCCACCGTGCCGGTAGATGTCGACGTCACCGGTGCGCGCCATGTGCATCTGAAGGTCACCGACACCAACGGATCCAAGACCGGTGACCACGGGGACTGGGCCGCGGCGCGCTTCAGCTGCTCCTGAGAAGCCGGCTGGGCAGTGGTGCGCCGGGCGGGGCGAGTGCCCGCCCGGCGCACCGCCGTCAGTCCTCCGATGAACCCTCGGAGTCGTTGTCGTCGTCGGAGGGTTGCTCCTGAGTGGGCTCACCAGAGGTTCCCGGCGGTGTCCCCGTCTCCGGCCGCGACGGCTTCGGCGGCCTGGTGCGGCCGCTCGACGGGTCGCGCAGATACGAGGCGTCGCCGCCCTCCGTCGCATGCCCGCCCGGCGCCTGACCCGGTCCGGAGCCCGGGCCGATGTCCCGGCGCCGCAGATACCGCTCGAACTCCCGGGCGATGGCTTCGCCCGTCGCCTCGGGAAGCTCCGCGGTGTCCCGGGCCTCCTCCAGCGTCTGTACGTACTCCGCCACTTCGCTGTCCTCGGCGGCCAGTTGATCGACCCCGAGCTGCCAGGCCCGCGCGTCCTCGGGCAGTTCGCCCAGCGGGATGCGCAGTCCGAGCAGGTCCTCCAGGCGGTTCAGCAGCGCCATGGTGGCCTTCGGGTTGGGCGGCTGCGACACATAGTGCGGCACGGCCGCCCAGAGGCTCACCGCAGGCACACCCGCATGCGTGCACGCCTCCTGAAGGATGCCGACGATGCCCGTCGGTCCCTCGTACCGGGTCTCCTCCAGATCCAGAGTCCGTGCCAGATCCGGGTCGGAGGTGACTCCGCTGACCGGCACCGGGCGGGTGTGCGGGGTGTCGCCGAGCAGCGCGCCCAGCACCACCACCATCTCGACGCCCAGCTCATGAGCGAAGCCCAGGATCTCGTTGCAGAACGAGCGCCAGCGCATCGACGGCTCGATACCGCGGACCAGGACGAGATCGCGGGGCTTGTCCCCGCCGATACGGACCACGGAGAGCCGCGTGGTGGGCCAGGTGATCTTGCGTACCCCGCCGTCCAGCCAGACCGTCGGCCGGTTGACCTGGAAGTCGTAGTAGTCCTCGGCGTCGAGCGCCGCGAACACCTCGCCCTTCCACTCCCGGTCCAGGTGCGCGACCGCTGTGGAGGCGGCGTCACCTGCGTCGTTCCACCCCTCGAACGCGGCCACCATGACCGGGTCGATCAGCTCGGGAACCCCCGCGAGCTCGATCACCCAGGCCTCCTTCCGAAGTTCCCTTGCGTACGAACCAACCTTACGGCCTCCCCCGCGGTAGGGAGTGGGCTCCCGACGCCCGGCGGCTTCACTTGCGGCGTTGTCGTCAGTCACCGACGCTCCGCGTCGACTCCCTCCTCCGCCTTGCCATCGAAGCCGCACGACGCCGCTCGCTGATCCACTCCCTGTCGTGGGGGAGGCCGTTGCGGCGTCGGGGCGCCATCGCCGCAGCCCCTGTCCATGGCCGGGTGAACCTGGCCCCAGGGGGTGCATCACCGGCCCAACCAGGGCACCGGCCTCCGAATTCATCCGAGCTGTGTCCGGTCAATTTCGCCTCAACTCTGGACGCTGGCGCATTCGTGGCGCTATACATCGGATGACCAGAACAGAGGTCCGATGTTATTCCCCTGGGGGCGCACATGAGTCAGACCGTCACGGACTTCGAGGTCCACGACATCCGTTTCCCGACCTCGGAGCAACTGGACGGCTCGGACGCCATGAACCCCGATCCCGACTACTCCGCCGCCTATGTCGTACTGCGTACGGATGCCCCGGACGGCTCGGACGACGACGGAGCCGGTATCGAGGGTCATGGCTTCTGCTTCACCATCGGGCGCGGCAACGAGGTGATGGCCGCCGCGATCGACGCGCTGCGCCCGTACGTGGCCGGCCGCCCGGCGCCCCGTACCGCCGCCGATCTCGGCGCGCTGTACCGCGAGCTCACCCATGACTCGCAACTGCGCTGGCTCGGCCCGGAGAAGGGCGTGATGCACATGGCGGCGGGCGCGGTCGTCAACGCCGCATGGGACCTGGCCGCGAAGCAGGCGGGCAGACCCGTCTGGCAGTTCCTCGCCGAAATGACTCCGGAGGAGCTCGTCTCCCTCGTCGATTTCCGCTATCTCACCGATGTCCTCACCCCGGACGAGGCCCTCGAGATCCTCCGGACGGCCGAACCGGGCCGCGCCGGGCGAACCGAACGGCTGCGTGCCGAGGGCTACCCCGCGTACACCACGTCGCCCGGCTGGCTCGGCTACGCCGACGACAAGCTGGTCAGACTGGCGAAGGAGGCCGTCGCGGACGGCTTCACCCAGATCAAGCTGAAGGTCGGCGGAGACCTCGGCGACGACGTCCGCCGACTCTCCCTGGCCCGCGAGGCCGTCGGACCGGACATCAGGATCGCCGTCGACGCCAACCAGCGGTGGGACGTCGCCGACGCGGTGGAGTGGCTGACCGCGCTCGCGCCGTTCGACCCGCACTGGATCGAGGAGCCGACCAGCCCCGACGACATCCTCGGGCACGCCGCAGTCCGGGCCGGGCAGCCGGTCAAGGTCGCCACCGGTGAACACGTCGCCAACCGCGTCGTGTTCAAGCAGCTGCTCCAGGCCGGCGCCGTCGACTTCGTCCAGATCGACGCGGCGCGCGTCGCGGGCGTCAACGAGAACCTGGCGATCCTGCTGCTCGCCGCCAAGTTCGGCGTACCGGTCTGCCCGCACGCGGGCGGCGTCGGACTGTGCGAGCTGGTGCAGCATCTGTCGATGTTCGACTACGTGGCGGTCTCCGGCAGCTGGGAGAACCGCGTGATCGAGTACGTCGACCACCTCCACGAACACTTCGCCGACCCCACCGTGATCGAAGGGGGCCGCTACGTCGCCCCGAGCTCCCCGGGCTTCTCCGCCCGGATGCTCCCCGACTCGATCGCCGCACACCGTTACCCGGAGGGCCCCGTATGGCAGGCCCGCCGCACGCCCGAGGAGGCCAACTGATGGCCGGCGCAAGCGACTTCGAGGGGATGTCCGCCCTGGTGACGGGCGGTGCCTCCGGTATCGGGGCCGCCGTCGCGACGCTGCTGCTGGAACGCGGCGCGCGCGTGGCCGTGCTCGACCGGGAGACCGCGGGCGCCCCTGAGAGCCTGTCGGGTGACCTTCGATCGGAAAGCGGACGCGGTCTGGTGCGTGCGATTCCAAGGCGCTGGAAGGTCCTCGTAGCGGAGCTACTAGGGCATTTCGGCAACGCGGGAAGCGTGCGTGCCAGGGCGTGGCCGCCCGATCAGAGGTCACCCGACAGGCTCTGAGGGCACCCTCGCCGTGAAGGCGGACGTCACCGAGGACGACGCCGTGCGCGAGGCGGTGGACCGGGCAGCCGCCGAACTCGGCTCGCTGCACACCGTCGTGTCCAACGCGGGCATCGGATCGATCGGCACCGTCGAGGACAACGCCGACGAGGAGTGGACCCGGGTCCTGGACATCAATGTCCTCGGCATGGTCCGCACCGCCCGGCACGCCCTGCCCCATCTGCGGCGTGCGGCGGCCGACCGGCCCGGCGCCGTCTCGATCACCCACACCTGTTCCATCGCGGCGACCGCCGGACTGCCGCAGCGCGCCCTGTACAGCGCCAGCAAGGGCGCGGTGCTCTCGCTGACCCTCGCCATGGCCGCCGATCACGTCCGCGAAGGTGTCCGCGTCAACTGCGTCAACCCCGGCACCGCGGACACCCCGAGGACCGGCACGACCAGGGCCTCGTCCTGGGACGCAGCGTCGCCGAGAACGCCACCCTCACCGTCACCGACCAGCTCGGCCCGTGGGGGACCGTACTGCCCTCCCGCACCAGGGAGTTCGCACGGTCGATGATCGAGTCGCTGGACATCAAGACACAGGGACCCGAACAGCCCGTCGCCGGGCTGTCGGGCGGCAACCAGCAGAAGGTGGTGGTCGCCCGCGCACTGGCCCGCAAGCCGAGCGTGCTGGTCGCGGTCCGGCCCACCGCGGGTGTGGACGTCAAATCCAAGGACTCGCTGCTCGGCGTCGTCCGGCGGGTCGCCGACGAGGGCAATGCCGCAGTCGTCGTCTCGGACGAGCTGGACGATCTGCGGGTCTGCGACCGGGTGCTCGCCCTGTTCCACGGGCGCGTGGTCGCAACGTTCGCAAGCGGGTGGACCGACGGGGAACTCGTCGCCGCCATGGAAGGTGTGGGGGAAAGGGAATGACCGGCACGATACGGCCGACGACGGCCGACGACGTCAACGGGGGACTGGGGGGCGGGTTCGGCGACGACAGCCCGCTGAGCCGACTCAAGTTGATCCGGTGGAGCGACTTCTCCC
Source organism: Streptomyces sp. NPDC048496 (assembly GCF_043200055.1). NCBI lineage: Bacteria > Bacillati > Actinomycetota > Actinomycetes > Kitasatosporales > Streptomycetaceae > Streptomyces > Streptomyces sp. NPDC048496. Next base: position 150,434 of record NZ_JBICXB010000004.1, on the reverse strand, counting down.
TGGTGCCGGTGATCCTGGTGCTGATGGTGATCGGCTTCATCGTCTCGCCGGTCTTCCTCACCTCCGACAACCTGATCAGCGTCGTCCAGCAGTCCTCCGAACTCAGCCTGCTGGTCCTCGGCCAGGCCCTGATCCTCATCTGCGGACGGATGGACCTCTCGCTGGAGTCGACGATCGGCATCGCGCCCGTCGTCGCCATGTGGCTGGTGCTGCCCACCGAGGGCGGCCGCTTCGCCGGCCTCGGCCTGCTGCCCACCTGGTCGGCGATCCCGCTCTGCCTGCTGGTGGGGCTCGCGATCGGCGCGATCAACGGCTTCCTGATGCTGAAGCTGCGGGTCAACGGCTTCATCGCCACCCTCGGCATGCTCACCATGCTGCGCGGACTCCACATCGGCATCACCGAGGGCAAGTCCATCACCGACGTCCCTGAGTCGTTCCGCTACCTCGGCAAGAGCGAGTGGCTCGGCGCACCGGCCGCGGTCTGGATCTGCCTGGTGCTCTTCGCGATGGGCGGCGCGGCGCTGGCCTGGCTGCGCCACGGGCGTTCGCTGTATGCGATCGGAGGCAACCCGGAAGCGGCGCGGGCAGCGGGCATCCGGGTCGACCGGGTCACCTGGATCGTGCTTGCCATCGGCGGTCTGCTGGCGGCCTTCGCGGGCATCCTCTACACCGGCCACTACGGGGCGGTCGCCGCGACGCAGGGCAACGGCTGGATCTTCCAGGTGTTCGCCGCGGCGGTCATCGGCGGCATCAGCCTCAAGGGCGGTCGTGGCACGCTGTTCGGTGCGCTGACCGGCGTACTGACGCTGCAGCTGGTGGTCAATGTGATGACCCTCGGCGGCGTCCCGGCGCTGTGGAACCAGTTCCTCAACGGCGCGATCATCATCGTCGCCCTGGTCATCTCGCGCTTCGCGAGCGGCGAGAAGCAGGACTGAACCGTGGTCCGTACGGGCCGGTGCGCGGAACCCTCCGCGCACCGGCCCGTACGCATGTCACAGCGTCGACCTCAGCCACTGCTCCACGCTCGCCACATGCACCGTCGCCCAGGCCCGCGCAGCCTCCGCATCCCGGTCCCGCAGCGCCGACACGATCGCCCGGTGCTCGTGCAGCGTCCGGCTGACCGCGTCCTCCTGCGTCAGTCCGCGCCAGACACGGGCCCGCGTCGTCGGCCCGGAGAGACCGTCGAGCAGCGAGCAGAGCACCGAATTACCGGACGACTGCACGATGCCGCGGTGGAACTCCAGGTCGCAGGCGACCAGCTCCTCCACCGACGGCTGCGCGCCCAGCGCGTCCAGCTGGGAGCTCAGCACATCCAGCTGCGCCTCGCTGATCCGCGCCGCCGCCATCGCCGTCGCGGCGGGCTCCAGGATCCGGCGGACCGCCAGGAACTCCAGCACCGTGTCGTCGCGGTGGAAGTCCACGACGAAGCTCAGCGCCTCCAGCAGCAGCTGCGGGTCGAGACTGGTGACGTACGTGCCGTCGCCCTGCCGGACGTCGAGGATGCGGATCAGCGACAGGGCGCGGACGGCCTCCCGCAGTGAGTTGCGGGAGAGCCCGAGCTCCGCCGCGAGTTCGCTCTCCTTGGGCAGCCGGTCGCCTGGCCGCAGCGCACCCGAGACGATCATTCCCTTGATCTTCTCGATCGCCTCGTCGGTGACAGCCATGACGGTCCTCCTGGATTCGGACGGGATCAGACCCCGGCGCAAGACATCCGATGTATCCCTTCATTATGGGGGTCGGAGCAGACGGAAGAACCCCGTCTGCCGGAGGAGCTGATCGATCGCTCACCTCCTGGGCGTCGAGGGAGCCTCGCGCCGTACCACCGGAGCGACTTCCTCCGCGAAGCGCTGCGACGTCTCGATCTGTTCGGGGTGGCTCGGCCCGAACCCGCTCGGTCCGGTAGGGCCTGCCCATCGGCCGCCCCGGGTCACAGCGGGTACGCGGGCGGGGGCGGCTCCCCCCGTGGGAACCGCCCCCGCCCGTGCGTGCCTCAGAGCCTGTCGGGTGACCTCTGATCGGGCGGCCACGCCCTGGCACGCACGCTTCCCGCGTTGCCGAAATGCCCTAGTAGCTCCTTCCCCAAGCTCTCAGCTTCGTTCGAGCAGGGGAGACCCCATCCGAGGACCTTCCAGCGCCTTGGAATCGCACGCACCAGACCGCGTCCGCTTTCCGATCGAAGGTCACCCGACAGGCTCTCAGTCCCGGGCCAGCCCGAACCGGGCCCGCAGCCCCGTACGTTCGTCCGTCGCCACCGAGGCGGCCCCGTCCGTCACCGTCTCGTACACCGCGAGGATGTCCGCCCCCACCGTCGACCAGTCGAACCGTCGCACATGCGCCCGGCCACGGTCACTCAGCTCCGCGCGCCGCTCCGGGTCGCCGAGCAACCGGATCGCCGCCGACGCCAGTGCCTCCGCGTCCTCGTTGGCGAACAGTTCGCCCGCCGCGCCCAGGTCCAGTACCTGGGCGAACGCGTCCAGATCGCTGGCGAGGACCGGCGCGCCCGCCGACATCGCCTCGACCAGGATGATCCCGAAGCTCTCGCCACCCGTATTCGGCGCGACGTACACATCGACACTGCGCAGCAGCCGCGCCTTGTCCTCGTCGCTCACCATGCCGAGGAATTCGACGCGCTCGCGCATCGCCTCGGGCAGTGAGGCGACCGCCTCCTCCTCGTCGCCGCGCCCCGCCACGAGCAGCCTGGTCTCCGGGCGTGCGGCGAGGATGGCGGGCAGCGCCCGCATCAGGACGGGCAGGCCCTTGCGGGGCTCATCGATACGCCCGACGAAGCCGATCGTCCCGCCCTCCCGTCTCCCGCCACCGCCCTCAACCGAGCTTCGTGCCCCCTCTGATTGCCACTCGACCTTGGGCTCGGCCTTGTCGAAGAAGCCGACATCGACCCCGTTCGGGATGACGACCGCGTCGCCGCCGAGGTGCTCGACCAGGGTCCGGCGCGCGTACTCGCTCACCGCGATGCGCGCACTGATCTTCTCCAGCGCGGGCTGCAGGATCGGGTACGCGGCGATCATCGCGCGGGACCGCGGATTGGAGGTGTGGAACGTGGCGACGATCGGTCCCTGCGCGGCCCAGCAGGTGAGCAGGCCGAGTGACGGCGAGGTCGGCTCATGGATGTGGATCACGTCGAAGGTGCCGTCGTGCAGCCAGCGGCGCACCCGCGCCGCGGACAGGAAGCCGAAATTCAGCCGGGCGACGGAGCCGTTGTACGGGACGGGCACGGCCCGGCCCGCCGACACCACGTACGGCGGCAGCGGCGTCTCGTCGTCGGCGGGGGCCAGCACCGACACCTGGTGGCCCAGGCGGATCAGGTGTTCGGCCAGGTCACGGATGTGGAACTGGACGCCGCCCGGTACGTCCCAGGAGTACGGGCAGACGATGCCGATCTTCATGGCTGCTCTCCACGGGGTTCGAGGTCGGCGAGCCAGAGCCGCTGCAGCATGTGCCAGTCCTCCGGGTGCTCGGCGATTCCGGCGGCGAAGGCATCGGCCAGCGCCTGCGTCATCGCAGACGTCTTCTCCGTGCGCGTACCTGACTCGGGCACCTCGACGGCCGGGTGGATCCGGGCCTTCATCACGGGGGTCGCGTCGTACCGGAGCGTCACGGGCAGCAGCAGCGCACCGGTCTGCTGGGCCAGCAGCGCGGGTCCGGCGGGCATCCGTGCCGTGTCACCGAAGAACTGCACCTCGACGCCGGAGGCGGAGAGGTCGCGGTCGGCGACCAGGCAGACCAGTCCGCCGTCCCGCAGCCGTCGTGCCAGGGTGCCGAAGGCCGACCCGCCGGTGTGCGGCAGGACCTCCATGCCGAGCCCCTCGCGGTAGGCGACGAACCGGTCGTACAGCGACTCGGGCTTCAGCCGCTCGGCGACCGTGGTGAACGGCACCTTCAGATCGGTGGTGACCCAGGCTCCCGCCAGGTCCCAGTTCCCCAGGTGCGGCAGCGCGAGGATCACACCGTGCCCGGCGTCCAGGCCCCCGGTCAGCCGGTGAACGTCCGCGACGTCTATGCCGGCCTTGATCCGCTCCGGGCTCCAGGTGGGCAGCCGGAACGACTCCATCCAGTAGCGCATGTACGAGCGCATCCCGGCCTTGGACAGTGCGGCGAGCCGGGCCGGGCTCGCGTCCGGCACCACCCTGGCCAGGTTCGACTCCAGCCGCAGCACGCTCTTGCCGCGCCGCTTCCAGGCCTGGTCGGCGAGGGTACGGAAGAGCGCCTGAGCGGCCGGCTCCGGGAGCTTCTTGACCGCGCCCCAGCCGAGCCCGTACAGCCCGTCGGTCAGCCGGTCCTTCAGCCCGGTCCTCGGTTCCCGCTCGGCGCCGCTCACTGCGTCGCCTCGCTCCCCCGGTCCGCCGCGGCTGCCGCGTCGGCCTCCGCGGACTCGCGGCGTACGGTCACCACCCGTTGCACCAGCGTCACCAGGCTGCCCACGGCGACGATCCACAGCGCGATCGGCAGCAGGATGTCGATCCCCGGCACACCGAACGTGTGGAGCCCGGCGAGCCCGGCCGCCACCAGCGAGATGACCAGCCGCTCCGCCCGCTCCACCAGACCGTTGACCGCGACCGGCAGCCCGATCGACTCGCCCCGCGCCTTCGTGTAGGAGACCACCTGGCCGCTGGCCAGGCAGAAGATCGCCACCGCGCACATCACGTTGTCGTCGCCGTTGCCCGCGTACCAGAGTGCGAACCCGCCGAAGATCGCTCCGTCGGCGACCCGGTCCAGGGTCGAGTCCAGGAAGGCGCCCCAGCGGCTCGAGATGCCGGCCTGCCGGGCCATGTTGCCGTCGACGAGGTCGGAGAAAACGAAGATCGTGATGACGATCGTGCCCCAGAAGAACTCCCCCCTGGGGAAGAAGACCAACGCACCTGCCATCACTCCGGCCGTACCGATGAGCGTGACCGCGTCAGGGCTCACGCCGAGACGGAGCAGCAGCGCGGCGAACGGTGTGAGGACACGCGTAAAAAATGCACGCGCGTACTTGTTCAGCATGGCCTTCCCGAGGGGTCGGTGGGCCGCGCGGCCCCTACGGCCACCGGCTGGCCCATCGTAGTCACCAGTCGGACACGTCCACTGTCCGGGCGTCCGTGCTCGTGCGTCGGCGTCCGACGTATGGACGCAGCCCGACCGGAGTGGAAAGCTCGAATTACCGCGGGCGTCGTCGCAGCCGCCGCGGCGGCTCTTCGTGCCCGCGCCCTCCTTCTTCCCTCACCGCGCCAGCCAATCTCCCCGCACAGCGCACCCCACCGGGAGGCACATCATGGGCGACAAGGCACACGCACACACCGGGGCCGCCGGCAGAGCAGCAACGGCCGACCGGCCCTCCTCCATACGGAACGTGGTGCTGGTCGGCCACAGCGGATCGGGCAAGACCACCCTCGTCGAAGCCCTCGCGCAGACCGCCGGAGCGGTCAACCGGGCCGGCCGGGTCGAGGATGGCGGCACGGTCTCCGACTACGACGAGATCGAACACCGCCAGCAACGCTCCGTACAACTCTCCCTGGTCCCCGTCGAATGGGGCGGGTACAAGATCAATCTGTTGGACACCCCCGGATACGCCGACTTCGTCGGGGAGCTCAGGGCCGGTCTGCGGGCAGCGGACGCGGCCCTTTTCGTTGTCTCGGCGGCCCAGGAAGCCGACGCCGTGGCGGGCACCACCCGCGCCGTGTGGGAGGAGTGCGCCGCCGTCGGCATGCCGCGCGCCATCGTCGTCACCCACCTCGACACCGCCCGCACGTCCTTCGACGAGATGACCCGTGTCTGCGGCGAGATCTTCGGGGGTGACGACCCCGACGCCGTACTGCCGCTCTACCTGCCCGTGCTCGGCCCCGAGGGCCCGGACGGGCACGCCCCGCTGACCGGGCTCACCGGACTGCTCACGCAGCGCGTCTTCGACTACTCCTCCGGCGAACGGAAAGAGACCCCGCCCGCCGGCGACCAGCACGCACCGCTCCAGGACGCCCGTAACCGGCTGATCGAAGGGATCATCGCCGAAAGCGAGGACGAGACCCTGATGGACCGGTACCTCGGCGGCGAGGACATCGACATCAAGACCCTGATCGACGACCTGGAGCGCGCCGTCGCCCGCGACGCCTTCCACCCCGTCCTCACGGCGGCGCCCGCCGGCGAGGACGCCCGCCAGGGCATCGGTACGGTCGAACTCCTGGATCTGATCACCGGGGGCTTCCCGACCCCGCTGGAGCGCCCGCTTCCCGCTGTCACCACGCCGAGCGGCGGCCTCCGCCCCGCCCCGACCTGCGACCCCGACGGACCGCTGGTCGCCGAAGTCGTCAAGACGGCCTCCGACCCGTACGTCGGCCGTGTCTCCCTGGTCCGCGTCTTCTCCGGCACGCTGCGGCCCGACGAAACGGTCCACGTCCTCGGCCACGGACTCACCGACCCCGGCCACGACCCCCGCCCCTTCCACGAGGCAGAGGTCCGCGTCGGCGCGCTGTCCGCCCCGTTCGGCAAGCAGCAGCGCGCCCTGACCAGCTGCATCGCCGGGGACCTGGCCTGCGTCGCCAAACTGGGCGGCGCCGAGACCGGGGACACCCTCTCGGCTCCGGAGGATCCACTGCTGGTGGAGCCGTGGTCCATGCCCGACCCGCTGCTGCCGCTCGCCATCGAGGCCCACAGCAAAGCGGACGAGGACAAGCTCTCGCAGGGGCTCGCGCGGCTCGTCGCCGAGGACCCGACGATGCGCCTCGAACAGAACCAGGACACCCATCAGGTGGTTCTGTGGTGCCTCGGCGAGGCCCATCAGGACGTGGCACTGGACCGGCTGCGTAACCGGTACGGGGTACAGGTCGACGCCGTCTCCCACAAGGTCTCCCTGCGCGAGACGTTCGCCGGCCCGTCGAGCGGCCGCGGACGGCACGTCAAACAGTCCGGCGGCCACGGCCAGTACGCCATCTGCGAGATCGAGGTGGAGCCGCTGCCACCCGGTTCGGGCATCGAATTCGTCGACAAGGTGGTCGGCGGAGCCGTACCCCGCCAGTTCATCCCGTCCGTGGAGAAGGGGATACGCGCCCAGGCCGCCCGCGGAGTGGCGGCCGGCCACCCCCTCGTCGACGTGAGGATCACCCTGCGGGACGGAAAGGCCCACTCCGTGGACTCGTCCGACGCGGCGTTCCAGGCGGCGGGCGCGCTGGCCCTTCGGGAAGCGGCCGCGGAGACCCGGATCCAGCTCCTCGAACCTGTCTCCGAGGTCCAGGTCCTCGTCCCCGACGACTACGTGGGACCGGTCATGAGCGATCTGTCGGGGCGGCGCGGCCGGGTGGTCGGCACCGAGCAGTCAGGGGCGGGGCGCACGCTCGTGCGGGCCGAGGTGCCTGAGCTGGAGATCGGCCGGTACGCGATCGACCTGCGCTCCCTGTCGCACGGTACCGGCCGATTCGACCGGTCGTACGCCCGGCACGAACCGATGCCCCCGCAGCTCGCCGATCGCCTCCGCGAACAGCAGGAAAACACCACAAACAGTGCGTAGTCGGGGGCTCTGCCCGTCCTTGTCCACAAGGGCGGGCAGGGCTCCGATCCGGACGATACGCTGTGGTCCCAGCTCAGAAGGTGTGCCGGGCACGGCAGTTGGGAAACAGCCGCAGGAGCGGTTCCTTGGCGGCAAGTGGGGGCGACAGTGGCCAACAACGGATTCGATTTCTCTCCCGGAGCGCAGATCCCGCTCCAGGGGGCATCCGGACAGGCGGTGGCGACGAACGCCCTCGCCTCCGCCGCATACCGCGACAGCCCGGTGGAAGAAATCCTCAAGGCCGACAGCGAGTGGCACAAGTCCAAGGTCGAGGAGGGCCGGTCCAAGCTCTTCAAGAGCAAGTACTTCACTCCCAATCTCGGCGAGGCATACTCACGCGCCGTCCAGGAGCGCATGCTGGGCGGCGCCCGCAAGGCCCTCATCCAGTCCTTCGGCACCGATCCGCAGACCGTCGTCGAGCACTGCCTGTCCGCGACCCGGCTCCGCAAGGCACGGGACACCAAACTGACCCTGGTGACCACGCTCTTCGGCTTCCTCTTCCTGCCCGGACTGCTCCTGTGGGTCCTCGCGTTCCGCCTCCGCGACGGCCTGGGCTCCACCAAGGACAAGGCCCTCGGCGCCCTCGGCATCGCCCTGCTCCCCGTCATCGGCATCGTGGCCCTGATCTTCCTGATCAAACTGCCGGTCGGCGGTCTCCTCGCGCTGTACCTGCGCGCGATGATCGTCGCCCCCGTCATCGGCTGGCTGATCGCCAAACGGATCGCCGAGACCTCCGCCAAGGACATGCGCGCCCGCTGGGAGGGGCTGCTCTCCGGCGGCGGGGTCATCGCCAAGATCCCCGAGGCCGTACCGAAGAATCCCAACGAGACCGCCCGCGAGGCGCTGCGCCAGGGCCTGGAGAAGCTGTCCGCCGAACAGCAGTCCAACTCCGTCTTCTATGCCGGCCCCAAGGGCATCCTCGGCATGGGCACCCGCTGGGGCAGCTGGCAGCTCGCCGAGGAGCTCGTCTCCAAGGAACCCGGCAAGGAGTTCCACCAGTTCCGCAGCTGGGACCTGATACGCGTCATCCACGACCAGCTCAAGCAGCTGGAACGCGGACCGCTGCACACCGGCGGATTCACCACGCCCTCGGTCACCCACTGGATCGTCTCGCCCGTCGGTGAGAACGCCGACTCGGTCTCCCGTCCGGAGGGCGAGGACGTCTCCACCTTCCAGATCAAGCCGCACGAGATACAGCGCATCTGCAACCACCAGCAGTTCGGCAGCGGCGACCGCCACTACCTGGGTGTCCAGTTCACCCTCTGGGACGGCCAGCTGGTCATCACCATGATGATCACCGTCACGGTGCTCCACGAGACGCTCCGGATCGAGGTCACCGGACACGCCCTCGGCCCCGTCCACTCGCTCTTCACGAGCAAGCCCGAGGCCAAGACGAAGACGGTCAACAAGACCGTCAGATTCTGGGAGACCCGCAAGATCACTCTCCCGCTGGTGGAGTCCAAGGAGGTCGTCCGCCTGGCCCTGCGCGCCCCCTTCACCTGGTACCCGCCGCTCCTCGACTACCTGGGCGGCAAGATCACCCTCCCGGAGCCGTTCGGCCTGCGCCACGCCTGGGCGGAGAAGCCGTGGCGCCACCGCTTCATGGCGGACGACGCGATGCGCGCCGCCACCCCCGTCCTGCGTGCCGTGCACAGCGCGGCCATGCGTGTCCTGGACGAGAACGGTGTCGACACGGAGCGCTTCGACAACCGGTCCATGATCCTCAGCGGACTGGTGCAGGACCCGATCCCCAAGAAGGCCGACCTGTACGACGCGTAGGGCAGACGGAAGAGGCGCCCGGGACATCCCGGGCGCCTCGTGCTCGTACCGCTCGGCTCAGAGCCTGTCGGGTGACCTCTGATCGGGCGGCCACGCCCTGGCACGCACGCTTCCCGCGTTGCCGAAATGCCCTAGTAGCTCCGCTACGAGGACCTTCCAGCGCCTTGGAATCGCACGCACCAGACCGCGTCCGCTTTCCGATCGAAGGTCACCCGACAGGCTCTCAGACCGCGGGCCAGGCGTCGGCCAGCATCTTCCGGGTATCGGCGAGCAACTGCGGCAGCACCTTCGTGTGGCCGACGACCGGCATGAAGTTGGTGTCACCGCCCCAGCGCGGCACCAGGTGCTGATGCAGATGCGCGGCAATGCCGGCGCCCGCCACCGTTCCCTGATTCATCCCGATATTGAAACCGTGCGCCCCCGAGGCCGCCCGCAGCGCCGTCATCGCCCGCTTGGTGAAGTCGGCCAGCTCCAGCGTCTCCTGACCGTCCAGCTCCGTGTAGTCGGCGACATGCCGGTACGGCACCACCATCAGATGTCCGCCGTTGTACGGATACAGGTTCAGCACGGCATAGACTTTCTGGCCGCGCGCCACGACGAGCCCGTCCTCGTCCGACTTCGCCGGGATCGCACAGAACGGACAGCCGTCGCCGGCCTCGGGGCCGGTCGGCTTGTTCTCACCCTGGATGTACGCCATCCGGTGGGGCGTCCACAGGCGCTGGAACGCATCGGGCGTTCCCACTCCGATCTGCTGCTCCGGCTCAGTCGTCATGCAGATCAGCATATTGCTTCACTCCTGCGGAGCGTGTCGCCGGGGCCGCCCCCAACGCCGGGCGACGATCCTGAGGCCATGAGCGACCAGCCCTCGGACCCCTCCACCCCTCCCCGGTTCAGGCGCTGGGAGCAGCGCACGGAGGTGCCGCTCTTCGTCGCGTCGCTGTTCTTCCTCCTCGGGTACGCGGTCCGCATCCTCGTTCCCGACCGCACCCAGCCGTGGCGTGACCTCGGCACGCCCCTGGTCGTCGCCACCTGGCTCCTCTTCGCGGCGGACTACGCCGTACGGATCCGGCTCAGCGGCCAGGGTCTCCGCTTCCTGCGTACCCACTGGCTGGACACGGTGGTGCTGGTGCTCCCGCTGCTGAGGCCGTTGCGTCTGATCCGGGTCTACACAGCGGTCCAGCGGCAGCGGGAGCAGCCGCGGCTGAGCCTGTACGCCCGGGTGATCAGCTACGCCGGTATGACCGCCCTGCTGCTCGGATTCTCGGCCGCGCTCGCCGTGTACGACCAGGAGCGCGTGGCTCCGGGCGCCACGATCCGGACGTTCGGCGACGCGGCGTGGTGGGCGTGCGCGACGCTCACCACGGTCGGATACGGGGACGTCGCGCCGGTCACGCCGGGCGGCAGGACCGTCGCGGTGGGGCTGATGGTCTGCGGTCTGGCGCTGCTGGGGGCCGTGACGGGTTCGTTCTCGTCGTGGCTGGTGCAGGTGTTCACCCGGGAGGACGAGAAGAGGCCCCCGGAGCGCGGTTAGTGCTCCGGGGGCCGGGCCCCGCATGCGCGGGGAGCAGGTCGACATGTGCCATGTCCGACCGATCGCGTCCGGATCGCCCCCGCATCGGCGGGGAACACCTCACGCCTGGACGCGACGCTCCACCACATCAACGAGCTTGGCCAGCGCCTGGTCACGCGGCACGCCGTTCTCCTGCGACCCGTCGCGGTAGCGGAACGAGACCGTTCCGGCACTCATGTCCTCGTCACCGACAATGAGCATGAACGGCGTCTTCGCCTTCTGAGCATTGCGGATCTTCTTCTGCATCCGGTCCGAGGAGGCGTCCACCTCGACCCGCAGGCCCTTCTTCCGCGCCTCGGCCGCAAACTCCTGCAGGTACGGGATGTGCGCGTCGCCGATCGGGATGCCGACCGCCTGGACCGGGGCCAGCCAGACCGGGAACGCACCCGCGTAGTGCTCCAGCAGCACCGCGAAGAAGCGCTCGATGGAACCGAACAGGGCGCGGTGGATCATGACCGGGCGCTGCTTGGTGCCGTCCGGACCGGTGTACTCCAGGTCGAAGCGCTCGGGCAGGTTGAAGTCGAGCTGCACGGTCGACATCTGCCAGGTACGGCCGATCGCATCCCGGCACTGAACCGAGATCTTCGGGCCGTAGAAGGCGGCGCCACCCGGGTCCGGGACCAGGGGCAGTCCCTGCTTCTCGGCGACCTGGCGCAGCGTCTCGGTCGCTTCTTCCCAGATCTCGTCGGATCCGACGAACTTCTCCGGGTCCTTGGTGGACAGCTCCAGGTAGAAGTCGGTCAGACCGTAGTCGCGCAGCAGGTTCAGGACGAAGGTGAGCGTCCTGTCCAGCTCCTCCGCCATCTGCTCCTTGGTGCAGTAGATGTGCGCGTCGTCCTGCGTGAAGCCGCGCGAGCGGGTCAGGCCGTGCACCACACCCGACTTCTCGTACCGGTACACCGTGCCGAACTCGAAGAGACGCAGCGGCAGTTCACGATACGAACGGCCGCGCGCGTCGAAGATCAGGTTGTGCATCGGGCAGTTCATCGGCTTGAGGTAGTAGTCCACCCCGTCGTCGAGCTGCATGGGCGGGTACATGCCCTCGGCGTACCAGTCCAGGTGACCGGACTTCTCGAAGAGCTTGCCCTTGGTGGCGTGCGGGGAGTAGACGAACTCGTAGCCCTCCTCCTCGTGCCGCCTGCGCGAGTAGTCCTCCATGGCCCGGCGGATGATGCCGCCCTTGGGGTGGAAGACCGCGAGGCCGGGGCCGATCTCGTCGGGGAAGGAGAAGAGGTCCAGCTCGTTGCCTAGCTTGCGGTGGTCCCGCTTGGCGGCCTCCTCCAGGAACTCCAGGTGCGCCTTGAGCTCGTCCTTGGTGGGCCACGCGGTGCCGTAGATGCGCTGGAGCATCGGGTTCTTCTCGCTGCCCCGCCAGTACGCCGCGGCGTTCCGCATCAGCTTGAACGCCGGGATGTTCCGGGTGGTCGGCAGGTGCGGACCGCGGCAGAGGTCCTTCCAGCACAGGTCGCCGGTCTTCGGGTCGAGGTTGTCGTAGATGGTCAGCTCGCCGCCGCCCACCTCGACATCCGCGCCGTCCTCCGAGGAGGCCGAGCCCTTGATACCGATGAGCTCCAGCTTGTACGGCTCGTCGGCCAGCTCCTCGCGGGCGGCCTCGTCGGTGACGACCCGGCGGGAGAACCGCTGCCCCCGCTTCTGGATCTCCTGCATCTTCTTCTCGATGGCCTTGAGGTCCTCGGGCGTGAACGGCTTCTCGACGTCGAAGTCGTAGTAGAAGCCGTCCTTGACCGGCGGGCCGATGCCGAGCTTGGCCTCCGGGAAGAGCTCCTGCACCGCCTGCGCCATGACGTGCGCGGTGGAGTGCCGGAGGATGTTCAGGCCGTCCTCGGAGGAGATCTCGACGGGCTCGACGACCTCGCCGTCGGCGACGACGTACGCGAGGTCCTTCAGCTCACCGGCAACCCGGGCGGCGACGACGGTGCGCTCGCCGGGGAAGAGCTCGGCAGCCGTAGTGCCCGTCGTCACCACGCGCTCTTCCCGCTCGGAATCGCGTTGGATGATCACACGGACGTCTGACACCGGTCTCTCCTGACTGAAGGGGGGTGCGCGCCATATTCCACTGCGCACGCAAGAAGAATCGTACCGAGCCGACGGCCCCCTTCGCGAAAGGGTTCGTTCCGGCAGTCTGCGGTCACCGTGCCGGGCCCCTCTCTCCGGCTATTCGCCCGTGCAGGCCTCCTCGAAGTAGTCGACGTTCTCCTGGAGCGATTTCATCAGCCGGTCCCGTTCCGCCTCGTCGACCTGTACGGGCACCACCTGCGAGGCCCGGGTCAGCCGCCGGAAGCCGCCCCGGCTCTCCAGTCGCCCCTCCACCCGGATGGGCAGTCCGACGAGGTGGGCGTGGCCCGCGATCCGGTACGCCTCCTCGTCGAGCTCCAGCCGCACGTGCGGCACCTCGGCGCCCGCCAGCACCCGCAGCCGCACGATTCCCGCGCCGCGCGGTCCCGAGCGGCGCAGCCGGACGACCGCACCGGTGATCCGGACCGCGACGGCGGGTTCGTCCTGCTGGTAGCGGGCTCCCGCCCGGCGCAGGGCAGGCAGGTCGCCCGGCGAGAACTCCACCGGTTCGGGCCGGGCGGGGCAGCCTTCGGGGGTTCCCGCGGCGGGTGCCCAGGCGAGAGAGATCCTGGTTCCCTCCGAGCCGCGGACCAGCGCGATCACGGCCTCGGTCAGCTCCCGGCTGACGCCCGCCTCGACGGCGCTGTCGAAGGCTTCCATGCCTCCGGTGGCGCGCTGGAAGTCGATGGCTTCGCGGGTGGCGTGCAGGGCGTGGCAGAGCCGTACGGCGACGGCCCGGCCGGTTTCGACGGGGAGACAGGCGGTGAGGTCTCGGCCGCCCGGCGCGGGTCCGACGAGGATGCCTTCGAGCGCGGCAAGGGCCCTTCGGCGGTGGCGTGCGCCGTGGAACCCGGTACGGGCCCGTACGGCGAGCGCTCCGGCGAGCAGGATCTGCCGAGCCGCGGCGCGCAACTGCTCCGCGGCGGTCCAGCCGGCCGCTCCGGCGACGCCCGCGGGACCGGCGGCGCCGTCGGGGACATCGCGCCACCAGCGGATCTCGTCGCTGGGCACGGCGAGGGAGACCAGCACGTCGCGGGCGGAAGGAGCGGCGCTGCGGGCGAGCGCCGTGAGTGCTTCGCCGAGCAGGTCCTCGCTGTCGGGGAAAGCGGTGGTGTCGGGTACGAGGAGGCTCGTGCCGCCGGAGGGCGCCGCGGCCGCCGGTGGGGTCCACCGGCTGTACCGTCCGGCCGCACCGCCGCGGCGGTGCCAGCCGTGCCGGTCGAGCAGGGCGCCGAGGACCGCGGGGTCGACGCGGGCGGGGTCGGGGATGTCCCCGGAGGGCGGCAGGGCGGTGGGCCAGTGGGTCACGGTCTCACTGGGGTGTGGTCGCGTGCCCGACGGGATCGTGCTGTCGGCGGGCTCGTCCATCGGCCGGTGCATCAGGGTCTCCCTCCCGCCCCGACCCGCGTCATGATCTCGCAGAGCGCGCGGTCGTCGAATATGCGCGTGGTCGGGATCCGCACAGTGGTCCTGTGCCGGCCTGTCACCGCGTGGCCGGCCAGGTTGGTCCAGTAGCAGCAGTGCCGCAGGTCGAGCCGTTCGTGCCCGGCGCGCAGCCAGTCGTCCTGGCTGCGCGGCACGAGCATCACGACCAGGATCTTGTGCACCGACACGGGCGTCCGGGCGAGTTTCACGAGGTGGGCGTTGTCCAGCGTGAAGGCGAACGTCGGTCCGGGTGGGTGCGGCGGTATCTGGTAGGTGCATTTGAGCTGCACCTTGATGGTCACCTCGTCGTCGACGGTGTGACCGGGGGCGCCGTGGCTGACATGCCAGTCGATGCCGTTGTCGGGAAAGGGCTGCGACAGGGAGCACCCCGCCGCGGCCGCGACCGCGTGCAGGTAGCCCACCTGAAGGGTCTCCATGCAGGCGGTGGTGGCGAGTGTGCCGCGCAGCGGAGCGATCCGCTGGGGCAACAGCCCGCTCGGGTCGGGCTGCGCGAGCGCCATGGCTCCGTATGCCTTCCGGGCTGTGCCGATCGGTTGGTTCGGTCGGTGCGTCCTCAGGCAACTTCCGTGCCTGTCCTCTGTGTTGTCACCGCAGCGAGCGGTCCGCAAACGGCGTATCAGGCAAAGGGCGCGGGTATCACCGAATCGGGCAGGGGAATCACGCCATCTGCCGGTCAGGCACGAGGAGTTCGGGGATGACTCACTGGTACGAGGGGCCGCTGGCCGCTTTTGACACCGAGACAACGGGAGTGGACGTCGAGGAGGACCGGATCGTTTCGGCCGCCCTGGTCGTCCAGGACGCGGCGGGCGGGCGCATGCGCGTCACCCGCTGGCTGGTGAATCCGGGGGTTCCGGTGCCCGTGGGGGCGACCGAGATCCACGGTCTGACCGATGACCATCTGCAGCGCAACGGCCGGTGGCCCGCGCCCGTGGTGGAGGAGATAGCCCGGGCACTGGCCGAGCAGTGTGCGGCGGGACGCCCGCTCGTCGTGATGAACGCACCGTTCGATCTGACGCTGCTCGACCGGGAGCTGAAACGGCACCGGGCGTCGTCACTGGCCGGCTATCTGGGGAACACGCCGCTGTGCGTGCTGGATCCCCGGGTTCTGGACAAGCACCTGGACCGCTACCGCAAGGGGCGGCGCACGCTCACCGATCTCTGTGCGCTGTACGAGGTGGTGCTGGACGGCGCTCATGACGCGGCGGCCGATGCGGCGGCGTCGCTGGAGCTGGTACGAGCGGTGGGGCGGCGCTTTTCGTCGCGGCTGGAGCGGCTGTCCCCGGCGGAGCTGCACGCGCTGCAGGCGGTGTGGCATGCGGCGCAGGCGCGCGGTCTGCAGGCGTGGTTCGCGAAGAGCGGGACGCCGGAGGCGGTGGATCCGGCCTGGCCGCTGTGTCCTGAGCTGCCCGCCGCCGCGTGATCCCGGACGCCCCCGGAGTGGTTCCGGACGCGCAGAGGCCGGTCCGTCGATGGTGCTGACGGACCGGCCTCTCCCGGGGTGGGCGATACTGGTTTCGAACCAGTGACCTCTTCGGTGTGAACGAAGCGCTCTCCCGCTGAGCTAATCGCCCGGGAACGGACTGAACCATACAGGTCTCGGTGGGGGTGGTTCAAACTGCTTCGAGTCGGGCCGCCAGTCCGCGGCGTCCCGCCCGCATCATCAGGGCGTGGTTCGCCCGGAACACCGCACGTCCGGGCACCGCGAGCAGCCGCATGATCCGCCGCCGCACCTCGACCTCCTGCTCGTACGTGGCACGGCTGCCGGTGCCGTGCGCGGTGACGGTCCAGCGGGCCCAGCCGTCGAGGTCGCCGTCGAGGGTCACTTCGAGGATCCCGGCCGCCGGGTCGTGGCGGCTCGCGCGGACGGTCATGACCAGGTCGTACGGAAGGGCGGAACGGATGCGCATGGTTCCGGTGGTGTCGTCGACCGAGGTGACCTCGCGAACCTGCGGCCACCACTGCGGGTACTCCTCGGCGCGTTCCAGGATTCCGTACACGGCATCGGGCGGGGCGGATACGTCCCAGATGCTCACAAAGCGGTAGCGGCTCCAGTCCATGGGTTCCAGTCTGCGCGTACTCAGTCCCGTACCTGAGTAGCCGAGCGCATGTCCGGATCTGTGGGCCGCGCCACACTCCCGGCTATGGAACATGTGCCGCCGCCCGCCGAGGAATTGGCGCTCCTCGACCGCGAACTGGTCCGGCTGGACGCCCGCCGGACGCAACTGCTGACCCGTCGTGCCTGGCTGGTGAGTGTGCTGCAGCCGGCGGCCACGCCGCCCGCCGCTTCTCCGGGACCGGCGTCCGCGGCACCTTCCGGACCGGCGCAGCCGTATCCGCAGTGGCCCGCGGCCCCGTTCGGCTCTCCCGGTGCGCCGGTCCCGCCACGCAACGCCCAGAATGTGCTGCTGAGTCTCGGCGGACTGCTGCTGACGATCGCGGCGATCGCGTTCACCCTGGTCAGCTGGGGTCATCTGGGGATTGGCGGCCGCTCGGCGGTGCTCGCCCTGGTGACGGTCGCGGCGTCGGCCGCGCCCGCCCTGCTGCTGCGCCGCGGTCTGTCGTCGACGGCCGAGTCGCTCGGTGCGCTGGCTCTGGTGCTGATGATGCTGGATGCGTACGCGCTGCACGCGGTGGCGGCGCCGGACACGGACGGTCTCGGGTTCACCGCGGTCGCGTCGGCAGTGCTCGCCGTGGTGTGGACGACGTACGGTCTGGCACTCGGCAAGCTTCGTCTGCCGCTGCCGGTGGCCGTGGTGAGTGCGCAGTTCACGTTGGTGCTGTGGGCGTGGTCGGCGGATGCGTCGGCCTCGGTCTTCGGTTGGGCGCTGGTGCTGACGGCGATGCTGGACTCTGCGATCGCCCGGTGGGGCAAGGGCGTTGGGGTCCGGGTGACCGCGTCCGTCTGCGGATGCGTGACGGGGCTCTACGGGGCGCTGGTGGCGCTGGCGCAGTCGGTGACGGCTGGTTCGCCCCTCTCCGCCGTTGCCCCGGGGGCACTGTTGCTGGCTGGGGCGGCGGTCGCGCTGTTCGCGGTGTGGCGGGCGCCGAAGGAGATCGCGGTGGCCGGTGGAGTGGTGGCCGGGCTGACGGCGGTCGCGGCTGTGGGTGGTGTGCTGCGCGCGGGGGTCGCCGAGGACTGGTCGGTTCCGGTGTATCTGCTGTGCGGTCTGGTGCTGTGTGCGGCGGTACGGGCTCCGCTGCCCCGTCCGGCCGGGCAGGGCGTGCTGTGGGCGTCGGCCGCGGTGGTCTCGGGCGCGGTGCTGACGGCTGCGCCGGCGGCCGCCATGACGCTGGCTGGTCCGGTATCGCGGCGGGCCCCGGTGTGGTCGGGTGCGCCGGACGGCAGTGCGCGCGGTGCGCTGGGGCTGGAGGGCGCCCAGTGGTCGCAGCTGTACACGGCGCCGGTGATTCTGCTGGTGGTGGCCGGTCTGCTGGGGGCGGCGCGCCACTGGTGGCCCCAGTGGGTGCGGGTGGCCGGTGCGGTGATCTCCCCGGGCGAATCGTGGCGGGGTGCGGCGGGGGCCGGTGCGCTGGTGACCGGGTGGGCGGGGCTGCTGTTGGTGCCGGTTGCGCTGGACGCTCCGTACGCGGCCGCGGTGGTGGTGCAGTTGGTGCTGATCGCGGCGCTTCTCGCCGGGGCGGTACGGGTGTTGCGTCGTGGGGCGGGCCCGGTCGCGCCGGCGGCGCTGGTGTGTGGTGCGGTCGGGGCGGTGAGCGCGGGAGCGCTGTCACTGGCCGCGGAGCCCGCCACCTATGCGGTCTTCGGCACGCTGCTGGTGCTGTTCGCAGCGGCCGCGGCGGGGACGCGTGCCGAGGCGTCACCGACGGCCCGGGGGGTGCAGGGAGTTCTGGCGTGTGCGGCGGTGGTGTGCGGGATGGTGCTCGCCGGAGCCGTAGGGGTGTCGCTGGAGCTCACGACGTACCGGGCCGCGCCGATCATGTTGGTCGTCCCCACGCTGACGGTGCTGCTCGGGGCGCGGCTGCGGGGCGGCCCGTCGGCGCTGCCGGTCGAGCTGACCGGCGCCGTGGCGGGTGCGGTGGCGGTCGGGATGGCCGCGCCGGACAGGCCGTACCTGGCGCTGGTGCTCGCGCTGTGCGGGGTGCTGGCGGCGGGTACGGCCGTGCGTGCGGAGCGGCGGCCGGCGGCCGGGTACGTGGCGGCGGTCCTGTTCGTCCTGGCGACGTGGGTGCGGTTGTCGGCTTCCGGGGTGTCGGTTCCGGAGGCGTACTCCCTGCCGGTGACGGTGCCCGCGCTGGTGGCCGGTGTGATGCGGCGGCGCCGCGATCCGGCGGCGTCCTCGTGGACGGCGTACGGGGCGGGTCTTGCGGCGACGCTGGTGCCGAGTCTCGTCGCGGCCTGGACCGACCCGTCGTGGGTGCGGCCGCTGCTGCTCGGCGTGGTGGCGCTGGTGCTCACGCTCGCCGGGGCCCGGCTGCGGTTGCAGGCGCTGCTGCTGCTAGGCGGCGCGGTGCTGGCGTTGGACGCCCTGCACGAACTGGCGCCCTATGTGGTTCAGGTGGTCGGTGCGCTGCCGCGCTGGCTGCCGCCTGCGCTCGCGGGTGTGCTGCTGCTGGTGGTCGGGGCGACGTACGAGCAGCGGCTGCGGGATGCGCGGCGGCTGAAGGACGCCCTGGGCCGGATGCGCTGAGGGAACACATGATCGGCGGGCCGGCCCGGGGCGTGCTTCACCTGCCTCAGGCCGGCATCCGGTCGCCGACGAGTGCCAGGTTCTCGATGGCGGCGAGTCCGTACAGCGCGGTGTCGTTGGTGTGGACAAGGGCGAAGGTGTTGCCGCCGACCGGGACACCGAGCAGTTTCCCGTTGACGTCACCCGCCTTCTCCAGTCCGGCCCGGAAGTTCTCCATTCTGAGATTTCCGGCCTTCGCCTGGGAATCGAGAGCGAGCAGAACCCGCTTGTCGTCGTACGTGCGCAGGAATGCGACGGAGTTCTGGAAGACATCGGGCACATTGCCCGCGGAGGCCTGGGCGTTGAACTTCTTCCAGAAATTCCCATAGTCCTGGAAGTCCGTCTTGACCTTTGATGTTCGGATGCTTCTTGTCGAACAGCGCGATCGTCTTGTCGATCAGCGTGGCCCGCTCCCGACCGCCCCACCACAAGTAGCGGATCTTGACCTTTCCGTCAGCTCCCGCTCCCCCGCCGTCCCCGCCGCAGCCGGAGGCCATCAGCCCCGGAACCGCCACACCGACGCCGGCCGCACGCAGCCCCTGGACACCCCGCCAAGTCCTCATGACACACCCCTCCCGGGCAGACAGCACCCGCCGCCACGGTCGATCGAATCGTTTGAGAAAGCGCTTGCTGGACAGGCATCGAAGGGGCAACGTCAACGGTTGGGACGGAATCCGTCGAAGCGCTCAAACCTCACGTCGCGGGGCAGAGGGCCCGCGGTGGGTGGGCCGGCGAGGGCGTACGGACGGGCCTCGTAACGCCGCGGAATCCGGCGGGAGGGCGCCCGGTCGGTGCGGGATACGCAGAGGGCCCGTGAGACTCTGCAGTCTCACGGGCCCTCTGTCCCGGTGGGCGATACTGGTTTCGAACCAGTGACCTCTTCGGTGTGAACGAAGCGCTCTCCCACTGAGCTAATCGCCCGGGCACATCGCAAACATTACCCCATGTCAGCGGCGCTCTCCGACCACCCCCGGGTCACTCGTGGATCTTCCACGGCATCGTGATTCCGAACTTCCAGACATAGATCCCGCCCAGCACGGCGATGATCACGAGTCCGATCACGGTGAGGATGATGTTCCGCCGCCGAACCTTCGGATCGAGCGCCTTCTGGGCGGCCTCGGTGACCTTCCGGCGCGTCCAGTGCAGCACCAGCTGCGCCCAGACGAACTCGGTCGCCCAGATCGCCATGCCGCCGAAGATCACCAGCCAGCCGGGCCCGGGCAGGGGCAGCATGATGATGCCCCCCACGACCACGGCGAGGCCGACCACGAAGACGCCGACCTGCCAGCTCAGATGCAGAGTCCTGGACGCCTTGACGAACCCGGGCGCCCGGGAGCCGAGCGCCCGCTTCTCCTTGACCACCCCCTCGGTGACGTCCGGCGCCACGTTCCCCGCCATGTCCCTCGCGGCGGGCGCCGGGGCCACCGCTCCGCCGATCCCGTCCCGCGCGTCACTCTCCGCATTCATGGGCCCAACCTACCGGAACGGGCTTTGTCACCGGAATGGCCGCATAACCCAAAGTTACACACCGCCGCGCGAGCGACCCGAAGGACCACAAAAGGGTCAGAGGGGTTTACAACGCCACCGTAGGTGGCATGTCGATTTCGCCGACGTGCGAATCCCCGAGCGCACACTGAGCGAAAGGCCCTGGCGCTTATGAACACCACGGTCAGCTGCGAGCTGCACCTGCGCCTCGTTGTGTCGAGCGAGTCCTCACTGCCTGTACCCGCGGGCCTGCGGTATGACACGGCCGATCCGTATGCCGTGCACGCCACCTTCCACACCGGAGCGGAGGAGACGGTCGAATGGGTATTCGCCCGCGACCTCCTTGCCGAGGGGCTGCACAGGCCCACCGGCACCGGAGACGTCCGCGTCTGGCCATCCCGTAGTCACGGCCAGGGCGTCGTCTGCATCGCACTGAGCTCCCCAGAGGGCGAAGCCCTGCTCGAGGCCCCGGCCAGGGCCCTGGAGTCGTTCCTGAAGCGGACCGACGCCGCGGTTCCACCCGGCACCGAGCATCGCCACTTCGACCTCGATACGGAGCTCTCACACATCCTGGCCGAGAGCTGAGCCAGGTCGAGAGCTGCACGGCGCCGTCCGACTCGGGGCGACGGCGCCGCGCGGACAACCACATAGGGCAGACACCAGCGCCGTCATCACGGAATCCACTGTGGTGACGGCGTCGGCGCGTGTTTCAGTCGGCGCGTGTTTCACCGGGGGCATGACGGGCGCGCCCCCAGCCCTCCCGTATGCGCTGGGCGGGCCCTGTGCGCCCTCAGTGCCCCCGAGTGCCCCCTCTGGCCCCTGGTCGGCCGGTATGCGCTCCTCGCCCGCCCCAGGGGCCCTCTCGGGCCACTGTGCGTCCTCGCCGAGCCAGTAGAGTCAGCCGGCATCGGCGGGCGCCCGCCCGCCGGAGGCCAGGGAGCGAAAGCGTGCTGATCCCCCACGACACCCGGATCGCCCTCGACATCGTGGTCGAGCTGGTGAACACCGCACCGGCGACCGATCAGCCGGACGGCGGACCGAGCGACGGTCTCGCCGGCATCGAAGCGCTTTACCGATTCGCCCGGCGCCACCGCATCAGCGGCGTGGCCGAACTCGGCGAAAAGGATCTTCGGGCCGTACACGACGTACGGAGCCGGTTCGCCGAGATCTTCGCGGCGCCGGACGCCGAGACCGCCGCCGGTCTCGTCAACAACCTCGTGGCCTCAGCGGGCACCACGCCGCAGCTGAGCAACCACGACGGCTACGAGTGGCATGTGCACTACTTCGCGCCGGACGCATCGATCGCCGACCACCTCGCGGCCGACTGCGGCATGGCGCTCGCCTTCATCGTGGTGGCGGGCGAACAGGAACGACTGCGGCGCTGCGAGGCACCGGACTGCCGGGACGCGTTCGTGGACCTGTCCCGCAACCGCTCCCGCAGGTACTGCTCCAGCCGCACCTGCGGCAATCGGCTGCATGTCGCCGCGTACCGGGCACGCCGCAGGGAAGCGGCCGGCTGACCGCTCGCCGCCCGTTTCATCGCCCGCTCACAGGAGGAAGAGATCGTGCAACGCGGCCATCAGCAGCAGGCCGCCGACCACCGTGAGGAAGATCATCAAAGGGGGCTGGGACAGCGCGAAGAGGCAGCCACGCGGCTCTTCGGCAGGGGGTGCGGGGGCATCGCCCGGGGAGGTGTCCACCATCTCGGGACGATCATGACGCAGACCGGACCCCGTTGGCGATCAACACGCCTCTTTGTGACGGGAGTTCACTCCCGTCGGGGCCGGAGGGATTCGCTCCGGCGTCCGGTCCGCTGTCACATATTCGGGCTCACGGCCGGTTCTCCAGCGCCTCCCCCGCCCCGGCCGGATCAGCCGAGATCGCGCAACATCCGCAGCTGGGCGGCCCGGTGGACCGAAGAGCCGCCCTCGTGACCGTTCCAGGGCTGATGTGCTCTCCCTCGTGAGCGAGGGAGAAATGCCGCCGCCCTGGCTGCCGCCGTGCACGACGATCCGGTCGGGGTCGACGGACGGGTGGGCGCGGGCCACCTCGACGGCGCTCAAGCGGCGTCGTACGACGGGAGTTGAAGGTCGAGCGAGTATGCGGCCGACTCGTCGAGGGTGCGCTTCCGGAAGGCGTCGAAGTCGGCGGGTTCACCGGACTCCGGGCGATAGTCGCGAAGTCGCCCCATCGTACGGACGGCGTCGCGAGGCACTCCGTGGTCCCGGGCCGAACATCCTCGTGTGCCGGGCCGCGGCGCGGGGCGCCCGCCATGGATCACCCACCGTGGACTGAATTG
This sequence comes from Streptomyces sp. NPDC048496, assembly GCF_043200055.1. Lineage (NCBI taxonomy): Bacteria > Bacillati > Actinomycetota > Actinomycetes > Kitasatosporales > Streptomycetaceae > Streptomyces > Streptomyces sp. NPDC048496. The sequence continues at coordinate 127,557 of NZ_JBICXB010000004.1, read as the reverse complement.
TTTCAATCCGATCGGGACGTCGGCCCCATCCCGGTACAGCGTCAAGAATCAGGCATGAATCGATTCATCGCCGATGGCTGCCGACGGTCCGGTTTCAGATTCCGTGCTTCTTCAGGATGGCCTCGATGTCACTGAAGTCATCGCCCGGGGCGGCGGCCCGCTGAGCGGGCTTCGCCTTCGCACGTGGCTGAACCGCCGGTGCGCCGGCTCCCAGGGAGGGCACCGACGCCGCCGGCGCGACGGCATCGGAGTGCGCCGCCCGCGCGGCGGCCCTGCGTTCCTTGCGGGTGCCGACGCCGCGGTGTTCGACCGCACGCGTGATCATGAAGAGCAGCCAGGCCACCCCGAGCACCCCGAAGCCGAGCCAGACGCTCGGCTTGAAGGCGATATTGGAGACCCACTCGACGACACCGGTCAGCACCAGCCCGATCGGGACCAGCGAGTAGGCGGCAATCCGGGTCGCGGTGAGGAAACGCTTCCGGTAGGCGGTCACGGCGGCAATGCCCAAGCCTGCCGCGGACACCGCGGAGCAAATGGTCTCGGCAAGCATCGGGGCCTCCAGGCGCAACGGGGAAACGTCCCTTCCATCCTGCACCGCCCACCGGGGCGGCGGCCATGATCCCCGTCCACATCAGGGACATTTCAGGGCCCGGGTCCTCCCCAGGTGCCGATCCGAACGATGCCGAGCGGAACCGGGTCTGCGGTGCGCGGGTCCCGTGCCGGTGCCGACTGGGATGCGCGCGTGGGCCCTGAGAGACTGGTTCCATGAACGAATCCACCCCTGCAGCCCCGGTCGTCCTCGACGTCTGGTGCGAGCTCCAGTGCCCCGACTGCCACCGGGCCCTCACCGATGTGCACGCCCTGCGGGCCCGGTACGGCGACCGGCTCGAGGTGCGGCTGCGGCATTTCCCGCTGGAGAAACACAAGCACGCGTACGCCGCGGCCCAGGCCGCCGAGGAGGCCGCGGAGCAGGGCAAGGACTGGCCGTACATCGAGGCCGTGCTCGCCAGGACCGACGAGCTCGGCCGCACCGGTGAGCCGCTTCTGATCGAGGTGGCGCGTGAACTCGGCCTGGATGCAGAGGAATTCGACACCGCTCTGATCGACGGCCGGCACATGCTGATCGTCGACGCCGACCAGGCGGAGGGGAAGGCCATCGGTGTGACCGGCACCCCCACCTATGTGATCGGCGGCGAGCGGCTGGACGGCGGCAGGAGTCAGGACGGGCTGCGCGAGCGGATCGAGGAGATCGCCGACCGGCTCCTCGCGGCGCAGGGCTGACCGCGGCGTACCCGGCTCGCCCCTACGCCCGTCACAACGGCTTGACGAGGTTGTGCCGAGTCGTTTCGTAGCCGAGCGACTCGTAGAGCCGGGCCGCCGGGGTGTTGTCCGAGAGGACGTGCAGCCCCATCCGTTCGTCGCCGGCGGCCAGGGCGATGCGTTCGGCCTCCAGCATCAGCGCGCGACCGTACCCCCGGCCGCGGAACTCTTCGAGCACCTCGACGTCGAAGACGTACCCGACCACCGTTCCCGGGTGCATCTCGTACCGTGCCACCCAGACATGCCCCACGGTCCGGCCGTCGCCATCGACGAGGACATGAATGTACGTGCCCTCCGTGGCGAGACCGTCCGGCAGATGTGTCCGGTGGGAGGTCTCGGCTGTGCGCAGAGCCTCGTCCGCCGGAACGCCGCGCGCGACAAAGGTTTCCGCGTACCCGGCGACGGCCGTGCTCTCCCACCGCGCGAACTCGTCCTCGGTCATCGGACGTCCGGCGACCCCGTCCGGCAGGACGAGCGGGGTCCGCGGCAGGTCCTTGACCATGTTCCTGCTGCGCTCGGTGTAGCCGAGCGCAGCAGCCAGGCGCAGTCCGGCCGTGTTGTCCGGCTCGACCTCCACAGTCAGCCGGGAACAGCCCCAGCCGCGCAGCACTTCCTCGGCGGCGAGCCCGGCGATGGTGCCGCGGCCGCGCCTGCGGTTCGGTTCGTCGATCCGCAGGCCGCGGACGGTCCCTGTCGTCCCCCCGGACCCGGGCTCGGTGCCGATCTCGACGGCCCCGACGGGCCGCCCGTTGTCGCACACGTCGTACGCGCGCTTCCTCGCGCCGTCGGCGCCTTGCTGGATCGGCCCGGTCGGCCGGAGGGTCGTGGTCATCACCGGTGTTCTATCCGCTGCGCCGCCGCCCGTCACCCGGTTTTGCGGACCTGTTCCGTTCCACGGCCCGGGACGGTGTCCGCGGCTCGGGACCGTTGTACGGCCCGGGCCGGGTCATGGGGCCGGCTCACGGGTCGAGGTCGTTCGCGGCACGCTCCTCGAAGACCCGCATGGCCTTGGCCGTCACCGGCCCGGGTCCGCCGGGCAGCTCGCGACCGTCGACCCGGTGGACGGCCTGGACGTCCCGGAGGGTGGAGGTCAGGAAGATCTCCTCGGCATGCTCCAGGACGTCCAGGGGCAGCTCGGTCTCCAGCGCCCCGGACCATTCGACGGCCAGAGCGCGGGTAATCCCGGCGAGGCAGCCGGAGGCGACCGGCGGGGTGTGGAGCTGTCCGTCGAGGACGACGAAGACATTCGACCCGGTGCCTTCGCAGAGCTGTCCGACGGTGTTGGCGAAGAGCGCCTCGGATGCGCCCTGCTCATGGGCGCGGGCGAGGGCGACGACGTTCTCGGCGTACGAGGTGGTCTTGAGCCCGGCCAGTGCGCCGCGTTCGTTGCGGGTCCACGGGACGGTGATCACGGCGGTGGTGTCGGGGCGGCGCTCGACCTCCCCGAGCGCGACGACCAGGCTCGGCCCGTCGTTGCCGCGGTCGGAGCCGAGCGGGGAGAGGCCGCCGGTGTACGTGATGCGGAGCCGGCCGAGTTCCATCGGGTTGGCCTCGATGACGGCGGCGCAGGCCCGGCGCACCTCGTCGAGGTCGGGGTCGGGCAACCCGAGCCCGTGGGCCGATCGGGTCAGCCGGTCGAGGTGCCTGGTGAGGGCGAAGGGGCGGCCCTCGGTGGTCCTGACGGTCTCGAAGATCCCGTCCCCGACGGTCAGTCCGTGGTCGAGTACGGACACCCGGGCGTCGGCGGCGTCACACAGTTCGCCGTTGACCCACATCCACATCATGCGGTCCATACCTTTCTTCGTGGGTTGATCGCGGTCATTCGTAAGATCGGGACACCCAGGGATGCCGCCACAGCGGCATGACCCAGTCACAAGGCGTCACCGGCCAGTTTCTTGGTGGGCGCCCGACGCTACAGCGAGCAGCCGGGCGGCCTTGAGCTCGGTCTCGTCCCATTCGCGCTCCGGATCGGAGCCCCAGGTGATCCCGGCGCCGGTGCCGAACCTGAGGACCGGGGCCACTCCGGTCCGGTCGATCCAGAAAGTCCGTATGCCGACGGCGAGACCGGCGGTGGCCCGGTCGGCGTCGACCCAGCCGATGCCGCCGCAGTACGGACCCCGGGGTGCGGTCTCCAGGGACTCGATGATGCGGAGTGCGCTGGATTTGGGTGCACCGGTGACGGAGCCGGGCGGGAACGCGGCGGCGAGCAGCTCGGGCCAGCCGGCGCCGTCGGCGAGGCGGCCGCGCACGGTGGAGACGAGGTGGACGAGCCCGGGGTGCTTCTCCACCACGCAGAGGTCGGGGACGGTGACCGATCCGGTGGCGCAGACCCGGCCCAGGTCGTTGCGGACCAGGTCGACGATCATCACGTTCTCGGCGTGGTCCTTCTCCAGCAGATCCGCCTCGGTGCGGCCGGTGCCCTTGATCGGTCCGGACTCGATGGTCCGTCCGTCCCGGCTCAGGAAGAGTTCGGGGGACGCGGTGGCGATCTCCACGCCGTGCGCGGGCAGCCGAATCGTTCCTGCGTACGGGGCGGGGTTGCCGCGTGCGAGCAACGCGGTGAGGGCGTCGACGTCGGCGGCGGCCGGGTCCGGCAGCTCCGCGGTCACCACCCGGCAGAGGTTGGCCTGGTAGACCTCGCCCGCCGCGATGTGCTCGCGGATCCGGCGTACGCCCGCGGTGTACGCGGCACGGTCCAGGGACGAGACCCAGTCGCCGACTCCGGGCCCACGCCAGGCTCCGGGGACGGGTGCGGGCACCGGTTCGGTCCGTACGGTTCCGAAGCGGGCGCAGACGAGACGGCCCTCGAAATCGGCGCATACCGCCCAGAAGCCGGACGAGTCGAGGGCTGAGGGGTCACTGGTCACATCCCGCAGATCGGACGCGACGAGGCCGCCGAAGCGGGCCATTGGAGCGAGGTCGAGCACGTGGGTGAGTCTAGGACGGCGCACGGCGACCTGCGCCGGGGCGAGCGCACCTCAGCACGCTGCACAAACGCGTTTTTGTACTGGCCCAGGAATCCGCTAGAGTTCAACACGTCGCCGGGACACGCAAGTGAAACGGAAACGACAAGCGGACGTGGCTCAGTTGGTAGAGCATCACCTTGCCAAGGTGAGGGTCGCGAGTTCGAATCTCGTCGTCCGCTCGAAGTGGGGGATCTTTTCCCGAACCCCTGCACTCCTGGTGGAGTGGCCGAGAGGCGAGGCAACGGCCTGCAAAGCCGTCTACACGGGTTCAAATCCCGTCTCCACCTCCAAGGACGATTAGCTCAGCGGGAGAGCGCTTCCCTGACACGGAAGAGGTCACTGGTTCAATCCCAGTATCGTCCACTGGTCCGCAAGGATCCCCCCGCGCGATTAGCTCAGCGGGAGAGCGCTTCCCTGACACGGAAGAGGTCACTGGTTCAATCCCAGTATCGCGCACGCAGTACACGCAGGTTCACCCTGCGCGATTAGCTCAGCGGGAGAGCGCTTCCCTGACACGGAAGAGGTCACTGGTTCAATCCCAGTATCGCGCACCAGCAGGCCCCGGTCGTCTCGACGACCGGGGCTTTGTCGTGGTTGCGGTGCGGATCGAGTCCGCCCGGGTCAGCCGGTGAAGAGCTGCGTGGCCTTGCGGATCAGTTCGTACAGGCCGTGGGCGAACGGCACGGCGCCCCGGAGCCTGACCACGGCGGCGAGTGTCCTACGACCGCTGGTGTGCACGGGCTTTCCTTCCGGCTGACGAGGAACGTCAGGGGCCGGAACTTCAAGGACCAACCATGCCGCCGCCTCAACGACTGACGGAAGTTGCCGACGGTATGCATTCCGGAGCAGGGCTACTTCGTGCGGGCCCGGACCGTATGGAGCGCGTGCACCGGACGCGCCGCGGGCCCGGACGCAGTGCGTCCGGGCCCGCGGCGTGGTGTCGGCCGGGTCAGGACGAGAAAAGCATGTGGCCGAAGCTCTTGTGCCGGTAGTGACCGCCGTGGTGCTGCGGGGCGCCCCACACGGGGGCCGGCGCGGCGGGGTAGGCCTGGGGGGCCGGCGGCGCGGGCGGGGCCTGCTGGGTCCACTGTGCCTCGATGCGGGTCAGGGTCTCCAGCTCGCCGTAGTCGAGGAATATCCCGTGGCAGCCGCTGCACTGCTCGATCTGGATGCCATTGCGGTTGTAGGTCTGCATCTGTGCGTGGCACTTGGGACACTGCATGGTCGGCTCAGCTCCTCGCCGTCGGTTCGCCGTCGCCGGAATGCATGCCCGGAGACGATCGGTTCACCCTACGACGAGTGCTCGGTCGCCAACTCGACCAGGAGGGACGCAATTCGGGCACAGGCATCGATCATCGTCTGTTCCACCTCATCCGGACTTCGCCCCTCCGCCGCGGACTTGGCGAACGCCAGTGCCGCGGCCTGAACCGTCAGGGCGCGGGCCGGGACGTCGAGTTCGGGCCAGGGATCGCCGTCGGCCCGCACAGCGGGCCCGCCCGCTGCCCGGTAGGCGTCCAGGAAGCGCAGCCAGACCTCGGGGGGCAGCAGTCCTGCGGCGTACCAGGCGGCGGGGCGGGCGAGGTCCCACGCGGGGTCACCGAGCCCCACGTCGTCGACGTCGATCAGCAGCCAGCGGCCGTGCGCCGCGGGGTGGCGGACGAGCTGGCCGAGGTGGAGATCGCCGTGGCAGATGAAGTCCGAGCGGTGCGGGGGTGCGGGGGCTTCGTCACGGGCCCAGGCCGGCAGGCGCCGCCATGCTTCGCGTACGGGGGCGGTGGCCGGGTCACCGGGCCGGGCGGCGCACATCCGGGCCACGGCGAGAGCGGCTTTTGCGGGTCCGCGCATGGGAGGAAGGGCGGGCGGGGGCGCGGTGCGGTGGAGCCGGGCCAGGAGGACGCCGGCCTCTTCCCAGGGCGCGGCGTCGGGGTCCGCGGGGTCGACCGGCTCACCGTGGGGCCACAGGGTCACCGGACGGCCGTCGACCACGGGGACAGCAGGCTGGGGTACCGGTGGCAGGAGGATGCCGCTGAGGGCCGAGGCCAGGGCCGTGCGGGCGGCCAGGGCGGCGGTGTCGGTGTCCGGGGCGTGGGCCTTCGCGACCACGGAGCCGGAGCGGACGACCGTACCGTCGGCGCGGTCCGCGAGCACCGCCGGTGCCGGGCAGGAAGGACAAGGGGCCTCGGTGCGCGGGTGCGGGTGGGCCGTGTCGTGGGCGAGGGCGCCCAGCGCGCGGACAACTGCGGTGGTCACGGTCTCCCCCGGTGGCAACAGGTGCGGCCCGGTCCGCCCCGGGCACGCCGACGAGCGTACGCGCTGCCGCGCCAGCCGCGTGGCGACGGTGTGGTGCGCCGCCGCGCATCGCCCCCGGACAGCGCGATGTCCGGTCAGCTCCCCAGCTGACCGGACAAACGCTGCCGTCCGCCGCACCCCCGTCCCCACGGGGTTGTTGGCCGGATGTCCCGGTCCGGACCGCTCTTCCGGACCCGGGGCGCCGCTCAGCGCCCCAGCATCACGCCCACGGACGACGCCTGTGTGACCACCGCGTCCCAGCCGCCGAAGACGACTACGAGCAGGGCCGCCAGAGGAAGAACCATGGCCGTCGCCACCAGCGGGTGGCGCGTACCGGACGACGGGCGGCCGCCGAACGCGGCATGAGCCCTGCGTCCCTGCGTGCGGATCATCGTCCGCGTCGCCGTGTCCGCCATGGTTCCTCTCCTGACCTGATTGTTGGAGCAGCGGGCGTTTGACCTCGGGGGACGAGTGCAACGCCCGCCGCTTGAGTTCAACACTAGGGACGCGAGGAGGCTGGGTCGTCATGCCCGCGTACCGAATGCCGGGCCTCCCGGAGGATGAGCCGTGGGTGGTCGGTGTACTCCCCTGGGTGGAGATCCTGCGCTACGCCTTGGGGTCATCCCGGAGGGGACGCTCGGACGCGTCCTGCCTCGGGACCGGTTGTTCGACCAGGGCGAGCACCCTGGTCGCCATGAAGCGGGCGGTACGGACGACGGTGCCGCTGCGAGTGACTTCACTCACTTCGACCACCCCTCGGCGGACAGCTGTCTCCACCCGGCGGCCTGCTCCGGTGGCCACCACCTCGTACGTACGCGTCGTGTCTCCCGCGTCCACGACTATCTCCACACGATCGCCCTTCACTGATCCAATCCCCCTTCTGCGACGGACCTTTGAGATCTCGCACGGGCCCGGGAGCGTGGATCCGCGGCTCCCTGACCACTCCTCAAGTTTCCCACCCGGCACTGACAATCGATCGGCGGGCGAGGGCGCGGCCTCTGAGCGCGCCGGGCCACGGGTACGTAAGCTGTGCCACGTCAGGCGGACCAGGCAGCGGGGATGGGCAGACGATGGCGATGATGCGGCTCCGGCGCGAGGACCCGCGTGTCGTCGGCTCGTTCAGGCTGCACCGGCGACTCGGGGCGGGCGGCATGGGTGTCGTCTATCTCGGTTCGGACCGGCGCGGCCAGCGGGTGGCGCTCAAGGTGATCCGCCCGGATCTCGCCGAGGACCAGGAGTTCCGTTCGCGTTTCGCGCGCGAGGTGTCGGCGGCGCGGCGGATCCGCGGCGGCTGTACGGCGCGTCTGGTGGCCGCCGATCTGGAGGCGGACCGCCCGTGGTTCGCGACACAGTACGTCCCCGGGCCCTCGCTGCACGACAAGGTGGCCGAGGAAGGTCCGCTGTCGGCGGCCGAGGTGGCGTCGATCGGGGCGGCGCTCTCCGAGGGGCTCGTGGCGGTGCACGAGGCGGGTGTCGTCCATCGCGACCTGAAGCCGTCGAACATCCTCCTCTCCCCCAAGGGACCCCGGATCATCGACTTCGGGATCGCCTGGGCGACCGGGGCGAGCACGCTCACGCATGTCGGCACGGCGGTGGGCTCACCGGGATTCCTTGCGCCCGAGCAGGTGCGGGGCGCGGCGGTGACACCGGCGACGGACGTCTTCTCGCTCGGTGCCACACTGGCGTACGCGGCGATGGCCGACTCGCCTTTCGGGCACGGCAGTTCCGAGGTGATGCTCTACCGCGTGGTGCACGAGGAACCGCAGTTGTACGACGTGCACGACGCGCTGGCGCCACTGGTGAGCGCCTGTCTGGCGAAGGATCCGGAGGAGCGGCCGAGCACGCTTCAACTCTCCATGCGCCTCAAGGAGATCGCGGCCCGTGAGGCACAGGGCCTGCATGAGAGCCGGCCGGCCGCCCAGCGCTCGGCGCAGGAGCTGGACCGGCCGACCGGCCGGCTCGACGGCCCGTACACCGAACAGCAGACCCGGCGTGCGGCGGGCCCGCCGCCGCCCCGTCCGCAGACCCGGCAGACGGCGCCCTCGCGCACGACGTCGCCCCGTACGGGGGGCTCGCGGCCGCAGCCGCCGCGCAACACCACGCGCTCCGGCAAGCGCCCCCAGGCCACCAACGGGACGAACGGCACGAAGGGGCGTCCGGGGACCCGGCCCGGGACCCGTACGACATCGACGGGCCGGCGTCCGGCCAACCCGCGGCTGCTGCGGCAGCGTCTGGTCGTCTTCGTCGTGGTGACGCTGCTGGTGGCGCTGGGGATCGCGGCGGCGCAGGGTTGCCAGGGACCGGCCCGTGGGCTGGGCGCCACACAGGCCCCGGGACAGCAGGAACAGCACGAAGTGCAGGAACAGCACCAGGGGCAGCGCCTGCTGACCCTGCAGTAGACGCCGGCAAGCAGCCGGTCAGTCCTGCGGGCGGCCCGTCGCCACCGCATAGAACGCGACTGCGGCGGCCGCGCCCACGTTCAGCGAGTCGACGCCGTGCGCCATCGGGATGCGTACCCATTCGTCGGCAGCGACCAGGGCCTGCGTGGACAGTCCGTCGCCCTCGGCGTTCCCTGATCCCCCACCCTCGCGAGATACCCCCGGCATCCGGCTCCCCCGTGCCATGCTCAGGGTCTCGCGGGGCGGGTCGGCACACGAACACCCCGCGATCTTTCCGAGGTCAGGCAGACCTCGGCCGTGTGGCGTAGAAGGCCACCGCTGAGGCCGCCGCGACGTTCAACGAGTCGACTCCGGCTTCCATCGGGATGCGGACGTGTTCGTCTGCAGAAAGGAGCGCTTCGGTGGTCAGCCCATCCCCTTCGGTCCCGAAGATGAGCGCCAGCTTCTCGTAGTCCCGCGAGGCGAGCTCGTCGAGGGTGATCGACTGCTCGCTGAGGCAGAACGCGGCCGTTATGTAGCCAGCCTCCCGGAGGAGCGCAACATCTTTCGGCCACGACTCCAGCCGGGTCCACGGGACCTGGAAGACTGCCCCCATCGAGACCTTCACGGCCCGCCTGTACAGGGGATCTGCGCATCGCGGAGTGAGGAGGATTGCGTCGACTCCGAGGGCTGCCGCGCTACGGAAGGCGGCCCCGAGATTGGCGTGATCGACGATATCTTCGAACACCGCAATGCGCTGACTTGTAGTCTTTTGTAGATCTGAAGCGAACATCGTGCCGATGTTGGTGTGGTCGTTGACCGACTCCATGACGACGACCCGGCGGGTCTTCGTCAGCAGTTCGTCGGCCGTCGGCAGCGGTTTGCGCTGCATGGAGGCGAGCGCGCCGCGGTGCACGTGGTAGCCGGTGACGCGTTCGGCGAGCTCCGGGCTGACCGCGTACACCGGGGCCGGAACCTCGTCGATGACGTCGCGCATCACATCGACCCACTTCGCGGAGAGCAGCATCGAGCGCATCTCGTACCCGGCGTGCCGGGCGCGTCTGATCACCTTCTCGCCCTCGGCGATGAAGAGTCCTTCGGCCGGCTCCCGCCTGCGCCGGAGTTCGACGTCGGTCAGGCCCGTGTAGTCGCGCAGGCGAGGATCGTCGGGGTCGTCGACGGTGATGAGATCTGCCACAGGTTGATACTGCCTTGTCCGGTGTGTGGTGCCAACGGCTTGGAAAAAGATCCGTTACCGCTGGTTACTCGGCGGGGTGCGGGGCGGTGTCCGTACCGACCGCGACGACATCGCCGATGACGATCACGGCCGGGGGCCGCACCTCTTCGGCGACGGCCCGTTCACCGGCGGTCGCGAGGGTCGCGTCGACGCGGCGCTGGGATGCCGTGGTGCCCTCCTGGACCAGGGCGACCGGGGTGTCCGGGGACTTGCCGTGGGCGATGAGGGCCTTCGCGATGACGCCGATCTTGTCGACGGCCATCAGCAGCACGAGGGTGCCGCGCAGCTGCGCGAGCGCCGCCCAGTCGACCAGCGAACGCTCGTCGTCGGGGGCGACATGACCGCTGACAACGGTGAACTCGTGCGCCACCCCGCGGTGGGTGACGGGGATCCCGGCTGCTCCGGGTACGGAGATCGAGCTGGAGATGCCGGGGACGACGGTGCACGGGATGCCTTCGGCGGCGAGCGCCTGCGCCTCCTCCATGCCCCGACCGAAGACGAACGGGTCGCCGCCCTTGAGCCGGACGACGGCCTTGCCCGCCCTGGCGTGCTCGATCAGCGCCTGGTTGATCGCCTCCTGCGCCATGAAACGGCCGTACGGGATCTTCGCCGCGTCGATCACCTCGACGTGCGGCGGCAGTTCGTCGAGCAGGTCGCGCGGGCCGAGCCGGTCGGCGATGACGACATCGGCCTCGGCGAGGAGGCGACGGCCGCGCACGGTGATCAGGTCGGGGTCGCCGGGGCCGCCGCCGACCAGGGAGACACCGGGGGCGGGGCGGGTGCGGTGGTGCGGGGCGGCGAGCGTGCCGTCGCGCAGGCCCTCGACGATGGCGTCGCGGACGGCGGCGGAGTGGCGCGGGTCGCGGCCCTGGGCGTCGGTGGAGAGGACGGCGACGGTCACGCCCTCGCTGCGACCGGTGGCCGGGGTCCAGGCGGTGGCCACGTCGGCGTTGTCGCTGCGCACGCACCAGGTGCGGGTGCGCTCGGCCTCGGCGGACGCGGCGTCGTTCGCGGCGGCGTCGTCGGAGGCGATGAGTGCGTACCAGGTGTCGGTCAGGTCCCCGTCCTCGTACCGGCGGCGCTCCCAGCGGATCTCACCGGCGTCGGCCATCGCCTCGACCGACGGAGTCGCGGACGGCGATACGAGGGTGATGTCGGCACCCGCCGCGATGAGTGCGGGGAGGCGGCGCTGCGCGACCTGGCCGCCGCCGACGACGACGACGCGGCGCCCGCTCAGGCGCAGTCCGACGGGGTACGCGGGGTGATCGGCGTGCTCGGCCATGGCGGTGCGGGCTCCTCGGGCAATGCGGGGTGCGGGCCGCTGCGGCGGTGGAGCGGCTGTGACGTGCGGTTTTGTGGGGCGTGGGTCCACGATACGGGGTGCGTCGGGGCGCGGGGCGGGCCGGTGGGGCGGCTGGAGGACCGCTGCACGGAGCTGTCCCTTGCCCGTCCCTGCCCGAAACCTTGGCTCGGCCCGGCCGAGCGCCTCGGGCGCCGGCCGGGCCGAGCACGGCCGAGCGCTACTTCTCGGTGACGCCTGCCGAGTCGAACGTCGCCACCTCGTGCATCGCCCGCGCCGCGCTCTGCACGATCGGGAGCGCCAGCAGCGCGCCCGTTCCTTCGCCGAGGCGGAGGTCGAGGTCGACCAGCGGGCGCAGACCCAGCTTGTTGAGCGCGGCTACGTGGCCGGGCTCGGCGCTGCGGTGGCCGGCGATGCATGCGGCGAGGGCCTCGGGAGCGATCGCCCGGGCGACCAGGGCCGCGGCGCCCGCACTGACGCCGTCCAGGATGACGGGCGTACGGAGCGAGGCGCCGCCGAGCAGGAAGCCTGCCATCGCGGCGTGCTCCAGGCCGCCGACCGCGGCGAGTACACCGATCGGGTCGGCAGGGTCGGGCTGGTGCAGTTCGAGGGCCCGGCGGACCACGTCGACCTTGCGGGCGTGCATCTCGTCGTTGATGCCGGTGCCGCGACCGGTCACCTCGGCCGGGTCCATGCCGGTGTACACGCAGATCAGTGCGGCGGACGCCGTGGTGTTGGCGATGCCCATCTCACCGGTGAGCAGGCCCTTGTTGCCCGCCGCGACCAGGTCGCGGGCGGTCTCGATGCCGACCTCGATGGCCGAGAGGACCTCCTCGCGGGTGAGGGCGGGGCCGGTGGTGAAGTCGGCCGTGCCGGCGCGCACCTTGCGGGGCAGCAGGCCGGGTGTCGCGGGCAGCTCCGTGGCGACGCCGACGTCGACCACGCACACCTCGGCACCGACCTGGGACGCGAACGCGTTGCAGACCGCGCCGCCGCCGAGGAAGTTGGCGACCATCTGGCCGGTGACCTCCTGCGGCCACGCGGTGACGCCCTGGGCGTGCACCCCGTGGTCCCCGGCGAAGATCGCGACGGCCGCGGGCTCCGGGATGGGGGGCGGGCACATCCGGGAAAGGCCCGAGAGCTGTGCGGAGATGATCTCCAGCATGCCGAGCGCACCGGCCGGCTTGGTCATCCGCTTCTGGCGTTCCCACGCCTCGCCGAGTGCCTTGGCGTCCAGCGGGCGAATGTTGGAGATGGTCTCCTGCAGCAGGTCGTGCGGTTCCGCGCCGGGCAGGGCGCGGCGGCCGTACGTCTCCTCGTGGACGACCCAGGACAGCGGGCGGCGCTTGGACCAGCCCGCCTGCATCAGTTCGGGCTCCTCGGGGAACTCGTCGACGTAACCGACACAGAGGTATGCGACGACTTCGAGGTGTTCGGGCAGGCCCAGGGCGCGGACCATCTCACGCTCGTCGAAGAAGCTGACCCAGCCGACGCCGAGGCCCTCCGCGCGAGCGGCGAGCCACAGGTTCTCGACGGCGAGCGCCGAGGAGTACGGGGCCATCTGCGGCTGGGTGTGCCGGCCGAGCGTGTGGCGGCCGCCGCGGGTGGGGTCGGCGGTGACGACGATGTTGACCGGGGTCTCGAGGATGGCCTCGATCTTCAGTTCCTTGAACTGCTTGGCCCGGCCCTTGGGCAGCGACTTCGCGTAGGCGTCGCGCTGACGCTGCGCCAGTTCGTGCATGGAGCGGCGGGTCTCCGCCGAGCGGATGACGACGAAGTCCCAGGGCTGCGAGTGGCCGACGCTGGGCGCCGTGTGCGCGGCTTCGAGGACGCGGAGCAGGACCTCGTGCGGGATGGGGTCGCTGCGGAAGCCGTTGCGGATGTCGCGGCGTTCGCGCATCACCCGGAGCACGGCTTCGCGCTCGGCGTCGTCGTAGCCGGGGGCGGGTGCGGAGGCGGGAGCCTCGGTCTCCGCCGCGGCCTCCGCGGCCTCGGTCTCCTCCGCGGCAGTGGCCTGGACCGGTTCGACGGGCTGCTCGTCCGCAACGGGCTCGGTGTCGGCCGGCTCCGTGTGCCCGGAGACCTCTGCGGGCTCGGTGGCAACTGCGGGGGCCGCGTCGGCCACGGGGGCCGTGAGGTCCGGGGTCTCGATGACCTCGGGGCCGGTTTCGGGCTCCGGTTCGGGGGCCGTCACCGTCTCGGACGCAGCCTCGGCCACGAGGACGGGTGCGGGGACGGGGGCGGACTCCTCCGGAGCGGTGACCGGCTCGGGGGCCGCGACCGGCTCCTGGACGGCGACCGGCTCAGGGGCCGCGACCGGCTCCTGGACGGCGACCGGCTCGGGGGCCGCGACCGGCTCCTGGACGGCGACCGGCTCGGGGGCTGGTGCTTCGACCGCCTCGACCGGAGGGACGGTCTCGGCGGTCTCGATGACCGGGGCGGGTACGGGCTCGACGGCGATCGCCACACGCTCGGGCTGGGGTTCGGGCGCGGGCTCGGATGCCACGACCGGCTCCGCGACCGGCGTCGGGGCCAGATGCGGGGTGGTCGGCACCGACCCCTCCACCGGAACGAACTGGCCTGCGGGCGCTGCTTCCACCGGCGTCTCCGCCGGAGCGGCGGCCTCCGCGGACGGCTCGAACGGAACCTCGGCCGCAGCCGGCACGGCGACCGGCTCTGCGGCCGGTTCGGCCACGAGGGCGGGCTCGACGAACTCCGGAACGACCGTTTCTGCGAAGGGTTCCGCAGCCACGGGCGCCGCGACCTGCTCCGGCGCATGGGCCGCCCACGGGCTCCCGCCCTGCGGCGGGATCTCGCCGAGCTGCGGGCCCGGCAGCACAGCCGCTTCGGTACCCGGCTGGTCGAAGTACTCGGGACCGGTGGTGGGCGGTCCCGCCTGCCGTGCGGGCATCGGTGGCTGCGGCGCGCCCGCGGGTCCTCGGTCGGAGAGCGAACGGACCACTCCGCCGGTCGGCGTCCCGCCGTACGACGGGGTCGACTCGCCCGAGGCCGGTCCGCGGTGCAGCGGTCGGCGTACGGGGGAGGCGGTCTGCGCCACCGCAGCCTGTGCGGGAGCGGGGGCCTGGGCCGGCATACGTACGCCATTGAGGTCGACGGCACCCGAGTCGCGGCCGCCGGACTCGTGCGTGCCCTGCCCGGTCTCGGTCATCGCTCCGGCCACCGCCTGCTGCACGGCGTACACCGCCGGGTCCGGCGCCTGGACCTGCACGGGTCCCTGGGCCTGTGCGGCCTGCATGGCGGGCCGGCCCTGCGGCTGCGCCTGGTAGGCGGCCTGCTCGGTCACGGGTGCCTGCACCTGCACGGCTCCGCCGTCCGTCGGCTGACCGGGGACCGGGGCCACCTGCTGGTCGCTCCAGGCGCCCTGCGGGCTCGGCATCAGCAGAAGGTCGTCGTCCTCGGACACATGCTCGGAGGGGTCGAGGAAGGTGTACGCACCCGGGGCGGGGATGCCCGGTTGCTCCACCATGCCTGCGTTCTCCGGCAGTCCCTCGCCCGGGATCTGGCCGGTGCCACTCATGCGTACCCCTCGCCCATCGTCAGTGCTCCTTCGGCCCTTCGCCCGGGACGCCCGAACACGGCACGCCGGTGCTCGTCATGAAGAACGAGCGGGCTCGCCGCGCGGCACGAATCGGACGCGGACGTACATCATTCTCGCGGCCGTTCGCCGCCGCGACAGGTAGTTCTGCCACGGCTCGCTGTGGGCTGCGCCACGTTGCGCGTCCCCCGGGGTTTGCCGTACCACAACGAGGCCCAAAACGGTCCCCATTTCCGGACATTGACGAACGAACCGACGAACGTCCAGGTGCGGTGCAACGATCGGCCAGCCTACCTCGCGCAGTGCGCCGACCGGGTCACGGGGCGAGGTCCGATCGCACTGCCGAGAGCAGAAACACGACCGCGCGTTCGCGCTCCACCCATGCGGACGTGTCGAGTTCGACGGACTGGAGGAGTGCGCACTCGACCGTGTAGCCGTTCCCGGTGAGTGCGGCGCCGAGTGCTTCGGCCTCGTCGCGGGTCGAGGCGTGGGTGACGATCCGTTCGGGCCGGCGGTCGGCGACGGCGGTGACGACGGGGACGCCGCCGCCCCCGATCCGTACGACATCCGGCTCGGGCAACCGTTCCAGCACATGGGGTGCGCGGCCGTGGACGACCTGGAGCTGTACACCGAAGGTGCGGGCAGCGGCGGCCGTTCGGGCGCAGGCGTCCGGGTCGCTGTCGACCGCCAGGACCGCCGCACCGAACCGCGCCGCCTCCACGGAGAGGGCGCCGCTGCCGGAGCCGATGTCCCAGACGAGGTCGCCCCCACGCGGGCCGAGGCGGGCGAGTTGGGCGGCGCGCAGCCCCGGGGACTCGCCCTCGGGGTCGGTGGCGCTGTCCGGGTAGGCGTCGGAGGGCAGCGCCCAGCCCCGTACGCCGTGCGGGTGGCGGCCCGAGATCCAGGCACCGGTGGTCTGCTGTTCGGGTCCGCCGCCGATGACGATCACCACGTTGGGGTCGCGCCAGACGTGGTCGGCGGCCTTGTCGGAGGTGAGGACGGTGACCTGTTCGCGTGCGGTGCCGAGTTCCTCGCAGATGACGAAGGTGCGGTGGACGCCGTCGAGGAGCAGGGCGAGTTCGGCGGGTCCCGCGCCGGGCGAGGTGAGGACGGCGACCTTGTGGTGGGCGCGGCAGACGTTGACGGCGCGGCGCAGGGTGCGGGGGTGGGCGACGACGATCTGGGCGTCCTCCCAGGGCATTCCGGCGCGGGCGAACGCGGTGGCCACGGCCGACACGGCGGGCACGACTTCGACTTCCAGGCCGTGTTCGGGTGCGCGGAGGTTGCGTACGACCCCGAAGAAGCCGGGGTCGCCGTCGGCGAGGACCACGGCGGTGCCGCGGTGGCCGGCGATCCTGCGGGCGGCCAGGTCGATGGAGCCGAGGCGGATCCGTTCGGCTGCTGCCGGGACTTCGGGGAGAGCGAGGTGGTGGGCGGCGCCCGCGACGAGGGTGGCGGCCGAGAGCGCGGCCGTGGCCACCGCGGTCAGTGGCGAGCCGTCCCAGCCGATCACCGTGACCCGGTCGGCCATCTGTCGTCAGTCTCCTGGAATCGTCGCACGTAAACCGCCCACGAGAGGGCGGGCAGGGTGAGACTATCCGGTCTCCGACCGGTCCGTACCGGTGTGGTCCCCTGCGTCAGTTCCAGTCGCTGTACGTGTCGTAGCCGCCCGCGTCGGCCAGCTGCTCGGCGACTCCGTCGAGGTCCTCGGGGAGCAGGCCCCAGACGATCAGGTCGGTCCTGATGTCGATCCAGCCGCCGTCCTCGGTCTGAGTGCGCGCTATCCGGGCGTTGCGCAGGACGCCCTCGCTGATGCAGCCGAGCTTCTGGGCGACCTGCTGGGAGGCGGTGTTGTCGGCGGCGGTGCGCAGTTCGATGCGTTCGAAGCCCTGGTCGCGGAAGAGCCACTGGGCGACGGCGAGGACGGACTCGGTGGCGTATCCCTCGCCGCGGGCCCAGGGGGCCGTGATGTAGGCGGCCTCGGTGGCGAGGGTGCGCCAGTCGGTGTTCCGCAGCCGAACCGAACCGACGAGGCGCTGGGTGAGGAATTCGGTGACGGCGAAGACGATGCCGTCGCCGCCCGTTCGCTGTGCAGGAGCGATCCTGCGGACCCAGCGTTCGGCGTCGACCTGGGTGTAGGGGTGGGGTGCCTCGGTCCAGGCGGTGACGAGTTCGTCGTTCATCATCTCGACGTACGCGGGAACGTCGGACATGTCGAAGGGGCGCAGCACCAACCGATCCGTGCTGATGGAGATGGACGGAAAGGTGGAAGTCATGCGCAGCTCCATGCCGAAGACCGTGTAAAGGCACAGCATGCAGCATGGGACGGACCTTGCGCATGGCCGGGTCCGCACGGCGGAGCCCCGCGCACCCCGGTGGCGGATTCTTGGGGTGCGCGGGGCTCGGCCACGCGGATGCGGTACGGATGTCAGGAGTTGCCGAGTCCACCGAAGGCGGGGATGACCGCGCCCTGGTAGGTGTCCTCGATGAACTTCTTGACCTCGTCGGAGTGGAGGAGCTTCACGAGCTTCTGGACGCGGGGGTCCTTCTCGTCGCCCTGCTTCACGGCGAGGATGTTGGCGTACGGGTTGCCGTCCGCCTTCTCCAGCACGAGGGCGTCCTTGGAGGGCTTGAGCTTGGCCTCGATGGCGTAGTTGCCGTTGATGACGGCGGCGTCGACATCGTTCAGGGCGCGGGGGACGGTTGCGGCCTCCAGCTCCTTGAACTTCAGGCCCTTCTTGTCCGTGATGTCGCTGATCTTGGCGTTGGTGCCGACGCCGTCCTTGACGGTGATCAGGCCGTTCGCGGCGAGGAGCTGGAGGGCGCGGCCCTCGTTGGTCGTGTCGTTCGGGACGGCGATGGTCTGGCCGGCCTTGATGCCCTTGAGGTCCTTGACCTTGTTGGAGTAGAGGCCGAGCGGCTCCAGGTGCACATTGGCGACCGCGACGATGTGGGTGTTGTTCTTCTTGTTGAAGTCGTCGAGGTACGGCTGGTGCTGGAAGAAGTTGGCGTCGACCTGGCCGTTCTCGGTGGCGGTGTTCGGCAGGACGTAGTCCGTGAACTCCTTGACCTCGAGCTTGAGGCCCGCCTTGGCCGCCAGGTTCTTCTTGACAAAGTTCAGGATGTCGGCGTGCGGCGTCGGGGACGCGGCGACGACGAGCGCCTTGGAGGTGTCGGCCTTCGCGCCGGTCTCGCTCTTGGACGCCGGGTCGGACGACGTACCGCAGGCGGTGAGGCCGAAGGCGAGGGCGGCGGTGGCGGCGGCAGCTGCGGTGATCTTGATGTTCTTACGCACGAAAAGTGCCTCTTTCTGGTGGTGAGGGTGGTGCGCCCGGACAAGGAGTTCGGGCTTGTGAGCGGAGAGAAAGTCTCAGGATTCGGTGCGGCCCCGGCGGGCCAGCAGGCGTACGGCGATGTCGCCGATCAGCTGGATCGCGGTCACGATGACGATGAGCAGCGCGACGGTGATGAGCATGAACCGGTTGTCGAAGCGCTGGAATCCGTAGGTGACGGCCTTGGAGCCGAGTCCTTCGCCACCGACCGCGCCGGCCATCGCGGAGTACCCGATGAGCACGATGACGGTGGTGGTGATCCCGGAGACGAGCGACGGCAGGGCCTGCGGCAGCAGGACCTTGCGGACGATCGTCGGGATGGATCCGCCCATCGACTGGACGGCCTCGACGAGCCCGTGGTCGACCTCGCGGATCGATGTCTCGACGAGCCGGGCGAAGAACGGGATGGCGCCGACGGCGAGCGGCACGATCATCGCGGTCGGGCCGATGAAGGTGCCGACGACCCAGGTGGTGAAGGGGATCAGGGCGATCAGAAGGATGATGAACGGCAGCGAGCGGCCGATGTTCACGATCACGCCGATGACCTTGTTCACCACGGTGTTCCGGAGCAGTCCGCCCTTGTCGGTGAGGACCAGCAGCACGCCGAGGGGCAGTCCGACGAGGACGGTGACGAGCGCGGACCACAGCACCATGTAGAGGGTGTCGACGGTTCCCTGGGACAGCAGCGGCTGCATTTCGGACCAGGTCACTTGGCCACCTCCTTGGCGAGCGGGGTCTGGGTGAGCGGGGCGGGAGTCTGTACGGGGATGTCGGCGGCGGCCGTGTCCACGACCTCGGCCTGCAGGCCCTGCTCGCGCAGGAAGCCGATGGGTACGACGTTCTCCTCGAAGCGGCCGGGCAGCTCGATCCGCATCCGGCCGATCTGGTTGCCGCCGACGGTGTCCATCGCGGCGCCCAGGATCGAGATGTCGATGTTGTACGTACGGGAGAGCTGGGAGATCACCGGCTGGGACGCCGCCTCGCCGTGGAAGGTGACGTCGACGACCGTGCGGTCGGGGCCGGAGGCCGTACCCCCGACCGGGAACAGCTCGTGGGCCAGTTCGGAGCCGGGGGTGGCGAGCAGTTCGCCGACAGTGCCGGACTCGACGATGCGTCCCTTCTGCATGAGCGCGGCCGAGTCGCAGATCGTCTTGACGACGTCCATCTCGTGCGTGATCAGCAGGACGGTCAGGCCGAGCTGCTGGTTGAGGTCGCGCAGCAACTGCAGGACGGAGCGGGTCGTCTCGGGGTCGAGGGCGGAGGTCGCCTCGTCGGAGAGCAGCACCTTGGGATCCCCGGCGAGGGCGCGGGCGATGCCGACGCGCTGCTTCTGACCGCCGGAGAGCTGGCCGGGGTACGCCTTCGCCTTGTCGGCGAGGCCGACCAGGTCGAGGAGTTCGAGGGCCTTGCGGGTGCGCTCCCGGCCCTGGACGCCGAGGATCTCGAGCGGCAGCTCGATGTTGTCCTGGACGTTGCGCGAGGCCAGCAGGTTGAAGTGCTGGAAGACCATGCCGATGCGGCTGCGTGCCTCGCGCAGCCCCTTGCCGGCCCGGCGGCCCCGGCCCGCGAGGGCGGTGAGGTCCTGGCCGGCCACGGTCACGGTGCCGGAGGTGGGGCGTTCGAGCAGGTTGATGCAGCGGATCAGAGAGGATTTGCCGGCGCCGCTCTGTCCGATGACGCCGTACACCTCGCCCTCGCGGACGTGCAGGTCGACGCCGTCCAGAGCGGTGACCTCACGGCCGCGCGACTGGTAGACCTTCGTGAGGCCCGTAGTGGTGATCACAGGGTTTCCGTCACTGTCGAGTGCACGGCGCGGTGTCCGCCGGGCACGGGGCGTTCGTCTGATGAGACTGTTCGGACTCGGATGTTCGGGCCCGTGGGTCTCGGCAGGGCTGCGGACCGCGGGTGACCGGGGGCAGCGCATGCGGGGGCAGGCTCGTTCCGCTGGGTGCGGACGGCAGGGGCTCGGTCTCGCTTCGGGGCGCGAGGCTCAGGCGGGGGCCCTCAGAAGGCGCGCATTCGACACATACAACGAGCACCGGGCGTGGTGATCGCCTCGGTCGCAAGGATGCGGCTGCTCGTCGTGGTCATGGCGCAAGTAAAACAGACGTCAGGTTCCACCGAGCCCAGGTGTCCGAATAGCGGACACTTCCGGTCAGGCCGTGGACGGCCCGCCGGACGGCCGCATTCCCGGTGACACCGTCCGTGACCTGCGACGATACGGCGACGGGGCAGTGGGGACCCGTCGTCGAGCGGCCCGCACCCGCCGTGCGCTGTGGCCAAGGCCACGGCCTTGGCCGCTGCCGTCGGAAGCAGTGGCCGGGCGCGGATCTGCACGCGCATCCGCACCGTCCGGCCCGGGCGCGGGGGCGCACGCGGGACGCCGTCCGGTCCGTAATACCCTCGCCTCATGCTTGTCGCCCTGACGGTCGCGGTCGCCGTGGCCGCGCTCGCCCTCGCCGCCTGGTGCGGTTTCGCCGCCTACCGGGACCAGCCGACCAAGGACTGGCACTTCATCGGAATGGCCGTGGTGTCGCTGCTGGCGCTGGCCCAGTTGGTGGTGGGAATCGTGCTGCTGGCCCGGGGCGAGCGGCCGGAGCAGGGCATGACGATCTTCATCTGTTATCTGATCGGCGCCTTCGCGGCCGTGCCCGCAGCGGGTTTCCTGTCGCTGACCGAGCGGACCCGGTGGGGTTCGGTGACGGTGGCCGCGGGCGCGGTCGTACTGGCCGTCCTGCAAGTACGGCTCTACGACATCTGGGGAAGCTGACGTGACCGACACCGATCGCCGAGCCGCCGGCGAGAAGACCGGCTTCCAGCTGGGCACCGGACCGGGCCGCGTACTGGTCTGGTTCTACGGGGTGTTCACCGTGGCCGCCGCCTCCCGCGCGATCGTCCAGATGATCCTGGGCTTCGGCAGGGCGCCGCTCGCCTATGTGCTGTCGGCCGTCGCCGCGCTGGTGTACGGCTTCATCACGTACTCGCTGGTGCGCGGCGGCGAGAAGGCGCGCAGGACGGCGCTGGTGTGCTGCGCCGCCGAGCTCGTGGGCGTACTGATCGTCGGTACGTGGACGCTGGTCGAGCCGTCCGCCTTCGCTGACGCCACCGTCTGGTCGTATCTCGGCAGGGACTACCTGTTCATCCCGGTGATCCTGCCGGTCACCGGGATGATCTGGCTGCGTCGCGCGAAGAACGCGTAACCCTGCTAGGCCCTGGCGACGTAGGCCTGTTCGGCGACGTCCTTCTCCAGAAGGATCAGCCGGACACCGTCCTGACCGGTGGCGCTGCCCACAGGGGCGTAACCCGCTCGCCGGTAGAGCCGCAGATTGGTCTCGCTGCGGTGCCCGGTGTGCAGCCGGAACCGGGTGGCCGACCGCTGATCTGCGAGTGCGGACTCCGCGGCGTTCAGCAGCCGGGCGCCGAGCCCGTGCCCCTGGAGCCGGGGGTGCACACAGAGTTTCCCTATCTCTCCGGTGCCGTCCGGATCGGTGGATCCGCGTACCGAGCCGACGACTTCGTCACCGAGCCGTGCCACGAACACCAGGTTCGCGGTCACTTCGTCACGGACCGAGTCGAGGGACTGCACCAGCGGGTCGATACGGTAATTCCCGTAGAGCTCCGCCTCGCTCTGAAAACAGAGGTACTGGAGCTTCAGTATCTGTTCGGCGTCCTCCGCGGTCGCCGCCGAGATGATCACACTCATGCCCATGTGTGCATGCCTCCCGCTCACCTGGTCCACCGGTTGTCCCCTGCTCCTATCCCCGCAGTTCAGGAACGACAACCTCCGCCGCGAGCATTCTGCGCAGACATCCAAGGCATCGGGAACGGATCGGCCCCAAACTGCCTTGTGACATACCCAACTTCCCTGCGATTTCCTTGTACGTGGAATCGCTCGGGGCGAGCATCGCCGCCAGCAGGCTCGCGCACCGTCCGGGCAGCCGCTCCACCGCGGCGTGCAGCGCGCGGCGTTCGTCGGCGCCGACCGCGGACCGCTCGGGGCAGTCGGCCGGATCCGGGACGGTCCCATCGGTGTACGGACGTTCGCGCCGCGCGGTACGGCGGGCGCGGCGTGCCTCCTCCCGTACGGTGTCGCGGACCCAGCGGGCCGGGTCGGCCGGCGGTGTCCGGTCCGCGAGCAGTTCCAGCAGCCGCAGCCAGACGGTCTGTTCGAGATCGGCGGCTTCGACGGCCGCGCCCGCTGCCGCGCAGCCGGCCTCGGCCGTCGCCTCGGCGCTGACGAGGGGGTACAGGGCGCGCACGACGGCGGCGGGGGCGTCTGCGGGAAGCGTCATGCCTCACGCGACGCGCCCCGCGGACGGGCGGTTGCCGTCCGCGGGGCGCATCACCCGACCGGGGCATGGCCCGGCCGGGTGCTGACGCGGGGCGATGTGTCAGTTCTTCGTGAAGTCCTCGGCGGCGAGCAGAGCGGTGTCCGGGTTGTCGGAGAAGATCCCGTCGATACCGGTCGCGAAGTACGTCCGGAACGCGCCGAAGGCGTCGCCGTACGCGTTGGGGTCGGTGCCACGACGGAAGTCGGCGGGCAGGAAGGAGTTCTCGTTGCGCATCGTGTACGGGTGCAGGATCAGGCCCTCCTCGTGCGCGTCCTGCACGAGGGAGGTCGGCGTGGTGAGCCGGCCCGACGCGTCCTTGGGAATGATCAGGTCCAGCGTGGGGCCGATGCCCTGCGCGAAGGACGCGATCCACTTCAGCCCCGCGGGGGTCACGAGGTCGTCGACCGTGCGCGGGTCGCCGGTCGCGACGAAGTCCCAGGGCCGCGATCCGGCGCCGGAGAGCAGGACGACGCTCGGGGAGGCGGCAAGCTTCGACAGCCGCTGGATGCTGCTGGGTTCGAAGGACTGGAGGATCAGCGGCGACTGCGCGCGGTGGCGGTTGTAGCGGCGCAGCAGCTTGGCGAGCGGCTCCTCCAGGCCGAGCCCGAGGTCGCGGAAGTAGGTGGGGTGCTTGGTCTCGACGTACAGCCAGATCTGCTTGCCGCGCCTGCGGCCCTCTCGGTCGGCCCACTGGAGCACCTCTTCGAAGGTGGGGACCTCCCAGCGGCCGTCGTAGAGGGTGTTCTTCTGACGGTTGCCCGGTATGCGCTCCTTGGCGCGCAGCGTCTTCAGCTCGGCGAGGGTGAAGTCCTCGGTGAACCAGCCGGTCAGGGAGACCCCGTCGACCTTCTTGGTGGTCCTGCGGCCGGCGAACTCGGGGTGGGCCGAAACATCGGTGGTGGCGGTGATGTCGTTCTCGTGGCGGCAGACGAGATGGCCGTCCTTGGTGGGGACCAGGTCCTGCTCGATGATGTGCGCGCCCATGTCGAGGGCCAGCTGGTACGAGCCGAGGGTGTGCTCGGGTCGGTAGCCGCTCGTGCCGCGGTGGCCGATGACGGTCGGCACGGGAAGGTCCAGCCGGCTGTCGTGGTCGCCGCCGTGGCCACCGGACCGTTCGGCGGCGTCCGCCGTGCCGGGAAGTCCGAGCGCGACCGCGCCGAGTACGGCCGCTCCCGCTCCCAGGACGGTCCGGCGACCGGGGTTCGCCTGCGCACGCTCTGTCATGAATGCTCCCTCGCATGTGATGTGTGGCACCGTCGAGCGAGGCCCGATCGTAGGCAGCCACGCCGTCGGGACGGCAGCTCCTGGACGAACATGGCGGAAACACACATCAACACTGCGTGTCGACTCGATGAACCCGATGTGCGATCAGCGAGTGCCCGCGAGTATCGTCCTCACCTGCATGGACCGCCACGATCCCGCGCCTCGGACGGCCGGCCACTACACCGGAGGAACCGTTGTCCCGACACGCACTCATCAAGGCAGTGCTCGGACCGATCTTGCGCCTGATGTTCCGCCCCCAGGTGGAGGGCGTGGAGAACATTCCCGGCGACGGTCCGGTGATCCTCGCGGGCAACCATCTGACGTTCATCGACTCGATGATCATGCCGATCTGCTGCGAACGGCCGGTGTTCTACATCGGCAAGGACGAGTACGTGACGGGCAAGGGCCTCAAGGGCCGGCTGATGGCCTGGTTCTTCACCGGCTGCGGCATGATCCCGGTGGACCGGGACGGCGGACGCGGCGGTGTCGCGGCGCTGATGACGGGCCGTCGGGTGCTGGACGAGGGCAAGGCGTTCGCCATCTACCCGGAGGGCACCCGCTCCCCCGACGGCCGCCTCTACCGCGGTCGTACGGGCATCGCCCGGCTGACGCTGATGACGGGCGCGCCGGTGGTGCCGTTCGCGATGATCGGCACGGACAAGCTGCAGCCCGGTGGTACCGGTCTGCCCCGTCCCGGCAAGGTGACGGTCCGCTTCGGCGAGCAGATGGAGTTCTCCCGGTACGAAGGCATGGACCGCGACCGCTATGTCCTGCGGGCGGTGACGGACTCCGTGATGGCCGAGGTGATGCGGCTGTCGGGCCAGGAGTACGTCGACATGTATGCGACGAAGGCGAAGGCCGCCTGATCGGACATACGGAAGGGCCTGTACCGCGTTCGGCGGTACGGGCCCTTCCGTATGTCGGGACAACCCGAATGGCCGTAGGAAGAGGGATCCAGGACGCCGCTAAGGGTGTTCGATCTCTTCCTCCAGCGCCTGGCCGCGCAGCAGGAACCAGGAGGCGACGGCCGTCGCCAGCAGGACCACAGCGCCGACGCCCGCGGCGATGTGCAGCCCGTCGACGAACGCGTCCTGCGCCGCGGAGACCAGGGCGTTTCCCTGCGCCTCCGGCAGGCCGTGGGCCGCTTCGACCGCGCCGCCCAGTGACTGGTGGGCGGCCGCGGCGGTCTCGGCCGGGACGCCGTTCGGCGTGACGAAGTCCTGGTAGACGCCGGTGACGATGGAACCGAGCAGAGCGATACCCAGGGCCGCGCCGAGCTCGTACGCCGTCTCGGAGACCGCGGACGCGGAGCCGGCGTGCTCCTTCGGGACACTGGAGAGGATCACGTCGGAGGTCACGGTGAAGGCGAAGCCCGCACCGATGCCGACGACCAGCAGCAGTAGACCGATCAGCGGATAGCCGGTCTCCTGGCGGACGAAGGTGACGGCGGCGAGTGCGACGCCGACCGCCGCCAGTCCGGCGGAGACCACGGACCGGACCGAGAAGCGGCGGGCGGTCATGCCTGCGACCAGGCCGCAGGCAACCGCGCCGACGGCCGCGGGCAGTTCGGCGAGCCCGGCCTCCAGCGGTCCGCGTCCCTGGACCAGTTGCAGGAACTGGGAGAGGAAGAAGACGAGCCCGGACAGGCCGAGGATGGTGAGCAGGTCGGCGAGGACCGCGCCCGAGAAGCCCCGGTGGTGGAAGAGCCGCATGTCCAGCAGCGGCTCGGGGAGCTTCAGCTGCCTGCGGACGAACCAGTACAGCGCGCCCGCACCGCCGATGCCGGAGACCGCGACCTCCCAGCTCGCCCCGTGCGCGGCCAGCTCCTTGATCGCGTACACGACACCGATCATGCCGATCAGGGAGAGCGCGACACTGACCAGGTCCCAGGGGCCGGGCGCCGGGTTCTTCGACTCCGGGATCATGCGGATGCCGACGACCACGAGGACCACCATCACCGGCAGATTGATCAGGAAGACCGAGCCCCACCAGAAATGCTGGAGCAGGAATCCTCCGACGACGGGGCCCACGGCCGCGCCCGCCGATGCCATGGCCCCCCAGATGCCGATGGCGAAGCTGCGCTCACGCGGGTCGTTGAAGAGGTTGCGGATCAGGGCGAGGGTGGACGGCATCAGGGTGGCGCCGGCGACCCCGAGCAGCGCCCGCGCCAGGATCATCATCTCGGGGCTGCTCGCATACGCGTTCAGCACGGAGACCGCACCAAACGCGGTGGCGCCGCTCAGCAGCAGCTTCTTGCGGCCGATGCGGTCACCAAGGCTGCCCATGGAGACCAGGAGTCCGGCGATGACGAACGAGTAGACGTCGCCGATCCAGAGGAGCTGGGTGCCGGTCGGCTGGAGATCCTCGGTGAGGAACGGTGTCGCCAGCCCGAGGACCGTGGCGTCGACGGCCACCAGCAGCACGGCGAGGACGAGGACGGCCAGCGCGATCCACCGCCCGGGGCGACGCAGCTCGTCCGAAGTCTCCGTGTGCTGGTCGATGCTGGTCATTGCTCCACGCTCCGGCGTGCTCCGCCGAGCAGCAACTCGACGATCATGTACTGGAAGTCCTGTCCGGCAACCCGGCCCACCTGGACAGCCCAGGCACCGGTAGAGACGAGTCCGTAGAGGGCCTCGGTCAGCCAGGCCGGGGTCAGGTCGATCCTGAACTCGCCGCGCTCCTGACCGCGCCGGAAGAAGGCGGAGACCCGTGCGTCCGTCCGGTTCCAGCCCTCGTTCACGTCTTCGCCCTCGAAGAGCTGGTTCTCCGTGACGAGGAAGGACAGCAGTCCGGCGCACGGTTCAACGGCCGCGATCAGCCGGCGCAGCGCCTCCTCCGAGGTTCCCTCGTCGAGCGCGGCGGCGTCCAAGGCCGCTTCGAACTCCTGGATCCCCAGGTTCTCCAATGCTCTGACCAGGGTGTCCCGGCCGGCGAAGTGCCGGTGCAGGGTGGCGCGCCCGATGCCCGCCGCCCGGGCGACCTCGTCCATGGTGGCGGTCGATCTACGGGTCAGCAGTGCGGCGGCGCTGCGCAGCACCTGCTCACGGTCAAGAGTCATGAGACAACACTAACCCACATGAGACAAGTATGTCTCATTCCAGGCGGTGCACGGCAGCGCGCCGGACGGGACGCTCTGGAAGACGCAGTACGTCGTGGAGTACGCGGCCGGACGGCCGTTCGCGTGGGTCGACGGCGAGGTGACCGAGCGGGACCGGGCATGGATCGCCCGACAGGGGCCGGGCCGGTCACCGCCGGGCTGCGGGCCAAGGATCGGATCGCAGGTGTGCCCCGTCGGGCGTCCGTGCCTCCAGCGGCTCCTCCCACCGGGACCGGCGGGAGCGCAGCATGTCCAGGCAGACCCGGCCGACGACCGTGGTCAGCCGGCCGCCCAGGTTGTCGATCTGCCGGCCGTCGGAGCGGCTGAGCCGGATCCACGCTTCCTGGACTGCGTCCTCCGCCTCGCTCACCGAGCCGAGCATCCGGTGGGCCACGGCCTTCAGATGGGTCCGGTTCCCCTCGAAGCGTGCTGCCAGAAACTCGTTCTCGTCCACAGACCCATTCCTCCGTCGCGTGCCGTCACAGCACTGACACATGGAACGGCGCCGATGTGACAGAACGGCCGGTGATCAAGGAATCGGCAGGTGCGCCGCCGGTCAGCTCCAGGGCAGCGCGGCGCGGTGGCGCCAGTACGCCTCGGGCTCCTCGACCAGCGCGTCGAGCTGGGACCGCCGCTCCTCGTCGAGGCCGACGAGCGGGGCGTGCAGGTTGCCGGCGAGTTGGGTGACCGTCGCCGCACCGGAGAGCACGACGCCGGCCCACGGCTGGTGCAGCACCAGCGCGAGCGCGACCGCGTCGCTTCCGAGGCCCGCCTCGGCCGCGATCTCCTGGACGATCGCGGGGGCATCCGTTCCGGCGAGGCGTCCGTTGGCCATGGCTTCCTTGACGATCACGGTCAGCCCGGCCTCGTGCGCCTCGGCGAGCGCGGGACCGGCCGAGGTCTCCAGGGCGTTGAAGGTGGCCTGGACGGTACGGAAGAGGGGTTCGCCGTCGACCCTGACGGTGAGCGCGGCACGGATGGCGTCCGCCTGGGCGGGGCCGCTGGTGGAGAGTCCGACGCTGACTCCGTCGGCCGCGAGTTCGGCGAGCCGCGCGTGGAGTTCCTTGTCGGTGAGGGCCGGGCTGTCGGCGGTCACGGAGTGGATCTGGTAGAGGTCGAGCCGGTCGCCGAGCAGCGCCTCGGTCTCGGCGCGCTGCCGCTCGAACGTGGCGAGGCTGTGGTCCTTGACCTCGTGCGCCTCGGCGTCGATGTTCCAGTCGGCGGTGTAGGTGTAGCCCCACTTGCTGCCGATGACGACATCCCGTACTTCGGGACGGGCTGCCAGCCAGGCGCCGAGGAACTCCTCCGAGCGGCCGTAGGAGCGGGCGGCGTCGAAGTAGCGGACGCCCTGGGCGTAGGCGGCGTCGAGCAGTTCATGGGTGCGCTCGCGCAGGGCGTCGGCGCTCCGGTCATCGGGCAGGTCCCGGTCGCGGTGGAGATTGATGTAGCCGGGCCTGCCGACCGCGGCCAGGCCGAGCCCGATATGGGCGGTCGGGGTCGTGGCCGAGGTCAGGCGTCCGAAGGGCATGGCGGGCTCCTCGTCGATGGGGTGCTCCCCGCCAACGTAACGCAGCCGGATTCACGCGCGTCCAGCCGCGGGATTCGGCCGATCGGGCCCTCGCCGGCCGGGAACGGGCCGGTCCGGCCGGGGTCTCGCCCCTCCGACCTGCGCAGACCTGGTCGGGTCCGGTCGGCAGGTCGGCTTGCATGTCGTCCGGGAGTTTCAGCCGGATGAGCACCCGCGGGAGCGGACCGGTGGTCATCGGCCCGGCAAGTGCGGGTGTCGGCGTCCCCACCGTCACGGCGGTGACGTGGTGGTCGGCCACACCCCGGACCCCCTCGTCGCCGTTCGGTCGCCCGCCCGTACGGACGCGGCGAGGCGGGGAGCGCACGACCGCTCCCCGCCTCATCGCCTGCGCCCGGCCTGCTGTCAGCTCTTCGCGGTCGCCCATGCGTGCTGGACGGCAAGGTCGGCCTTGACCTCGGTGAGCTGCGCGGCGACGGCCGACGGGGCCGTACCGCCGCGCCCGTTGCGGGAGGCCAGCGCGCCCGGCACGTTGAGGACCGTGCGGACCTCGGGGGTGAGGTGCTCGGAGATCTTCGCGAACTGCGCGTCGGTGAGTTCGTCGAGTTCGATGCCCTGCTGCTCGCACTCCTTGACGCACTCCCCCGCGACCTCGTGCGCGACACGGAACGGGACGCCCTGCTTGACCAGCCACTCGGCGATGTCCGTGGCGAGCGAGAAGCCGGCCGGTGCGAGCTCCTCCATCCGCTCGCGGTTGACGGTGAGCGTGGCCATCATGCCGGTGAAGGCGGGCAGCAGGACCTCGAGCTGGTCGCAGGAGTCGAAGACCGGTTCCTTGTCCTCCTGGAGGTCGCGGTTGTAGGCGAGCGGGAGGGCCTTCAACGTGGCCATCAGGCCCGTCAGGTTGCCGATGAGCCGGCCGGACTTGCCGCGGGCCAGCTCGGCGATGTCCGGGTTCTTCTTCTGCGGCATGATCGACGAGCCGGTGGAGAAGGCGTCGTGCAGGGTGACGAAGGAGAACTCCTTCGTGTTCCAGATGATGACCTCCTCCGCGATCCGGGAGAGGTTGACGCCGATCATCGCCGTGATGAACGCGAACTCGGCGACGAAGTCGCGAGAGGCCGTGCCGTCGATGGAGTTGGCTACGGAACCGTGCTCGAAGCCGAGGTCGGCGGCGACCGCCTCCGGGTCGAGTCCCAGGGACGAACCGGCGAGTGCGCCGGAGCCGTACGGGGAGACGGCCGTGCGCTCGTCCCACTGCCGCAGCCGCCCGGCGTCCCGGGACAGGGACTGCACATGGGCCAGGACATGGTGGGCGAAGAGGACGGGCTGGGCGTGCTGCAGATGCGTACGGCCCGGCATGGCGACGTCCGCATGCGCCTCGGCGAGACCGACCAGGGCGTCCTGGAGCTCGGCGATCAGACCGCCGATGATCCGGGCGTGATCGCGCAGGTACATCCGGAAAAGCGTGGCGACCTGGTCGTTGCGGGACCGGCCGGCGCGCAGCTTGCCGCCGAGGTCCTTGCCGAGGCGCTCCAGCAGGCCGCGCTCCAGCGCGGTGTGGACGTCCTCGTCGGCGATGGTGCCGGTGAAGGAGCCGTCGGCGACATCGGCTTCGAGCTGGTCGAGACCGGCGATCATGCGGGCCAGTTCGTCCGCGGTGAGCAGGCCCGCCTTGTTGAGGACACGCGCGTGGGCGCGGGAGCCGGCGATGTCGTACGGCGCGAGCCGCCAGTCGAAGTGGACGGAGGCGGACAGTTTGGCCAGCGCCTCGGCCGGGCCGTCGGCGAAACGGCCGCCCCAGAGGCGTACGTCGCTGTTGCCGGTGCCGTTGCTCACTGCGTGCTCCTCGGAAATGCCAGGGGGTGGATGTGCGACCGCCTCCCCGCCGTGGAGGAACGGGGAGGCGGTGACGTAAACGGGTCGGCGTCAGGCCAGGTCACGCTTCGCGGCGATCTTCGACGAGAGGCCGAAGATCTCGATGAAGCCCTGTGCCTCGGACTGGTCGAACGTGTCGCCCGAGTAGGCGAGCGCGACGCGCTCGGTCACGGGTTTCTCCTTACGGCGCAATCCATGATGGGCATAACTATGCAGCCCTCCGTATGATTTGTCAAAGCTACTGGTGAACGGCTCACCCGAACGTTCGATCCCGGACCGTAAATGCCGGGCCCGGACACCGTGCGGCCCTCTACGATCGGCCTCCGCATACCTGGTGGGGGCACGTGATGAGCAGCGACTACGAGGCCGCTGAACGGCTGGCCCGGGGCATACCGCTCCGGCGATCGCGGTCTCCTCGCCCCGGCAGCACCGGCCCGCACCGCAGCCGCCGCCTCGGACGATGTGCGCATCCAGACACTGTGTGCGGAGGCCGCGATCGCGGGGATGCGGGACGGGGCGTACGACGAGGTGCTGGGCCCTCTGCTGTCGGCGCGGTCCCCCCAGGTGCGGTCCGCCGGTGTCACCGGGCTGCGGCGGGCCGGGCGGCAGGGCGAGGCGGCGGTGTTCCTCGCCGACCGGTCCGGGGTCGTACGGGCCTGTGCCCGCTATGTACTGCGGCAGGGCGGCATCGATCCGCTCCCCCTCTACCGGTCGATGTGCGCCGACCCGGCCGCCCGCCCTGCGGCCCCCGCCGGGCTCGGCGAGTGCGGCACCAGGGAGGACGCCCCGGCGCTGTGGTCGCTGGTGACGCACCCTGTGCCCGCAGTCCGCGTCCACGCCGTCACCGGCCTGCGCGCGCTCGACGCGGTGCGGTACGAGCAGCTGCTGCCCCTCCTCGACGACCCGTCACCCGCCGTCGTCCGGGCGGTGACGCAGGCTCTGCTGCCGGACGCCGGCCGGATACCGCACGAGTGGCTGCTCGTCAGGACCGGGGCGGACCGACCGCGTGCCCTGCGTGTGGCGGCGGAGCGGCTGTTGCGAGTCCACCTCCGCGCGGCAGTCCGCCAGCGGCGTCCCACCGGCTGAAATGCCCCTGCCGGGCACCGCATTGGCGCCGATAATCACCTCATGGGAAAGACGTACGAACGCATCGACGGACGGCTCAAGGCCTTCATCGAAGAGCAGCACATCTTCTTCACGGCGACCGCGCCCCTCGACGGGAACGGCACGGTCAACCTCTCCCCCAAGGGCGTCAGCGGCTCCTTCGCGGTCGTCGACGAGCGGACCGTGGCCTATCTGGACTTCGCCGGGAGCAATGCGGAGACCGTGGCGCATCTCCGCGAGAACGGCCGCATCACCCTCATGTGGTGTGCCTTCCAGGGACCGCCGAACATCGTGCGGGTGCACGGCCGCGGCGAGCCCGTCTTCCGCGACGACCCGCGGTTCACCGGCCTGCTCGCCCACTTCCCCGGCGTCGACCCCACACCGCACGGGCTGCGCGCGATCATCGTGGTGACGGCCGAGCTGATCCGGGACACCTGCGGATTCGCCGTGCCTTTCATGTCCTACGACGAGGACCGGCCGCTCCACGCCCAGCGCTTCGCCCGCGAGGACGACGCCTCGCTCAGCGAGTACTTCGCCTCGCTCAGCGAGTACTTCGAGAAGAAGGAGCACGTCGCGACCAGCATCGACGGCCTTCCCGGGCTGCCGCTCCCGCTGCCGGGCATGCCCGCCGCGGGATGAGCCGTCGGGCATGGGTCCGTACGGAGCAGGCCCGGGGGCCGACCGGTTCGGTCGCGCGGAGTCGCATGACGCCGCTCGCTGCTCCACTCCCTGTCGTGGGGGAGGCCGTAAGGCCCGCGCGGGCTCAGCGGCCGTTCTGCGCCAGCCGCAGCAGATGGTCGGCGAGTGCCTGACCGCCCGCCGGGTCACGGCTGATCAGCATCAACGTGTCGTCGCCCGCGATCGTGCCGAGGATGTCCTGCAGTTCGGCCTGGTCGATGGCCGAGGCCAGGAACTGGGCCGCGCCCGGAGGCGTACGCAGCACCACGAGGTTGGCCGAGGCCTCCGCCGAAATGAGCAGTTCGGCGGAGAGGCGCCGCATCCGCTCCTCCTTGGCGGACTCGCCGAGCGGCGCCTGCGGGGTACGGAAACCTCCCTCGCTCGGCACCGCGTAGATCAGCTCGCCGCCAGTGTTACGGATCTTCACCGCGCCCAGCTCGTCCAGATCCCGGGAGAGCGTCGCCTGGGTGACGCTCAGCCCGTCGTCGGCGAGGAGCTTGGCCAGCTGGCTCTGTGAGCGCACCGGCAGCCGGTTCAGAATGTCCACGATCCGGCGGTGGCGTGCCGTGCGGGTCTGCGGCACGGACTGCCCGCCGTACTCGGATTCCTGCGCCTCGGTCATCGTCGTCGCCTCATTCTCCGGAGCGCTTCTCTCCGGATGTTCCGTCCCCGTGTGCCGCGTCAAGGGCGCCGGGCAGTGCCTCGAGGAACGCGTCCACCTCCGCGTCACCGATGATCAGCGGCGGCATCAGCCGTACGACATCGGGGGCGGGCGCGTTCACCAGGAGTCCGGCTCCCTGAGCCGCCTGCTGCACCTGAGGTGCGAGGGGCTCGGTGAGCACGATACCCAGGAGCAGTCCGGAGCCGCGGACGTGGGAGACCAATGGGTGCCCCAGCCCCTCGACACCCTCCCGGATCCGCTCGCCGAGCCGCTTCACCCGATCCAGGGCGCCGTCGGCGGCGAGGGTGTCCAGCACGGCGAGACCAGCGGCGCAGGCGATCGGGTTGCCGCCGAACGTCGTGCCGTGCTGACCGGGCTTCAGCAGGTCGGCCGTGGCACCGAAGGCGACGGTGGCGCCGATCGGCAACCCGCCGCCCAGGCCCTTGGCAAGGGTGACGATGTCGGGCTCGATGCTCTGGTGGGCCTGGTGCTCGAACCAGTGGCCGCACCGGCCGATACCGGTCTGCACCTCGTCGAGAACGAGCAGGGTGCCGGTGGCCCGGGTGATCTCCCGGGCGGCCTCCAGGTAGCCCTTGGGCGGGACGACCACACCGTTCTCGCCCTGGATGGGTTCGATGATCACCAGCGCGGTCTCGGTGGTCACTGCGGCGCGGAGGGCTTCCGCATCTCCGTACGGGACATGTGTGACGTCGCCGGGCAGCGGGAGGAACGGCTCGCGCTTCCCGGGCTGGCCGGTGAGGGCGAGGGCCCCCATGGTCCGGCCGTGGAAGCCGCCGTCGGTGGCGACCATATGGGTCCGCCCGGTCAGTCGGCCGATCTTGAAGGCGGCCTCGTTGGCCTCGGCGCCCGAGTTGGAGAAGCAGACCCGGCCGGTCCGTCCGAAAAGGTGCAGGAGCCGCTCGGCGAGGGCGACGGGCGGTTCGGCGATGAAGAGGTTGGAGACATGGCCGAGGGAGGCGATCTGGGCGGAGACGGCCTCGACGACGGCGGGGTGGGCGTGGCCCAGCGCGTTCACCGCGATGCCGCCGACGAAGTCGAGGTACTCGGTGCCGTCGGCGTCCCACACGCGGGCACCTTCGCCGCGGACCAGGGAGAGCTGCGGGGTGCCGTAGTTGTCCATGAGCGAGCCCTGCCACCGCTGTGAAAGCTCGGCATTGGTCATGCTTCCCCCTCTGTCCCTGACTGTGCGACTGTCCCTGACTGTGCGTCGGGCACGACCATCGTGCCGATTCCTTCGTCGGTGAAGATCTCCAGCAGGATCGAGTGCTGGACCCGGCCGTCGATGACACGGGCGGTCTCGACGCCGTTGCGCACGGCGAACAGACAGCCCTGCATCTTCGGCACCATGCCGCTGGACAGCTCCGGCAGCAGCTTCTCCAGTTCGTCGGCGGTGAGCCGGCTGATCACATCGTCGCTGTTGGGCCAGTCCTCGTAGAGACCCTCGACGTCGGTGAGAACCATCAGCGTCTCGGCGTTCAGCGCGGCGGCGAGTGCGGCGGCCGCGGTGTCGGCGTTGACGTTGTAGACGTGGTTGTCGTCGGCGGAGCGGGCGATGGAGGAGATGACCGGGATCCGGCCGTCGTCCAGCAGCGCCTGGATGGCCCCGGTGTCGATGGCGGTGATCTCGCCGACCCGGCCGATGTCGACGCGTTCACCGTCGATGGTGGGGCGGTGCCGGGTGGCGGTGATGGTGTGGGCGTCTTCGCCGGTCATGCCGACGGCGAGCGGGCCGTGCTGGTTGAGCAGGCCGACGAGCTCGCGCTGGACCTGTCCGGCCAGCACCATCCGTACGACGTCCATCGCCTCGGGCGTGGTGACGCGCAGCCCGGCCTTGAACTCGCTGACCAGGCCCTGCTTGTCGAGCTGGGCACTGATCTGCGGGCCACCGCCGTGCACGACAACGGGCTTGAGGCCGGCCTGCCGCAGGAAGACGACGTCCTGGGCGAAGGCCGCCTTCAGCTCCTCGTCGATCATGGCGTTGCCGCCGAACTTGATGACGATGGTCTTGCCGTTGTGCCGGGTCAGCCAGGGCAGCGCCTCGATGAGGATCTCCGCCTTCGGGAGTGCGGTGTGTTTCCGCGCCGCACTCATGAGCTGTACGCGCTGTTCTCGTGGACGTAGTCCGCGGTGAGGTCGTTGGCCCAGATGACGGCCGACTCGGTGCCTGCGGCGAGGTCGGCGGTGATCTTCACCTCGCGATAGCGCATGTCGACGAGGTCTCGGTCCTCGCCGACCCCGCCGTTCTTGCAAACCCAGACGCCGTTGATGGCGACATTGAGCTGGTCGGGTTCGAAGGCGGCCTTCGTCGTGCCGATCGCGGAGAGGACCCGGCCCCAGTTGGGGTCCTCGCCGTGGATGGCGCACTTGAGGAGGTTGTTGCGCGCGATGGAACGGCCCACCTCGACGGCGTCGTCCTCGGTCGCCGCGTTGATGACCTCGATCCGGATGTCCTTGGAGGCACCCTCGGCGTCCCCGATCAGCTGCCGGGCCAGGTCGGCGCAGACGACCCGTACGGCCTCCGCGAACTCGCCCTGCTCCGGGGTGATCCCGCCGGCCCCGGAGGCCAGCAGCAGCACGGTGTCGTTCGTCGACATGCAGCCGTCGGAGTCGACCCGGTCGAAGGTGGTGCGGGTCGCGGCGCGCAGCGCGGAGTCGAGACCGGCGGCGTCGACGTCGGCGTCGGTGGTGAGGACGACCAGCATCGTGGCGAGCCCCGGTGCGAGCATGCCCGCACCCTTGGCCATGCCGCCGACGGTCCAGCCCTCGCCGCCCGCGACGGCGGTCTTGTGGACCGTGTCCGTGGTCTTGATGGCGATGGCGGCCTTCTCGCCGCCGTGCTCGCTGAGCGCCGCGGCGGCGGTCTCGATGCCGGGCAGCAGCTTGCCCATCGGGAGCAGCGTGCCGATCAGCCCGGTCGAGGCGACGGCGATCTCACCGGCGCTGTGACCGATGAGCACCTCGGCGGCCTTCTCGGCGGTGGCGTGCGTGTCCTGGAAGCCCTGCGGGCCCGTACAGGCGTTGGCGCCACCGGAGTTGAGGACGACGGCGGTGACCTCGCCGCCCTTGAGGACCTGCTCCGACCAGAGGACGGGGGCGGCCTTGACGCGGTTGGAGGTGAAGACTCCCGCGGCGGCGCGACGCGGGCCGTTGTTGACCACGAGGGCCAGGTCCGGGTTACCGCTCTCCTTGATTCCCGCGGCGATACCCGCCGCCGAGAACCCCTGTGCTGCCGTGACGCTCACGGTGCCACTCCGATCGTGGAAAGACCTGTGTCCTCGGGAAGTCCGAGGGCGATGTTCATGCTCTGCAGGGCGCCGCCCGCGGTGCCCTTGGCAAGGTTGTCGATGGCGCTGATGACGACGATCCGGCCGGCTGCCTCGTCGTACGCGACCTGGATCTGCACGGCGTTGGAGCCGTACACGGACGCGGTGGCGGGCCACTGTCCCTCGGGAAGGAGATCGACGAACGGCTCGTCCGCGAAGGCCTTGTCATAGGCGGTACGTACGGACTCGGCGGTCACGCCCGGCTTCGCCTTCGCGCTGCATGTGGCGAGAATGCCGCGGGGCATGGGCGCGAGGGTCGGTGTGAAGGAAACCGTGACCGGCTCACCGGCGGCCGCGCTGAGGTTCTGGATCATCTCGGGCGTGTGCCGGTGGACACCGCCGACGCCGTACGGAGACATGTTGCCCATCACCTCGGAGCCGAGCAGGTGCGGCTTGGCCGCCTTGCCCGCCCCGGAGGTACCGGACGCGGCGACGACGACGGCCTCGGGCTCGACGAGCTTGGCCGCGTACGCCGGGAACAGCGCGAGGGAGACGGCCGTCGGGTAGCAGCCGGGCACCGCGATCCGCTTGGAACCCGCCAACGCGGCACGGGCGCCGGGAAGCTCGGGCAGACCGTAGGGCCAGGTCCCGGCGTGTGGCGACCCGTAGAACTTCTCCCAGTCACCGGCGTCCTTCAGCCGGAAGTCGGCGCCCATGTCGACGACGAGCACCTCGTCACCGAGCTGCTCGGCGACGGCGGCGGACTGCCCGTGCGGCAGGGCGAGAAAAACGACGTCGTGCCCGGCGAGGACCTCGGGCGTCGTCGGCTGGAGTACCCGGTCGGCGAGCGGCCGCAGATGCGGTTGCAGCGTGCCGAGCTTCTGGCCGGCGTTGGTATTGCCGGTGAGAGCACCGACCTCCACCTCGGGGTGAACGAGCAGCAGACGGAGCAGCTCCCCGCCGGCATACCCGCTCGCCCCTGCCACTGCTGCACGTACCGCCATCGGAATCCTCCTCATCGATGGCATGACTATACGCATCGCCGCACGTTTATGCAAAGCCTTCGCGGGCCGACACGCCGCGATGTGCGGCCGCCGCCGGTCGTAGCCCGCCCAGGACGCGCAGGAAGCGGTACTGGGCGACGCTCCGCTCAGCGG
Organism: Streptomyces sp. NPDC048496; assembly: GCF_043200055.1. Classification (NCBI taxonomy): domain Bacteria; kingdom Bacillati; phylum Actinomycetota; class Actinomycetes; order Kitasatosporales; family Streptomycetaceae; genus Streptomyces; species Streptomyces sp. NPDC048496. Next base: position 90,201 of record NZ_JBICXB010000004.1, on the reverse strand, counting down.
CTTCGCCCAGGTTGTGCCACATATCCCCATGGTCCGCCATCTGCACCGTCTGGGGCACCCCTGCGGGCGCACCTGCGCGGAGAACGGTGCGCAGCCACGGCATACGACCTCGGTCGCTGACCTTTTGGCCAGCCCTGCGGCCAAGGCCGAAGCCTCCCCGTCGGACAGCAGGTCCGCCGGCCGACGTGGCTCGCCATCCACCACGGTCCCGTGGCTGCAGCCCTTGCGCGTCGCGTGCTCATCCACGCCGACCACCCTCGGGGCCGGAAGTTGCGGGTCGGGCCATGCCCCGACCATTCGCGGCCCTGTGCGCGGAAAACAGAACTGATTCACCCGGTGGCTCGTCCTGGGGGGCGAGGCCAAATGGATGGGAAGCCATAGTGGAGCAGGCGCGGGCGGACAGCGGTGCGACGTCGACGGTGAAGGCAGCAGCGCCTCGGTGGACGCGGCGCCGGGCTCCGGGCGAGGATGCGAGGGTCCGGTCGACCTGGACGCGCGGGCGGGTGCTCGTTGTGCTCGCGGTGCTGACGGCCGGGCTGCTGGCGTTCCACCGGGCTGTCCCCAACTCCGTGGGCCGCCTGGGCAGTCTGCTGGAAGCCTTCCTGCCCTGGCTCGGCCTGGTGGTTGTGGTGCTGCTCGGAGTGGCGCTGCTGCGCCGTTCGGCCACCGCGGTGGTGGCCCTGCTGATGCCCGTGGTGGCCTGGATGCACCTCTTCGGCGGGCTGCTCCTGCCCGGGGCGAAGCCCGGCGGGCACGACTTGGTCGTGGTGCAGCACAACGTCAGCGACGAGAACACCGACCCGGCAGGCACGGCCCGCGCCCTGGCCGACGCCGAGCCCGATCTCATCGCGCTGGAGGAGCTGGTACCCCCGGCACTGCCGGTCTACGAGAAGACCCTCGCCTCGGACTACCCGTACCACGCGGTCCGGGGCACCGTCGGACTCTGGTCGAAGTATCCGCTGACCGACACCCGGCTGGTGGCCATCAAACCCCAGGGGATCGCGGAGGCCTGGAGTCGCGGGCTGCGGACCGTGGTCCACACGCCGCACGGCGAGATCGCGGCGTACGTCGCGCACCTGCCCTCGGTCCGCGTCCGGGCGAGCGGCCTCGCATCCTCCTGGCGCGACGAGAGCGCCGGCCTGCTGGGCAAGGCCGTCGCCGCCGAGAAGCTGACAACGGTGATCCTGCTGGGGGACCTCAACGGCACGGTCGACGACCGTGGGCTGGCCCCGCTGACCTCACGGATGAACGTGGCGGAACGCGGCTTCGCCTTCAGCTTCCCCGCCGCCTTCCCGCTGGCCCGGATCGACCAGGTCATGGCCCGCTCGGCGACCGTCGCCCACATCCACACCTTGCCCGCCACCGGCAGCGACCACCTGCCGGTCGCCGCCCGGATCACACTGGGCTGAGGAAAAGGTCCGGTGACAGCGAATCTGCGTATATGACAACTGGCGTGCTTCGGCACAGGCGGTACGACTGGGCGCGGCAGCCGGTCGGTGTGGCCAAACCGAAGCGCGCATACGTCGCCGGACGGCTCGGGTACCCGACTCGATCTGAGTAGCCACGCCCACGTGTCGCGCCGCCCGGAGGACCTACGTTCGGCGACATGAATGCTTTTCAGCCCGTCACCTGCGCCTTCCGGTCGTGCGTCGTGATCCGACTCTCGCGTGCGGCCGCCGTCGCGGCGCCGGCGTAGGGACCGGAGGACGCCGAAAGATCACCTGACCCGAGCACCCTGGACTGCGCTCATGGTGGGGCCGACGCAGGGTGCAGCTGCCGCCCTCACTCCGTAAGCTCGTTACCGGGAAAGCCTGGCGACGGGCAGGAAGGTCCTTGAGGATCCTTTCCTCACACACCGACCGCACGATCAGTGATCTGATCCCGATGGACAGCACCGGCCGGGCTTCCCGCCCGCCGGCTACCCGCAGCACATCCGCTCAGCGATCGCGACCGCCACCGACAACGGCAGCCGACCTTGCCGCCCGGCGTCACATCGGGTGCCGGACCAGCTGCTCAGCGACGCATCGCTACCGATGCCTCTGACGTGGAGCCCTTCATGACCACACCGCGGGACCTCTCGATCACCGTCATGGACATGGCGCCCACTCACCCTGTGGAGCAGGGCGACCTGTCGCTCGCGCTCGCGGGAGCCGAGATGATCGACCTCCTCGGTGCCGAGGCCCTCAGACTGGACGGCGATCAGATCGTGCCGGGCCTCCGGCCCCCCATAGCCGATCGCCTGCTGGACGAGGCTGCGGCGTCGCTGATCCGAGAAGCGCCGTACGAATCGGTCGACGACTGGCTGTGGCGCAGAGGTCGCGGCCTGTCCGCAGCCTATCTGGCCGCGCTCGAGGCGGAGGGGCAGCTCACTCGGCAGCCCCGTCGCGGGATGCCCTTCCTGAGCGGTCGGACGGTGCTGGTCGATTCGCCCGCGCGCCGCGACGCGGCGAACCGCTGGACATCTGATGAGCCCGTCCTCGCCGCCCTCGCGGCAGCCATCGGGATCCGGGACGAGCTGACCGGGGACTTCCCGGAAACGTTCGACGACGCGGTAGTGACAGTGCTGGCCGCAGTCAATGACGCGCTGATGGAGCTGGAGGCCGTACGGCAACGGCGAGCCATCGAGGATGCGGCCTTCGACAACATCTGGCGAGGCGAATGACGACGGCACACGCGAGGCGATGGCCGCCGCCACCTGATAGCCACGGCCCTTGACACACCTGCGCGCCGGTGTGGCCACCAGGACTCCCGAGTCGGCGGGAAGGCTGCCGCCCGCGCACCATCCGGTACCCCTGTCGTCCAGGTGTGACGCCCACAGCGGTGCCCTGCACCGGCGAGGCGTGCCTCGACGTCCTCGATTGGTGTGACTCGGCGTTTCAGCCGGCGGATGAGATTCCCGCTTGCGCCCGGCCGGCTCGGTTCGGGCTCCGTGTGCGCATGGCGCGGCTGAGAACTGCCATCACACTTGTCTTCCTGCCAGGGTGTGTTCGCCAACCAACCGAAGACGCTCAGTCACCCCTGTGGCCGCGTACGTGGGTTGGACGGTCGGCGCTTGAGTCGGCCGGGCGGGCAGCGGGGTGACACTGCCGGGTACGAGGCCGGGCTTTCGAGGGCGAAGCGGGCCGGGCCGGTGACGGCCAGGTCGTCGTGGGGTGTGCCGGAACGCACCGATCCAGACCGTGGACAACGGCTCGCCGTCTCCCTGGTCCGCAGTGCCTGGTCGGCGGCACCGCGATGGGGGCTACCGGCCTCCGGACCGGCAGGGCTTACCCTCCTGCTGGGCTCCCCGGACCGGTTACCGGCACGGGCCTCGTCCGTCCCACCTCACAGATGCGAGCACGAGTACATGTCCATGCCTTCCGCACGTTCCACAATAGCGACGTGGGTGACCCGTCTCTATTTCTCCCGGCTTCGGAAGAAGGGCCGCGGCCTCGACCTCTCCATTCTCTCGAAGCTGCCCGACGCCGCGCTGCTGCCGCTGCGCCGTGACGGCCTCGACCCCGTCCCGGAGATCGGCGCGCTGCGCGACCGGGAGCCGGTCAGTCGGCTGCCCATACCCGGCATGACGGTCTGGCTGGTCTCCGGTTACGACGAGGCGAAGCAGGTCCTCGGCGACGCCCGCGCCTTCAGCAACGACTTCGCCAACCTCGTCAACCACACGAGTGTCACCGAGAACCATCAGCCGGGCGGCCTGGGCTTCTGCGACCCGCCCGACCACACACGCCTGCGCCGGCTGCTCACCCCCGAGTTCACGATGCGCCGGCTCAGCCGCCTGACGCCCCGTATCCACGCGATCGCCGAGGAATGCCTGGCCGAACTGGCAAAGGCCGCAGACACCGACGGGCGGGTCGACTTCGTCGAGCACTTCGCGTTGCCGGTCCCGGCCCTGGTCATCTGCGAGCTCCTCGGCGTTCCGTACGAGGAACGGGACGCCTTCCAGCAGTTCTCGGTCGCCCGCTTCGATGTTCTCGGCGGCGTCGGCGCATCCTTCGGCGCGATCTCCCAGTCCAGGGAGTACCTGCACGGCCTGGTCGAACAGCAGCGCCGCAACCCCGGCGACGGTCTGCTCGGCATGCTCATCCGCGAACACGGCGACAGCGTCACCGACGAGGAACTCACCGGCCTCGCCGACGGCGTTCTCACCGGCGGTCTGGAAACGACCGCGAGCATGCTCGCCCTCGGCACTCTGGTCATGCTCCAGGACCGCAAGCACTTCACGGCGATGCGCAACGCCGACGACCCGGCCGCGGTCGCCGCCCCCTTCGTCGACGAACTCCTGCGCCATCTCACGGTCGTCCAGACGGCCTTTCCGCGCTTCGCACGCGAGGACATGGAGGTCGGCGGCGTACGCATATCCGGCGGCGACATCGTCATCGTCTCCCTCAGCGCCGCCGACCGCGACCCGCGTCTCGGCGCGGCGATGGACACGTTCGACCCGGCCCGCCCACCCGCCTCGTCCCATCTGGCGTTCGGACACGGCATCCACCGCTGCATCGGCGCCGAACTCGGCAAGATGGAACTCCGCGCGGCCTTCCCCAAGTTGGTAGCCCGTTTTCCGGAATTGCGCCTCGCGGTGCGGCCGGAGGAACTGGAGTTCCGTAAGTTGTCGGTCGTGTACGGGGTGGACTCACTGCCGGTGCATCTGAGCTGAACAGCGCCCGGCCTCGCGAGCAGGTCTCCGGGGAAGCCGTCGCTCACGCGCTGCGGGCGCGGCGGCGTGCACGGCAGCAGAATGCTCGATACGAGCAGCAGCCCGAAGGCGGCGCCGGAGCCGGCCAGGACCCCCGCCGTGGGCGCACAAACCATGTGGGGCACATCACTGCTTGCCACCCGTTTTTCGCAGTCGCCTCCGGGCCGCCGGGTGAGCGTGAAGCCATCAGTCCGAACGCCGGAAGGCGCACCCCGACCGGCGTCGTCGCGCAGCCGACCTGTGGAGCGTCAGCCCTGGCCCACGGACGCGGCGCTCACAGAAACGACGCTGTCGGTGATCCTCATCCCGGTCGGGTGGGGACCACCGACAGCGTCGTCATGTCCGAACTTCGAGAGAAGCAGGTCAGGAGCGCGGTCGCTGGGGCTGACCGGCTCGCTCCGCGTTTCTCTCCTTGATGCGCGCAGCTTCCTTCCGGACCTCGGCCTGGGTGGCGCGCTCCTTCTGCAGCCACTCGGGGAGATCCTTCTTCAGCGCGTCGATCTGCTCCGTGGTGAGGGCGTCCGTGACTCCGCCACGTGCGAGCCCCGCGATGGAGACGCCCAGCTTCGCGGCGACCACCGGGCGGGGGTGCGGTCCGTTGCGCCGCAGTTCCTGCAGCCACTCGGGCGGATCGGCCTGCAGCGCATTGAGCTCGCTGCGCGAGACGACACCCTCCTGGAACTCGGCGGGGGTGGCCTCGAGGTACACACCCAGCTTCTTTGCCGCGGTTGCGGGCTTCATCGTCTGGGTGGTCGGGTGCGACGTCATGGTGTCAAGAGTAGCGAGCGTGTGCGATACCTCCGACCACGACCGGTAGCCTGGCGGGGTGACAGGCTCCGATGCACCCCTCTCGTTCCGGCTCGCATACGTCCCAGGCGTGACGCCGACCAAGTGGGTGCGCATCTGGAACGAGCGGCTGCCCGACATCCCACTGACTCTCGTCGCGGTGGCCGCCGCCGAAGCATCCGACCTGTTGCGGGGCGGCGGCGCCGACGCGGGTTTCGTGCGGTTGCCGATCGACCGGACGGACCTCAGCGCGATCCCCCTCTACACCGAGACGACGGTGGTCGTGGTTCCGAAGGACCACGTCGTGGCGACGGTCGACGAGGTGTCCGGAGCGGATCTGGCCGACGACGTCGTGCTGCACCCCCTCGACGACACCCTCGGCTGGGAGCGCCCGCCCGGCCGGCCCGCGATCGAGCGTCCCGCCACGACGGCGGACGCCATCGAGCTGGTGGCGGCAGGGGTGGGCCTCCTTGTCGTCCCTCAGTCACTCGCACGGCTGCACCACCGCAAGGACCTCACGTACCGGCCGCTCACGGACGCCCCCGAGTCGCGCGTCGCGCTGTCGTGGCCGGAGGAAAAAACCACCGACCTGGTGGAGGACTTCATCGGGATCGTTCGCGGGCGGACCGTCAACAGCTCGCGGGGGCGCAACCCCACCCCGGCACAGCCGAAGCAGCGCAAGCGCCCTGACACAGGCGGCGCGCAGCGAAAGTCCACGGCCGGGAAGCCGGCCGGCAAGAGCCCGCGGAGCGGCTCCGGCGGTCCCAAGACCGGCAGGCGGGGCAAGCCCCGTCGTCGGTCCTGGTGACCGGCAGTGTTTGCCCCCTGAGGAACAGCCGTCGTCGCCGCAGAGCGGCCGGAACGGACAACTGAGTCCCGGCCCGCACTGCGAGTGACACACCTCGGTGCCCCGGCACCGACGGCCGTCGCTCATCAGGAGCTCGTGGCCCCGTACGCGGAGCGCGTCGGCGCACTGCCGGGGCAGGGCCGCGTCGCCTACCTTGTTCCGGGGCTCATTTCGCGCCCGTAACGCCTCTTCCGTCGGGGACGGCCGGTGTCTCCGTCGCGAAGGGCGCGAAGGGAGGGACGTCCTGTTCGCACGTGGCGCCGACAGGAGGCAGGACACCGCTGAGGAAGTAGCGGGCCGTATGCCGGCCGACGCAGCCGCTCGGATTGTCCAGTGACGTGTGGCCGTACCCGTTGACCGTGAGCAGACGGGTGTCGGCGAGTTCACGGGCCATCGCCTTGCCTGCCCGATAGGAGGTGGCAGGGTCGTAGGTCGCATTGACGACGAGTACGGGGGTCGCGGTGTGCCTGTTCCAGGGGCCGGTGTAGGTCCTGACGGCACGGGCCGGCCAGGTTGCGCACGGCTCGTTGGCCCAGGCCCACCAGTGTCCGAGGTCTCCCGCTCGCGCGGTGCTCAGCTTGGCGAGTCCGACGTAGCGTGCCGGGTCGCGGGGGTTGGGGCTCTCCGCGCACAGTACGCCGAGACTCTGCTCGAAACCGGGATACGTCAAGGAAACGGGAGGCGCCGGCGGATCCTCCGGGATGCGGCCCTCCCAGAGGGTCTGCAACATCTGGGCCGTCTCGGCCCAGCCGGGGTGGACCGTGTAGAGCCCGCCACGGATCTCGCTGACGGTCTTCGCGTACGTCCAGGACCCCACGGGCCTCTTCGGGAGGCGCCCCAGCAGCTCGGTGAGCTTGGCGCGGGTTGCTGCCGGGTTTCCTGCGGAGAAGGCGCAGCTGCTCGCCGGGGCGCGACCGCACAGCCTCAGGAATTCCCGCAGGGCGTCGGCCGAGCCCAGATCGGACCCCAGCCGTAGGAAGGTGTTCAGTTCCGGCTCGCTCTTCGAGCCGTCCTCGACCCAGGCCCGAGGATCGACGTTCCCGTCGAGCACCAGGCGGCCGTCCTTGGACGGGAAGAGGTTTGCGTAGGTCGCCCCCAGCAACGTTCCGTACGAGACACCCCAGTACCTCAACTGCCGCTCACCGAGTGCCTGACGCAACCGGTCGAGGTCGCGGGCGCTTTCGTCCGTCGACACATGACGCAGCAGTTCCGGAACGCGCTTCTGACAGCGTCGGCCGAGCTCGGCGTAGGCCGCGGTGAAGGTTCTGCGCTCTTTCGCGCTGACCGGGAAGGCGGGAACATTCTCCAACCATGTGACGGCCTCTTCCGCACTGGCAAAACATTGCACGGCGGTGCTCTGCCCGACGCCGCGCGGGTCCCAACTGACGATGTCGAACCGCTCGCGCAGTTCCTTGGGGAACTTGTGATACTGCAACGGCAGCCCCACCGTTCCCGCGCCGCCGGGCCCCCCGGGGTTGAAGAACAGTGATCCGACCCGCCGCCCGGGAGCGGTGGCCCGGTGCCTGATCACCACCAGGTCGATGGTGCGCCACCGGGGACGGGCGTAGTCGAGTGGCACCTTCGCCGTTGCGCACTCGAATCCCTGCCGGCCCTCACCCTCACAGGGCTTCCAGGTCAACGTCGTCCCGCCGGCCCCGGACGGTCCCCCGTCGGACAACTCGACCACGACCTGACCCCCGGTCGTGACCGCGGACGCGAGCAGCAGGACCCCCGCGGCGCACATGGCGCCACGCCTTTGCCGACGGATGGTGACACCTGGCATCGGCGGAACCTTCCTGGGCAGGGTGACTCATGGCGCGGGGCCGGCGGTCGGCAGACCCAGTGCCATACGAACGGCGTCGAACGTGCCGGGCAACAGGCGCCCGTCCGAACGGGTGACAGCGTCGTCCCGGGAGGCCCGGGACAGGGCGACGACCGGGCGAGGGGGCTTCCCCAGTGGGCCGGGCGCTGCGAGGGGCGGCGGTCACCGTGCGTGGCGCATCAGTCCGGAACTCGCTTCGGAGCGGGGCAAAGAGGCACTGAACAAAGGCTTCTGATGCATAGTCAGTCAGCCCTTCCGGCCGCCCACACGGAACCTCTTCTCGTACTCGCGTTCGAGGATCGGCTGGGCGATCCGGCGCTCGGACCACCCCGTCCACTGGTCACCGACCGCGGTGATGTCAGGATGGATCCATGACGACCAAGGTTTTTTTCGACATCACCATCAATGACGAGCCCGCCGGGCGGATCGTGTTCAACCTGTTCGACGACGTGGTTCCGAAGACGGCGGAGAACTTCCGCGCGCTGGCGACCGGCGAGAAGGGCTTCGGCTACAAGGGCTCGTCCTTCCACCGGGTCATCCCGGACTTCATGCTGCAGGGCGGCGACTTCACCCTCGGTGACGGCCGTGGCGGCAAGAGCATCTACGGCGAGAAGTTCGCCGACGAGAACTTCAAGCTCACGCACAACAAGCCCGGACTGCTGTCGATGGCGAACGCGGGCCCCGACTCCAACGGCTCCCAGTTCTTCATCACGACGATCGTGACGTCGTGGCTGGACGGCAAGCACGTCGTCTTCGGCGAGGTCGACGGCCAGGAGAGCATGGACCTGGTCAAGAAGATCGAGAGCTACGGCTCACAGAGCGGCAAGACCCGGGCCAAGGTCACCATCGCCGACTCCGGCGTCCTCTGACCGTACGAGGGACTCCTCTGGCGCCCCGGCCTCTCGCTGATCGGTCAGCGGGGGCCGGGCGCCCGCTCTCGCCCCACGCCCGCCCGACGGGACCGTTCGGGTCAGCGGCGACACCCGCGCCGGTACCTGCGGCGACAATCGCCCGATGAATCCTTTCGACCGGAGCCGGGCAGCCGAGCGGCTGGATGCCGCGTCCATGGCGGCAGCCCCGCACATCCGGACCGGCGTCCGTCCGGTCGTGGCGGGCCCATGCCCGCGTGGGGCACCGTGTGACCGGGCCCCACGGTCAACGGTCCGTACTCACGGCCAACGGTCCGCACCGAAGTGGCGGCCGCACACCCGGCTCGCCGAGCTCCGGACCGGCCCGCTCGCCGTCGTCGACACACTCCGCTCCGCCGGTTTCCCGGCCCCCGCGACCGAGCCGGCCGATGGCCGGCCCTGGCCGAGCAGCGGGGCGACCGACCTGCCCGCAGGGCCGAGCGTTGCCACCCCCTCCTTGCACTGTCAACCGATGGTTGACACTCCATGACTGTCAACCTAAGGTTGACGCATGGCGAAACCAGTGAGCATGACGAATCCGGTACGGCTCGACGAACTGATCGAAGCCATCAAGAAAGTTCACTCCGACGCTCTCGAACAGCTCTCGGGCGCGGTCATCGCCGCCGATCACCTCGGCGACGTGGCCGACCACCTGATCGGCCACTTCGTCGATCAGGCGCGCCGCTCGGGAGCCTCCTGGACGGAGATCGGGAAGAGCATGGGAGTCACCCGGCAGGCGGCCCAGAAGCGCTTTGTCGCCAAGGATCCCGGCGAGCCGTCGGATCTCGACCCCAGCCAGGGCTTCAGCCGGTTCACCGAGCGGGCGCGGAACGTCGTGATGGCAGCACAGAACGAGGCCCGCGCCGCACGCAACGACGAGGTGCGTACGGAGCATCTGGCGCTGGGGCTGCTCAGCGAGCCGGACGGGCTCGCCGCGGCCTTCATCAAGGCGCAGGGCGTCTCGCTGGACGCCGTCCGGCAGGCCGCGACCGAGGCGCTGCCGCCCGCGGCCGAGGAGCTCCCGGACCTCATTCCGTACGACGCCGGGGCACGCAAGGCGCTGGAGCTCACGTTCCGGGAGGCCCTGCGGATGGGGCACAACTACGTCGGCACGGAGCACATCCTGCTCGCGCTGCTGGAGCACGAGGGCGGCGAGGGCGTGCTGACCGGGCTCGGTATCGACAAAGCCGCCGCGGAGACCGGCATCGCGGAGGCCGTGACGCTCGCCGCCGCCGCACACAAGGGTGAATGACCAGCCGCACCGTAAGCCGGACAGTTCCGTACGGCTGTGAGCGCACCGGCGCCTCCCCGTTCCCCCCTCCCTGGCGCGCACACCGCCCTAGAGTGGAAGGGAGCAGGGAGGTGCCTCATGCGGAAGGTCGCCGACTGCCGGGAATACCCCAGCGAGACGAAATGCACGCTTGCCCTCGCCGGTGAGCCGGAGGAAGTGGTCCGCGCCACCACCGAGCTGGCCGTCCGGGTGCACGGTCACGCGGACGGACTGGAGCTGCGGGAGCAGATCGGGTCCGGGCTTCAGGACGAGCCCACGGAACTCGCGTGAGCCGCGACGCGGCCCGGTTCGCATCACCCGGATCCACCGCGCCGCACGCCTTCCCGGGGCCGTGTGTCGCGGTCCCCGGAGTCCGCCGATCGTCGTCGAAGCGCGCGGCGAGCGGGGAGGAGCTGCGCGCCGCGGCGACGAGCGAGACTCGAACACTCGTGGCCGAGGTCGTGGAGCCGAACGCCGCCCAGGTCAAGAGGGCGAATTTCAGACGGCTCCGGGACTGTCGAACCGGAAGCACATCCACTTCTCGGGGTCCTTGAGCGGCTGGAACCCGGCCTTCGCGTAGACGCCGTGGGCGTCATCGGTCGCGAGGGTGAGCCTGCGGATGCCGGTCGGGGCGAGGTGGTCGCGCACGGCGGCAACGAGCCGGGTGCCGAGCCCGTGGCCGCGGGCCGACCGGTCGACGTACACATCGCAGAGCCAGGCGAAGGTGACACGGTCGGTCACCACCCGCGCGTAGCCGGCCTGTTCCCCTGAAGTGGTGTCGTACACGCCGAAGTTGAGCGATCCGGCGATGGCCAGATCCTGCTTCTCGCGGGTACGTCCGAGCGCCCAGTAGGCGTCGGTGGAAAGCCAGTGGTGGATCCGGGCCGGGTCCAGCCGGGCCGGGTCGGACGAGATCTCGTAACGCTCCTGGAGGATGTCAGCCATGCCCGGAGGATAGGTCGCGGCGGCCGGGGGCGGCGAAGAGTTTGTCGCAGGCAGTGCGCAGCCGTCGTACGCCCTCGGCGATCTCGCCCGGCCCGGCGACTGCGGCGAAGCTCAACCGCACCTGGGCGGCCGGGGGTTCAGCGCAGTAGTACGGACGGCCCGGCGCGACCGCGACGCCCGCGCGCAGGGCGGCCGAGACCAACGCCGCCTCGTCGGGGCCGGCTTCGGCGTCCGGCAGCCGCAGCCAGAGGCTGCCGCCACCCGCGGGAATGCGCGGGAGCGACAGGTCGGGCAGTTCGAGCCGCAGGGCGGTCGTCATGGCGGTCCGCCGGTTCTTCAGCTCCGTCGACACGGAACGCAGATGGTGGCCCCAGGCCGGGGAGCCGACCAGTTCGAGCGCGGCTTCCTGGAGCGGGCGCGGGACGAAGAAGCTGTCGACGATCTGGATGGCCCGCAGCCGTTCCAGCACCGGTCCGCGGGCGGCCAGCGCACCCACCCGCAGACTCGGCGAGGTGATCTTGGTGAGGGAGCAGACATGGACGACGACGCCGTCGGGGTCGTCGGCGGCGAGCGGCGCGGGCAGCGGGCCCGCGTCGTCGTGGACGAGGCGGCGGGCGAAGTCGTCCTCGACGACGAACGCCCCCGCATCGCGGGCGATCCGGACGACCTCACGCCGACGGTCCGGGGCGAGGACCGCGCCGGTCGGGTTCTGGAAGAGCGGCTGACAGACGAAGACGCGTGCGCCCGTGGCGCGGAAAGCGGCGGCCAGCAGTTCGGGGCGGACCCCGTCGGCATCGACCGGGACCGGGACGGGACGCAGTCCGGTGGCACGGGCGGCAGCCAGCATGCCCGGGTAGGTGGGCGATTCGACGAGGACGGGGGCGCCGGGCGGGGCGAGGGCGCGCAGAGCGGTGGCCAGGGCGCTCTGGCCACCCGCGGTGATGAGTACGTCGGCGACGGTGAGCGAGGGTCCGATCTCGCGGGCGAACCAGGCACGGAGCTCGGTGAGCCCGTCGGTGGGCGGACGGCCCCAGGCTCCGGGGCGGCGCCCGGCCCGGGCGAGGGCGGCGGCGAGCGCCCGTTCGGGCTGGAGCGAGGGGTGGAGGTAACCGCCGTTCAGCTCGATGACGCCGGGCGGCGGCGCGGTGAGCGTGACCAGGACGCCGGACGCGTCGACGGTACGGGGCACGACCTCCGGTCCGCCGTCGCCGCTGAGGGAGACCTCCTGCCAGGAGGTGTCGCCGGGCGGGGGCACGTCGGCACGGGGCTCCGCCCGGAAGGCGCCGGAGCCGGGGCGGGTCACGACGAGCCCTTCGGCGGCGAGCTGCGCGATCGCCCGGGAGACGGTCACCGGACTGACCCGATATCGCTCCACGAGCGCCCGACTGGACGGCAGCTTCCCACCAATTGAGTAGCGGTTCAGTTCACCTCGAAGGGAACTCGCCAGTTCAGCAACGCTGCTACGCTCTTGCATGAAAGCAAAGGATAGCGCTACCCGTCAGGTACCGATAGCGGTTACCTCCCCTTCGGCAGCGGTTGCCCCATCGGCGGGCCGGAGCGGCACACTGCTCGCCGGGCTCGGCGTCGTCGCCTTCTCGCTGACCTTCCCGTCCACGGTCTGGGGACTGGAGAGCTTCGGCCCCTGGTCCCTGGTGACCCTGCGCAGCCTGCTCGCCGCACTGATCGCGGGCTCCGTGCTGCTCGCGGGACGGGTCCCGGTGCCCGACCGCCGCCACCGGTGCGGGCTCGCGGTCGTCGCGGGCGGCGTGGTGGTGGGGTTCCCGCTGCTGACCACGCTGGCCCTGCAGACCTCCACCTCCTCGCACGCGGCCGTGGTGGTGGGGCTGCTGCCGCTGACCACGGCTGTCCTCTCGTCACTGCGGACCGGGTCGCGTCCGCCGCGTACCTTCTGGATCGCGGCACTGGCCGGCGCGGCCGTGGTGATCGTGTTCACCGTGCAGCAGAGCGGCGGCGCGCTCTCCTCCGGCGATCTCTGTCTGTTCGGTGCGCTGCTGGTGTGCGCGGCGGGGTACACCGAGGGCGGCAGGCTGGCCGGGGTCATGCCGGGCTGGCAGGTGATCGGCTGGGCGCTGGTCCTCGCGACGCCGCTGATGGTGGCGGGCGCGGCGGTCGCGCTCTCCTTCGAGCCGGTGCGGCTGACCGCACACGGGCTCATCGGCCTCGTCTGGGTGGCGGCGGGTTCCACCTTCGTCGGCCTGTACGTCTGGTACCGCGGCATGGCGGAGATCGGGGTCCCGCGGGCGAGCCAGCTTCAGCTCGCGCAGCCGCTGCTGACTCTGGTGTGGTCGTTCCTGCTCCTCGGCGAGAAGGTCTCGGCGGCCGCACCGGTGGCGGCGGTGGCCGTGCTGGTCTGCATCGCGGCCACCCAGCGGGCGGGGGCGCGGCGCCGGGGGGTCTCCGGCGTAACCCACGACGGCCCGGACCCACGCGCCACGGCGGCCTCCACCGCGCCCGGTTCCCGACCGATCCGAAAAGAGTCACTGGTACGCCCGGTGCGCGGGCGGATCCGGTCATAGACTTGTCGACATGGACCGTCACCCGTGAGGAGGTCACTCCAGATGGAGGCACACGCGGGCGACCGGCTGCTGACGCACGGCAGGATCGTGGGGCAGCACGACCGGGTCGCAGAGATCGTCGAAGTGCTCGGGGACAAGGGCGCTCCCCCGTACCGCGTCCGCTCCGAGGACGGACACGAACACCTGGTTTCGCCAGGTCCCGACACCATCGTCCAGCACACCGGGGCCCGGCACCGGGGCCCGGAGACCCCGTAGGTTCCCCGGGCACACAGCGCCGCCCCGACCGCGCCACCCCTCGGTGCGCCCCCTCCGCCTCGGACCCCTCGGGTCAGCGGGGAGGGCGCACTCTGTTGCGGTAGTGGTCCGCCACGACGCGCGCCATCATCCCGGCCCGGTCGGCGACCACGTCCTTGCCCGAGAAGTAGACATGCCCGCGAACCTGGTCGTAGCGGGCGGCAAGGTCGATGTGGCGCGAGAGCTCGGCCGGGTCCTGCCAGGCGGCGGGCTGGGCGGGGTCACCGCCCTTGTAGAGCGCCTCACCGACGAAGAGGTCGACACCCGTGCCCCGTACCACCGCGTCCCACCAGGGCAGCAGCTTGGCGTAATCGGCGGCGGCGAAGCCGATGTTCCAGTAGATCTGCGGACAGATGTAGTCGATCCAGCCCTTCTTGACCCAACCTCGGGTGTCGGCATACAGGTCGTCGTAGGTCTGCACCCCTGCCCTGGTGTCAGAGCCGAGCGGGTCGGTGCCCGCGTTGCGCCAGACACCGAACGGACTGATCCCGAACTGGACGTGCTTCTTGATCTTCTTGATCCGCGCGGACATCTCACGGACCAGCTTGTCGGTGTTGTCGCGGCGCCAGGCGGCCTTGTCCGGGAAGCCTGCGCCGTACTGCGCGTAGGTGGCGTCGTCGGCGAAGACCTGTCCGGCGACCGGATACGGGTAGAAGTAGTCGTCCCAGTGGACGGCGTCGATGTCGTAGCGGCGGACCGCGTCGAGCATGGCGTCCTGGACGAAGCGGCGCACCTCGGGCAGTCCGGGGTTGTAGTAGAGCTTCCCGCCGTACGGCAGGACCCAGTCGGGGTGCAGCCGGGCCGGGTGGGTGGGGACCAGCCGGGACGGGTCCGTGTGGTTGGCGACCCGGTACGGGTTGAACCAGGCGTGCAGTTCCAGGCCGCGGCGGTGCGTCTCGCGGACGGCGGTGCCCAGCGGGTCCCAGCCGGGGTTCTTCCCCTGGACGCCGGTGAGGTACTGGGCCCACGGCTCGTAGGAGGACGGCCACAGGGCGTCGGCGGTCGGCCGGACCTGCAGGACGACGGTGTTCAGCCGCCGGGCGACGGCCTCGTCGAGGTATGCGATCAGCTCGGCCTGCTGCGCCGCCGCCGTCAGGCCGGGCGCCGAGGGCCAGTCGATGTTGGCGACGGTGGCGACCCACATACCGCGCATCTCGCGCCGGGCGACGCGCGGGAGGCTCGCACCCGGCCCGGGCAACGCACCCGCTCCGGACGGAACCGGTACTTCCCGCGGTACGGCGACGGCCTCGGCCGCACCCGCGGCCGAGGCCATCATCCCCGCGACCACCCCGGCCGCACCCGCCACAAAGCCTCTTCGAGCCATTTGCCGCATTTCGTTGCACCTGCCGTCTCTGTGTCCTCGTCCGTCACCCCGGCATCGGGGGTAACGCAGAGCATGCCCGCCCCGGCCCGTCATGACCCGTAGGCCGCGGAGTAACGTCGGGGGGTCGAGGCGGGGACCGGAATCAGACGGGAGCCCGCCGAACGGAGATCAGCGAAAGGCATGAGGTGACGGACTCTATGGCCGACATTGCACGCGTCGGAGTGGTGGGCTGTGGCCAAATGGGCGCAGGCATCGCGGAGGTGTGCGCCCGCAGCGGACTCGACGTCATGGTGGCCGAGACCACCGGCGAGGCGCTGGAGATCGGTCGCACCCGGCTCCACAACTCCCTCTCGAAGGCCGCCGAACGCGGGAAGATCACCGAGGAGGAGCGCGACGAGACACTCAACCGCCTCAGCTTCACCACCGACCTCGGCGAGTTCGCCGACCGCGATCTCGTGATCGAGGCCGTCGTGGAGAACGAACAGGTCAAGACCGAGATCTTCCAGGTGCTCGACCAGGTGGTGACCCGGAAGGACGCGATTCTCGCCTCCAACACCTCCTCCATCCCGCTGGTGAAGCTGGCTGTGGCGACCTCCCGCCCGGACCAGGTCATCGGCATCCACTTCTTCAACCCGGCCCCGGTGCAGAAGCTCGTCGAGCTGATCCCCGCGCTGACCACGTCCGACGAGACGGTCCGGCGCTCCGAGGCACTGGTGCAGGACGTGCTGGGCAAGCATCCGATCCGCGCCCAGGACCGCTCCGGATTCGTCGTCAACGCTCTGCTGATCCCGTATCTCCTCTCCGCGATCCGGATGTTCGAGTCGGGTATCGCCAGCCGCGAGGACATCGACAACGGCATGGAGCTCGGCTGCGCCCACCCGATGGGCCCGCTGAGACTCTCCGACCTCATCGGCCTGGACACCGTGGCCTCGGTCGCCGACTCGATGTACGCCGAGTTCAAGGAGCCGCTGTACGCCGCACCCCCGCTGCTCCAGCGCATGGTCGACGCGGGCCGGCTCGGCCGCAAGACGGGCGCGGGCTTCTACCCGTACTCCTGACCTGCCGGTCGTCGTACCGCCTGCGGGGCCGGCGGGGGATGTCCCCGGCCGGCCCCGATCGCGTGAGCTGCGCGCCTCACCCGATCCGTAAGTGATGGAGCATCAGCAGCCCGGCCACCATGTTGGCGGCCGGGATCTCACCCCGGGTGATCATGCCGGGCACCAGTTTGAGCGGGATCCACTCGCGGCGCGACGACTCGAAATCGTCCTGCGGGGGGCCGGTCCAGGTCGCCTCCTCGGCCCAGTAGAGGTGGTGCCGGGCGTCGGTGAGGCCGTTCGACGGCTCCACGGTCAGCAGCGGCCGCAGCGGGCCCGGGCGCCAGCCGGTCTCCTCCTCCATCTCCCGGGCCGCCGCTGCCTCGATGTCCTCGCCGTCCTCGACCACACCGGCGGCGAGCTCCCAGCCCCAGCTGTCGGTGATGAACCGGTGACGCCACAACAGCAGTACCTCGTTGGCCTCATTGACGACGGTCGCCGCGGCGACGGCCCGGAGCCGGACGAGGTAGTGGTCGAGGTGACGGCCGTCGGGAAGAACGACATCCGCCAGATTGACCCGGAACCAGCGGTTCTCATACACAGTTTGTTCGTTCAGATTCGTCCACTGCACAGTTCTGCCACCTTCCGACACATTGGTGGCAACATGGCAGCAGGAGCAGCGGTCGAGGGGAACGTTCCCGGCGTGCGTTCCGTACCTTCACAGCGGTACGCGCAACGCCCCGTCGATCAGCTCGGCGGCCTGTTCCGCGTCGGCGCAGCCGCTCCCGACCAGATCCTCGCGCACCGCCCGCAGCCGGTCCCGCAGCCGCTGCGACTCCATCCCCCGGGCCCGTTCCGCCATCTCCGCGGCCGTGCCCGCCGCCCGGTCCGCCTCCCCCTGCCGCAGCTCGATATGGGTCAGCATGGCCAGCCGGTGCACCCGCCCCCGGTCGTGCGCCGGGGTACTGACCGCCGCCGCGGCGTGCTCCCGAGCCCCCGGCAGATCGCCGAGGCTGAGCAGGGCCTCCGCCGCCTGCACATTGACCAGGCCCGGTTCGACGTACCCCGTCTCGTCGGGTTCATGGCCGGGGCGGATGCGCCCGGCCTCGCACTCGGCTCGCCGGATGCGCTCCAGGGCGCTGCGGCCGTCGCCGAGGTGTGCGTACGCCTTCGCCTGCATCGCGTACAGATCGGCCGCCAGCGCGGGCGTGATGTGCCGTCCCGCCGCCCGCAGCGCCGCCTCCGCGAAGGCGACGGACTGCCGGTAGTCGGCGAGGAACAGCGACTGGTTGACCAGCAGGGCGATCACATACCCGCCGAGCCCCCGGTCCCCGCTCGCCTTGGCCAGCCGCAGCGCCTGGTGGAAGTAGCGCTGGGCGAGACCGTGCGCGTCGGAGTCGTACGCGCAGATGCCCGCGACGGCCACCAGCCCGCCGGTCGCCCGGTGCAGCCGGCGGCCGGTCGCGTCGCTGTAGCCGCCGCGCAGCAGCGGGGCGGTCTCGGCGTTGAGGAAGCCGACGATGCGGGAACGCGTCGCGATGCCGCCGGCCCTGCGGTACATCAGTTCGTAGTGGGTGCGGGCGGCACGCAGCATCGCTATGTCGGCCATACCGACGCGTGTCGGGCCGGCACGGGAGACATCGGCGTCCTCGGGCGGGTTCTCCCACTCCCACACGGGCATCACCGCTGTCGTACCGGTGACCGCGGCCGCGGCGAGGACGTGCGGGCGCTGCTGTTCGTCCGAGCGCCACGACGCGGTGGTCCGCTCGACGAAGCCGGTGAGCGTCGAGCCCGGCACGACCGTGCCCCCGCCGCCGCAGGTCGCCATGCCGATGTCGTCGAGGGAGACCGGTCGGCGCAGCCGGTCGCCGAGCACCTCGCAGATCAGGTCGGGCGCCTGTCCGCGGGGCCGCTGGCCCTTCAACCAGCGGGCCACGGCCGTGTGTTCGTACCGCAGGGACAGTCCGCGGGCACGCCCGGCCTGATTGATGTGCGCGGCAAGACCTGCCCGGGAGACGCCCGCCTCGTCGATGAGGGCTTCGAGCAGGACGTTGGGCTCCATTGCCCCCTCCTAAGGCCTGTCGCCCCAGTGGAGCACGTTTCACACGGGGTGTGAACGGAATGCCCGAACCGTCCCGCCGCGCACTCTGGTGCGCAGGGGTGCGAATCGGTTGAATCAGTCGCCTCGCAAGAGGCGGCCGGGTCGTCTGCTCCCCCTCGTACAGTCGACGGCCCGCACCCGCGTCGATCGCTCTGCCGACCTGCCCGACACTCCGTGGCAGCGCGGACGACGCAGGATCGCACGACCCACTGCCCACTGATCGGAGGGTGGCTGCGGGGCCGGACCGGAACCGGGTTCCCCCGGGCCGGGCCGGGCCGGGGCCCGCGTGCGGTCCCCCCGCCGTTCGGCGAGCACAGAAGGAGGGGGCGTATCCGGTAGCCGGATACGCCCCCTCCTCACCTTCTGCGGCCGGTTCGGCCTCGGTGGCCGGTCGCCGTCGGCGCGCTACGCGCCGCGCAGCACCGCGCCCGTCCGCTCCGCGGCCAGCGCGACCGCGGCGTCGCGGGCGGCCGTGGCCTCGTCGACGGTCAGGGTGCGGTCCGGCGCGCGGAACCGCAGCGCGTACGCCAGGGACTTCCGGCCCTCGCCGATCTGCTCGCCGGTGAACACGTCGAACAGCCGCAGCGATTCGAGGAGTTCACCCGCGCCCTCCCGCAGCGCCTGCTCCACCTCGGCCGCGGGCACGTCCTGTGCGACGACCAGCGCGACGTCCTGGGTCGCCACCGGGAAGGTGGAGATCCGCGGTGCCTGGAGCGCGCCGTCGACGGCCTGCTCCAGGAGATCGAGGTCGATCTCCATGGCGCAGGTCCGCTCCGGCAGGTGGAGCTCCTTGATGACGCCCGGGTGCAGCTCACCGGCGTGCCCGACGAGGGCCTCCGCGTCGTTCGCCGTGACGAACAGCGCGGCGCAGCGGCCGGGGTGCCACGGCGCGTGCTGGTCGTTCCGGACGATGAGCTCGACACCCGCCTCGCGGGCGATGGCACGAGCGGCCTCGATGGAGTCCGCCCAGTCCACCGGGCGGCCCTTGCCCCACCAGCCGGCGTGCTCGCGGGCGCCCGCGAGGACGACCGCGGCGCGGCGCGGCTGACGCGGCAGCGCGGCGTTCAGCCCTGCGAACTGCTCGTCGCTGGGACGGCGGTCGACGGGCAGCCGTACGGCCGCGGTCTCCTCGCCGGTCGGCGAGAAGACCAGCCCCGTCTCGAAGAGCGCCAGGTCGTGGCTGCCGCGGCCGTCGTTGCGCCGCAGTGCGCCGAGGAGGCCCGGCAGCAGCGTGGTGCGCAGCGCCGGCTCCTCGTCGGAAAGCGGGTTGACGAGCTTGACCGTACGGCGGCGGGCGTCGTCGGCGTCGAACCCGAGCTGGTCCAGCACCGTGTCGCCGATGAACGGGTAGTTCAGCGCCTCGACATAGCCGGCTCCGGCGAGCGCCCGGCCGACCCTGCGGTGCAGCCGCTGGCGGTCGGTGAGCCCACGCCCGGACGGCGGCGTCGGCAGTGTCGACGGGAGGTTCTCGTACCCCTCCAGCCGGATGACCTCTTCGGCGAGGTCGTTCGGCTCGCTCAGGTCGGGCCGCCAGGACGGCGCGGTGACCAGGAGCTCGTCCTGCCCGTGGACGTCGCAGCCGACCTGCTGGAGGCGGCGTACGACGGTCTCGCGGCCGTACGCGACACCGGCCACCCGGTCGGGGTGGTCCGCGGGCATCACGATGGTGCGGGGCGCGGACGGAGCCGTGACCTCGGTGACGCCGGCCTCGGCGGTGCCGCCCGCGAGCAGCACCAGCAGGTCGACGGTGCGCTGCGCGGCGGCGGCCGCGGCCTGCGGGTCGGCGCCGCGCTCGAAGCGCTTGGACGCCTCGGAGGACAGCCTGTGGCGGCGTGCGGTCCGGGCGATCGAGATCGCGTCGAAGTGCGCGGCCTCGATGACGACCTCGGTGCTGGTGTTCTCACCGTTCCGGGCGTCGGCGATCTCGGTGTTGGCGCCGCCCATGACCCCCGCGAGACCGATCGGCCCGCGGTTGTCGGTGATGACCAGGTCTTCGGCGTCCAGGACGCGGACCGTGCCGTCGAGCGTGGTGAGCTTCTCGCCCTGCTGGGCGCGGCGCACCCCGATCGGCCCGTCGATACGGGTGCGGTCGTAGGCGTGCAGCGGCTGGCCGAGCTCCAGCATCACGTAGTTGGTGATGTCGACGGTGAGCGAGATCGGGCGCATCCCGGCCTTCTGCAGTCGACGCTGCATCCAGATCGGGGAACGCGCCTCGGGGTCCAGGCCGACGACGGTGCGCGCGGTGAACCGGTCGCAGCCGATCGGGTCGGCCACCTTCACCGGGTAGCCGAACGCGTTCGGCGCAGGCACGTCGAGGAGAGCCGGGTCGCGCAGCGGCAGCCCGTACGCGATGGCGGTCTCACGGGCGACGCCGCGCATCGAGAGGCAGTAGCCGCGGTCAGGGGTGACGGCGATGTCGAGGACCTCGTCGACGAGCTGGAGCAGCTCGATCGCGTCCGCGCCGACCTCGTGCTCCGGCGACAGCACGATGATGCCGTGCGTGCCGTCGTCGCCCATGCCGAGCTCATCGGTGGAGCAGATCATGCCGTGCGAGGTCCGGCCGTACGTCTTGCGCGCGGCGATCGCGAAGTCGCCGGGCAGCACGGCGCCGGGGAGAACCACGACGACCTTGTCGCCGACGGCGAAGTTACGGGCTCCGCAGACGATCTCCTGCGGCTCACCGGTGCCGTTGGCGGAGCCGACGTCGACGGTGCAGAAGCGGATGGGCTTCTTGAAGCCCTCCAGCTCCTCGATGGTCAGTACCTGTCCGACGACCAGGGGGCCCTTGAGGCCGGCGCCGATGTGCTCGACGGTCTCGACCTCCAGACCGACGTCGACGAGCTTGGCCTGTACGTCACGGCCGGTCTCCGTCGCCGGCAGGTCGACGTACTCCCGCAGCCAGGAAAGCGGGACGCGCATCAGATCTCCATCCCGAACGGCCGGGTGAACCGGACGTCACCCTCGACCATGTCTCGCATGTCTTCGACGTTGTGGCGGAACATCAGCATCCGTTCGATGCCGAACCCGAAGGCGAATCCGCTGTACTTCTGGGGGTCGACGCCGCAGGCGATGAGCACCTTGGGGTTGACCATGCCGCAGCCGCCGAGCTCGATCCAGCCCTCGCTGCCGCAGGTGCGGCAGGGGCGGTCCGGGTTACCGACGGACGTGCCGCGGCAGACGTAGCAGACCATGTCCATCTCGGCGGACGGCTCGGTGAAGGGGAAGAAGTTCGGCCGCAGCCGGGTCTTCATCTCCGGGCCGAAGAGCGCCTGGACCATGTGGTCGAGGGTGCCCTTGAGGTCCGCCATGGTGAGGCCCTCGTCGACGGCGAGCAGCTCGATCTGGTGGAAGACCGGGGTGTGCGTCGCGTCGAGCTCGTCGGTGCGGTAGACCCGCCCGGGGCAGACGACGTAGACGGGCGGCTCGCGGTCGAGCAGGGTGCGGGCCTGGACCGGCGAGGTGTGCGTACGCAGCACGATGCCGGACTCGTCGCCCGTGGTCGGCTTCCCGTCGGGCGTGGTGCCCTGGACGAAGAAGGTGTCCTGCATCTGCCGGGCCGGGTGGTCGGGCACGAAGTTCAGGGCGTCGAAGTTGAACCACTCCGCCTCGACCTCGGGGCCCTCCGCGACCTCGTAGCCCATGGCCACGAAGACGTCCGCGACGCGCTCCATGAAGGTCGTCAGGGGGTGGCGGGCGCCGGCCGGGGTGCGGTCGTACGGCAGCGTGACGTCCACCGCCTCCTCGACCAGCACACGGGCGTCCCGCTCGGCCTCCAGCTCCGCCTGACGGGCGGCGAGGGCCTTGCTCACGGCGCCGCGGGCCTGGCCCACGCGCTTGCCCGCCTCGGCCTTGGCCTGCGGCGGCAGTGCGCCGATCTCCCGGTTGGCGAGGGACAGGGGCGAGGTACCACCGGTGTGCGCGGTCTTCGCCTGGGCGAGCGCGTCGAGGTCGCCCGCGGCGGCGAAGGCGGCGAACGCCTCGTCCCGCATGCGCTCGATCTCTTCCGGTTTCAGTGCCTCGACCTCGACTGGGTCGTACGACTTGTTCGGTGCCGACATCTCTTCCCGTGCTTCCGATTGGCTGGTACTGCTCTGAACCGGGGACACCCCGGACCCCGCGGCCCCGCTCGACGACCGGAGGACGCAAAGGTGCCAAAGGTCGAGTCTAAAGGCCACGAGGGGTGGAGAATGCCCGCAGGCTGCTCAGACCCTCCCGTCGCCCGCCGCCGCCCTGCCGGATTGCTTCGCGGACTCTCCTAATTCAGATAGGCCGGAGCCCCCACGGGCAGAATAAATCGGAATTCTGCGCCGCCGCCGGGGCCGCGGCCGACCGTGATCGTGCCGCCGTGCGCCTCGACGATGCCCTTGACGATGTAGAGGCCAAGCCCCGTACCGCCGCGCTTGCTCCCCCGCCAGAAGCGGGTGAAGACGCGGCCCATCGACTCCTCGGGAATGCCGGGGCCTTCGTCGCTCACGGTGACGGCTGTTCCCTTCTCGTCGCTCTTCGCGGGTGCGGGTGCGAGTTCGATGGTGACGGTTCCCTCACCGTGGCGCACCGCATTTTCCAGCAGGTTGCCCAGGACCTGGTCGACCTTGTCCGGGTCGGCCCACACCGCGGGCAGCGGCTGCCGGGTGCGGACGAGGAAGCGATCGGGCGCCTGGCCGTTCGCGGTGAGGGCCTGGACGTGGCGTTCCACGGCGGCGGAGAGGTCGACCGGCTGGCGGCGCAGCTCCAGGCGGCCGGAGTCGATCCGGGAGATGTCGAGCAGCTCGGCGATGAGTCGGGTGACGCGGTTGGCGTCGGCGTCGACGGTCTCCAGCATCAGGCGCTTCTGGTCGTCGGTGAACCGTTCCCACTTGGCCAGCAGCGTCGCGGTGAAGCCCTTGACGGAGGTCAGCGGGGAGCGCAGTTCGTGGGCGACGATCGCGATCAGTTCGGCGTGGCTGCGCTCGGTGCGGCGACGGGCCTCGGTGCCGCGCAGACTGATCACCAGCCGGCGTACCGGACCGGTCGGGTACTCACGTACGTACCGGGCGGCGACCAGGACCTCGCGGCCGCCGGGGAGCAGCAGGTTCCGCTCGGGCTGGCCGACCCGGGTGGCAAGGCCGCCGTACGGGTCGGTCAGAGCCCACCAGCGTCGGCCCTTGAGGTCCTCCAGCGGCAGTACGTGCTCCAGCGGGCGGCCGAGTGCGGCGGCCCCGGATACGGCGGTGATCCGGGCGGCCGCCGCGTTGAAGCAGACGACCCGGCCCGCCCTGTCCGCGATGACGAGTCCGTCGGGGAGGTCGTCCGGGTCGATGGCGGCTGCGACGGTGTCCTCCGCGCGGCCGGTGCCCTCGCCGTCGGCCGGGGTGCTCTCACCGTCCGGACCCCGGTCGGCGCGCACGTCGGCCGCGTGTGGCTCGCGCGGCCTGCTCATGCCGACAGACATATTCCCGTACCCCACCTCTCGAACCGGTGCAGTGGGCCCCCGAGTTCGTCACCCTACTAGTCGTCGGTGACGGAGCGACACCCTGTGGGGGCGCACTGTTGCGGCGCACCGGCCGGCGGGGTACGGGGCCGGTCAGCCGGCGGTACGGCGGGGGCGCTGGGCGCGGGCCGAGGCGTACAGGCAGACGGCCGCCGCGGTGGCGAGGTTGAGGCTCTCCGCCTTGCCGTGGATCGGCACCCGCACGACGGCGTCGGCCAGCGCCCGGGTCTCCTCGGGCAGCCCCCACGCCTCGTTGCCGAAGACCCAGGCGGTGGGACCGCCCATCGTGCCCGCGTCGAGCTCGTCGTCGAGGTCGTCGTCGCCCGCGCCGTCGGCTGCGAGGATCCGTACGCCCGCGTCCCGCAGCCCCTGGACGGCCTGCTCGACCGGTACGCCCACGACGACCGGCAGATGGAAGAGCGAGCCGACCGAGGCACGCACGGACTTGGGGTTGTACAGGTCGACGGAGGCGTCGGTGAGGACGACGGCGTCGGCGCCCGCGGCGTCGGCGCAGCGCAGCACCGTTCCGGCGTTCCCGGGGTCGCGTACGTGCGCGAGGACGGCGACCAGGGTGGGCTTCGCGGCGAGGACGGACTCGAACGGCGAGTCGAGGAACCGGCAGACGCCGATGAGTCCCTGCGGGGTGACGGTCTGCGACACATCGGCGAGCGTGTCGCCGTCCGCGAGGTGTACCCGGGCGCCGGCCACGTGGGCGGCGTCGATGATGTCGGCGTACCGCTCGGCCGCCTCGACGGTGGCGAAGAGCTCAAGCAGGGTTGGCTCGCCGTCACTGCCGCGGTGTCCGGCGGCCTCGCGCACGGCCTGCGGCCCCTCGGCGATGAACCGTCGCTCCTTGCCCCGGAAATTGCGGCGGGCGAGGCGCCGGGCGGCGGCGACGCGCGGCGACCGCGGGGAGATCAGTTCGGGGGTGGCCATGGTCGGCAGCGGGCCTCTCTGCGTGCGGAGGTACGGAACAAGGGGTGCAACGCACCGGACCCGCAGACGGCGAGCGCCTGCGGGTCCGGCTCAAAAGCCAAGAAGTGTGCCCTGGATCAGGCGGCCTTCGGGGCGTTGACGTCACTCGGGAGGGCCTTCTGGGCAACCTCGACGAGAGCGGCGAACGCGTTGGCGTCGTTGACCGCGAGCTCGGCCAGGATCTTGCGGTCCACCTCGATGTTGGCGGCCTTCAGACCCTGGATGAGGCGGTTGTACGTCATGCCGTTCTGGCGGGCAGCGGCGTTGATGCGCTGGATCCACAGCTGACGGAAGTCGCCCTTGCGCTTCTTGCGGTCGTTGTAGTTGTAGACCAGGGAGTGGGTGACCTGCTCCTTGGCCTTGCGGTACAGGCGCGAGCGCTGACCGCGGTAACCGCTGGCGGCCTCGAGGATTGCCCGGCGCTTCTTGTGGGCGTTGACTGCCCGCTTGACGCGTGCCACTTGTTAACTCCTTGTAGCGGGGCCGTGGTTGGACTCACACGGCCCGGAAACGAATTGGTCCCGGTGTGATCGAGGTCGCGCCCCCGGATTCACCAGGGGCCGAACCTCACTTGCCGAGAAGCTTCTTGATCTTCTTGGCGTCGGCCGGAGCCACGACGACCGTGCCGGTCAGCGAGCGGGTCTTCTTGGACGACTTGTGCTCGAGCAGGTGGCGCTTGCCGGCCTTCTCGCGGAGCACCTTGCCGGAGCCGGTGATCTTGAATCGCTTGCTGGCACCGCTGTGCGTCTTGTTCTTCGGCATCGCGCCGTTCTCTCCTCGTAAGTGGCGCCCCTCGCGGTGCAGGCACCGGACAGCAGGGGCGTCAGATCTTGGTGGGGATCCCGAGGGGACCCGGGGCCGCCTGGATGGCGCCCCCTGAGGTCACGCCTC
Organism: Streptomyces sp. NPDC048496; assembly: GCF_043200055.1. Taxonomy (NCBI): domain Bacteria; kingdom Bacillati; phylum Actinomycetota; class Actinomycetes; order Kitasatosporales; family Streptomycetaceae; genus Streptomyces; species Streptomyces sp. NPDC048496. The sequence goes on along the minus strand of NZ_JBICXB010000004.1, from coordinate 64,307 downwards.
GGAAGGTGTCTCGGCCGAAGCCTCGGGCTGCGCTTCGGCCGGAGCCTCGGCAGCCTCTTCCGCAGCAGCCTCGGCGTCCGGGGTGTAACCCTGACGCTCCGCCTTGCGGGCGGCCTGGGCCTCACGGGCCTCGGCCATGGCTTCGGTCTTCTTCTTGTGCGGGCCCAGAACCATGATCATGTTCCGGCCGTCCTGCTTCGGGTTCGACTCGATGAAGCCGAGTTCCTCGACGTCCGAAGCGAGACGCTGGAGCAGACGGAAGCCCAGCTCAGGGCGGGACTGCTCACGACCACGGAACATGATCGTGATCTTGACCTTGTCGCCCTGCTTGAGGAACCGGACGACGTGACCCTTCTTGGTGTCATAGTCGTGCGGGTCGATCTTCGGCCGGAGCTTCATCTCCTTGATGACCGTGTGCGCCTGGTTCTTGCGCGCCTCACGGGCCTTCATGGCCGACTCGTACTTGAACTTCCCGTAGTCCATGAGCTTGCACACGGGCGGACGGGCGGTCGCCGCCACCTCGACCAGGTCGAGGTCGTACTCCTGTGCGAGTTCCAGGGCCTTGGCAAGCGGAACAATCCCGACCTGCTCGCCGCTGGGACCGACAAGTCGCACCTCGGGAACGCGAATCCGGTCGTTGATGCGGGGCTCGGCGCTGATGGATCCTCCTCGGTAGCACCACGCGGCCGCCTGGCGGACAGCCACGTAACGTCTGTTTCGTGAGACCAACCGCACCAGGGCCAAGAAAAAGGCCCCGGACGGGACACAGGCGGGGCTCCTGGAAAACCGGAACACCGCCGCGGTCAACCGCGGGGCGCATCGGGCGGCTCCATCGTCCGTACGGAACGATGGGCGCCACCTGACCGGTGACCTGCCGTCCCGGAGGATGGTCAGGTGGGAGATCGGAGCCTCCACTTGTGGGCCGGGCTCATAGCTGCCCAGCCGGTCGTTACACCAGGTTAGCAGCTCGCCAGGACGGGCGCTAACCGGCTGCCGCAGCCCACTCCCGCAGACAAAGTCATGCCGGCGTGCGCCTATCGTATGGCGCATGAGTGACGCGACCCCCAGCAGTGAAACCCCCGGCTTCGACGACATGACCCGCGACATCGCAGAGGTCCCCGCGGTCGAGGTGATCGTGACGGTCGCCGTCAACCTGATGAGCGCGGCCGCCGTGAAGCTCGGCCTCACCGAGGACGGCGACGAGCACAAGGACCTCGACGAGGCCCGCAAGCTGGTCCACGCCCTGGCCGGCCTGCTGGACGCGAGCGCCACGGAGATCAGCTCGTTCCACGCGGCGCCGCTGCGGGACGGACTGAAGTCGCTGCAACTGGCGTTCCGCGAGGCCTCGCTGGTACCGGACGAGCCGGGCCAGGGCCCCGGCGAGAAGTACACCGGCCCCGTCTTCGGCTGAGAGCCTTTCCTCTCCTCCCCTCCGTACGACCGTGAGCCCCTGCCCGTCCGGGCAGGGGCTCACTGCATCCCCGCGTCACGCCCTGCTGAACTCCGCACACCTCGGGGCGGGGTGGGTCAGCCGGTCCACCGGAGCCGCGACCACACCGCCGGGGCGGCTGTTCGCGCGCGTCGGGCCGGTCGGGTGATCAGCGTGTGAAGAGGGGCTCACCGGGCGCGATCGTGTCGGCCGGAAGCAACGCGAGGTCCAGGCCTCGCACCAGGCGTGCCCGCAGGACCTCGTCGGCGGCGAGCGATTCCGCAACCCGGCGGGCCGTCTCGGCGGGGGCCGCTTCGGGCGCCAGGACCAGGGCGAGAGTGCCGCCCGACCGTCCCGGGACGAGGTGGGCGCGGAGCACGGCGGGCTCGGCGGCGACCGCGTCGCGTACCGCGGAGGTGACCGCCGGGTCGTCCAGCGGGTCGGCGCTGGTACGGCCCTCGGCAAGGGCGAGCAGCGCGGAGCCGGTCAGTTCGTACGCCACAGGACCGGCGAGGTCGAGCACGACCGTGTCCGCCTTCTCGTGTGCGGCCGCCTGCAGCGCCTGGTGCAGGGGTACGGCGACGGGGCGGGCCTGCGGGTCCCAGAGGGCCAGCGAGGCGGTCGAGGTGAAAGCGGGCAGTGCGCGACGGTCACCGGCCTGGAGGGTGGGGACGGCCATGTCGCTCGTCTTCTCGCGGCGCAGCCCGCCACCCTTGCCGGGCGATTCGCGGCTGTCCTCCTCCACCTCCTCCATCTCTCCGAGGACGGCGACGACGGGGACCAGAAGCCTGGCTCCCTTGAGCGCTTCGAGGACCGGGCCGACGGCCGTCCGGTCCTCGGCCCAGGCGGCGAGCGCCGCGGTGAGTGCGGGGTCGGCCGAGCCGTCGTCGTCGGAGTAACCGGGGTCCGGAATGTTCTTCATCGCCACAGGGCGAGCGTAGTCGGTGCGGTTTCTCACGATGTCCTCAGGTGCGCCGCAGCCCTCTGCCAGGTCCTCTTCCCAGCGTCCGCTCCCTGCCCCTGAAGAACGGCTGGATGCCGCGGAGCGCCACCGGGCTGTGGGACGTCAACAGCATCGGGCAGGTGAAGGCCGACGGGCACACGTATCTGGTGGCGGTGCTCTCCGCCGGGCAGCCGACGAAGGAGACGGGCATCGAGCGGGTGGAGTCGGTCGCGAAGGCCGCTGTGAGGGTGCTCGACGAGGCGCGGTGAGCGCGCCCGGCTCTGCTTCAGCGGCGCACGGAGGGCTTCCTGCCGCGCCACAGCAGTACGGCCAGCGCCAGCAGTACTGCTCCGAGGCCGCCCGCGACCGGGGCGAGCCGGTCGGCGGGAGCTCCGTCCTTGTGCTGCGGGGTGGGGCCGGGACCGAAGTACCGCTTGCTGTAGCCGGCCTTCGCGGAGTCGGCGGACGCGGCCGAATCGGCCTTGATCCCGGCCGGGCGGAGCGTGCCGCCCGCCTTGATCGCGGCGGCCGGGTCGACGATGCCGTAGCCCCGGGAGTCGTCGCGGCCGCCCTCGGGCGAGTTGCGCGCGGTGTCCATGAGGAGCTTCTTGACCTGGGCGGGCGACAGCCCCGGGTGGGCGGCCCGGACCAGCGCTACCGCGCCGGAGACGAACGCGGAGGCGGCCGAGGTTCCCCACTCGATGTAGTAGTGACGGTCGGGGGACGGCACGACGATGTCGACGCCGGGAGCGCTGACGGTGGCGTACCAGCGGCGGGTGGAGAACGCCGCGTGCGTGCCGTACCGGTCGACGGCGGCGACCGCGATCACACCGGGGTAGGCGGCGGGATACGAGATGTGGTCGCCCTTCTCGCCCCCGTTGCCCGCCGACGCGACGACGACGGCGCCCTTCTTCAGCGCGTACTGGATGGCGGCGTCCTCACCGCCCTCGGGGTGCGCGGACTCGCTGTCGTCGCCGAGGGAGAGGTTGATGACGTCGGCGCCGTGGTCGGCGGCCCAGCGGATGCCGTCGGCCAGGGCAGTACCGCGGGACCCGCGGGCCTTGGCACGGGACGGGTCGGAGGCTTCGAGGATCACCCGGACCGGAAGGATCTTCGCCTCGGGGGCGATGCCGAGCACCCCGTCGCCGCGGCCGACGCCGTGGCCGCGGCCCGCGATGATGCCGGCCATCGCGGTGCCGTGCCGGGCCCAGGAACGGTCGCCGCGCCGGGCGCCGAAACCGATCATGTCCTTGCCGGGCAGCACCTGGCCCGCCAGGTCGGGGAGGCTGTCGTCGACCCCGGTGTCGACGACGGCGACGGTGATCCCCTTGCCCCTGGTGGTCTGCCAGGCCCGGTCGGTGTGGAGCGCCTGGAGGCCCCACTGCTGGGGCCGGATCGTGTCCGCGCGGGCGGGGACGGCGGGCAGCAGCGCGAACGCGGTGGCGGCGCAGACCGCGCCGAGTGCGCGGCGGGGACGGCGTCGGCTGCTCATCGCGCCTTCTCCGAGAGGTCGGTGACGGTCCGGCGCAGCCCGTGCTCGATCCGGTCGGCGATGCCCTTGGCCTCATGACCGAGACCTGCCTGCGCCACGGCTGACGTGGAGTCCGCGGCCAGCGCCTTGGCGACGGGCTGCGGGTGGGTGACCGTACGCCCGTCGGCGAAGCCGGAGACGGCGAACACGACGACCGGTACCTCGGTCAGCACATGGACGGTCCAGGTGGCGCGCTGCCCGTCGCCGAACCCGGCGGCAGCGGTGCCCTTGACGGCGTACGTACGGGGCATGAGGTCGGTGCGGGTGTCGAGGTGCTGGTCGGTAAACCGGGTGCTCAGTGCCCTCATCGCGTCCGTTCCGCCCTCGGTGAAGACCATGCCGACCGTGGTGACGCTGCTGGACGTGGCGTCGGCGTATGTGGCTCGCAGCAGCCGTTCGCAGCCGACCGGTCGGAGCGTCTTGAGGAGCAGAGGGTCGAGCCCGCTCGTGCAGCCGCTGTCCGGGGCGACGCCGATCCGGGTCCAGACCCGGTCCGCACCGCCGGGACCCGCGCCTTCGCCCTTGAGGGTGCGCGGGAAAAGGGTGTCCACGGGGATGTCACGCCAGGCGGTGCGGCCGGTGACGTAGGGGTCACGGGCGCTGGGATCGGCCGAGGATTCGCTGGTGAGATAGGCCCCGGTGACCGCGCCGCCGATCAGCCCGAGCCCGAGCACGACACAGGCTGCGGCGGCCGCGGCCCTGGCCGGGTGACGGGTGGGGACGGGGCGCAGCCGGGTGGTGGTCTCGGCGGGCGTCTCGGGAGCGGGGTACGGGCGGTGGCCGTGGGGGTACGGGACATGGCCGCCCGGGTGCGACGGCGACGGTATCGCGCCGGGCCGCGGTGTGAGATCCACGGCATCGACCGGCCGACGGCGGGTAACGGCGGGCGGCGCCCCGGGGCGGGGCGGAGGGGGTGCGGGGGCGGAGCCGGGGGTGGGGGCGGGGGTGGGGGCGGCCATCGGGCTCACGGGACGGAGCCGGGTGGTCGTCTCCACGGGCCTCTGCTCCGGGGCCGGGCTCTGGGGCCGGCTCTGGCTCTGCAGTGGAAGGGGATGGTGCGTCGGATTCGGGCCCGGGGTCGCCCGGTCCGGGGACGCGGTGGGCAGGGCCGGGGCCGATGGCTCCGCCGTGCGGCCCGGCTCGTCCGGGGGTCCGGCCGGGCGGGGCGGCGTCGGGCGGGGCGGCACGGGAGCGCGCTGCGCCTCGGTACTCATCCGCCCCCCTGGTCCACGTTCCGTACCGCTCGCGGATCACCTTCACAGGCAGGCCCGTTGGTGACCGCGTGTCCGTCACTCTACGGGCTGGGAGGGGTCGGGTGGGAGCGGGGCGCCGCAGCCCCTTGGGATCTGCCCGGATCGTCCCCCTACCCAGTGGTAGTGGCGTCTGGCAAGCTGCGGCCATGACTGCCCGCGCCGCTGACCGGACCCGCTACGACCGGGCCACCGCCCACCTCGACGCCCCGATCGCCGTCGTCGATCTGGACGCCTTCGACGCGAACGCCGACGATCTCGTCCGCCGGGCAGCGGGCAAGCCGATCCGGGTCGCGAGCAAGTCGGTGCGCTGCCGGACCCTGCTGGAGCGGGTGCTCGCACGGCCGGGCTTCGCCGGGATCATGTCGTTCACACTGACCGAGTCGCTGTGGCTGGCCCGGGCCGGGTTCGACGACGTCCTGCTGGCCTACCCGTCGGCCGACCGGTCCGCCTTCGCCGAGCTGGCCGCCGACCCGAAGCTCGCCGCCGCGGTGACGGTGATGGTGGACGACCACGCACAGCTGGAACTGATCGACGCGGCGCGGGCCGGTGGCCAGGAGGAGATCCGGGTCTGCCTGGAGCTGGACACCTCGCTGCAGCTGCTCGGCGGCCGGGTCAGGATCGGGGCGCGGCGTTCGCCGTTGCGCTCCCCCGCCCAGCTGGCGGAGCTGGCGCGCTCGGTGGCGCGCAGGCCCGGTTTCCGGCTGGTCGGTCTGATGGCGTACGAGGGGCACATCGCCGGGGTCGGGGACGCGGTCGCGGGCCGGCCGTTGCGGTCCCGGGCGATCCGGCTGATGCAGGCGACGGCCCGCAAGGAGCTGGCGGCCCGGCGGGCGGAGGCGGTCCGGGCAGTGCGCGCGGTGGCGCCGGACCTGGAGTTCGTGAACGGCGGCGGTACGGGCAGTGTGCAGCACACGGCGGCGGAGTCCGCGGTGACCGAGATCGCGGCCGGGTCGGGGCTCTACGTACCGCGGCTGTTCGACAACTACACGTCGTTCACCGCCCGCCCGGCGGCACTGTTCGCGCAGCCCGTGGTGCGGCGGCCCGGCGTGGGTGTGGTGACGGTGCTCGGCGGCGGCTACCCGGCATCGGGGGCCGCGGGTGCGGACCGGCTGCCTGTCCCGTATCTGCCGGAGGGACTGCGCTACGACCCGCAGGAGGGTCCGGGCGAGGTTCAGACGCCGCTGCTCGGCGCCCCGGCCGACGATCTGCTGATCGGCGACAAGGTGTGGTTCCGGCACGCGAAGGCCGGTGAGCTGTGCGAGCGTTTCGACGAGCTACAGCTGATCGAGGGCGACCGGGTGACGGCGGCCGTGCCGACGTACCGGGGCGAGGGGCAGACGTTCCTCTGACGCGTGAATAGCAGCAGGTCAGGGTGGGTGTGGGCGCGTTTGGGTGGCCGGTGGCCGTTGGTGGCTGCCGGGTGCCTGGTTCGGGGAGGGTCAGGCCTCGGCCGGGCCGCCGGCTGTGTTGCGTCGGCGTCCCTGCCGAGCAGTACCGCTCCGGTCACGGCCGCGAGCACGACCAGTGCACCGGCCACCGCGAGAGCGATGGTCCTGCCGCTTCCGCCGCCGTTGCCCTGACCGGGACCGGCCGGCCGAGCGGGCTGCACGGGACCGAATTCCTGCGTTGTGGCCGCTCTCCTCGCTTGTGAAACGGTCCCTGCAGGTGGGCCTGTCCGGAGTGGGCCTCAGCGACGACGTACCGCGGCTTTCGCCGGGCGAGGACTGAACCCGCGGGCCGCGCTCCGTCCTCAGTCGCCGGACCGGCCGGACCGCGTCAGCGAGAGCAGGTCGCGAGCCGGGCCCGTGGGACGGTGCCCCGAAGGCCAGACCGCCCTCAGCTGGCGTCGGAGCCGTACCCCCGCCACCGGGATCTTCACCAGCCGCCGCGAGGACAGCTCCTCCCCCAGCGCCAGTTCGCTCAGGACGCACGGTCCCGCACCGCTCTCCGCCGCACCCTTCACCGCTGTCGTCGAGGAGAGTTCGAGCAGTGGCTGCGCCAGCCCGCCGTGCACGGCCAGCGCCGCGTCCAGGACCTGTCGGGTGCCGGAGCCGCGCTCGCGCAGGATCAGTGGGGCCGCGGCCAGCTCCTGCGGGGTCAGCGGTGTGCGGCGGCGGGCCCACGCATGGGACGGGGCGACCACGACGACGAGGCGGTCGTGCGCGATGACCGTGCCGTCGAGGCCCTCCGGTATGGACAGCCCCTCCACGAATCCGAGGTCGGCCTCGCCGGCGAGCAGCCGCTCCGCGACCGCCGCCGAGTTACCCGCGAGCAGCGAGACCGCGGTGTCCGGCCGTTCGGCGCGCAGGGCGATCAGCCAGCCCGGCAGCAGATATTCGGCGATGGTCATGGAGGCGGCGACCCGCAGCCGCGAGTCGCGCCGGTCGCGCAGCGCCTGCGCGCCCACGTCGAACGCCTCGGCGGCCTCGACGATCCGGCGCGCCCAGTCGGTGACGAGCGCGCCCGCGTCGGTGAGCCGGGAGCCGCGCGGCGACCGGTCGAGGAGGGCCACACCGAGCTGTCGCTCCATCGACCGGATGCGGCTGCTGGCGGCGGGCTGGGTGATGCCGACGTCCCGTGCCGCGCGTCCCAGGCTGCCGTGCCGGGCGACGGCGAGCAGCAGCTCCAGCGCGCCGAGGTCGGGGACCCGGTGGGACAGGAGAACGGGTGCGGGCGCGTCGCTGGGCATAAAGTCAGCTTATGACCTCATAGGGACAAGCTCCCTGGTGGGGGACGGCCTCCGGAACAAAGATCGTGGCATGGCCATCCTTCCGCAGACCCGTGCGCAGACGAGCGCCCCGCACTCCGCCGCTGTGCGGCTCCCTTCTCTGCAGCACCTCGGCCCCAACTGGTACGCGACGGTCATGGGCACGTCCATCGTGGCCAGCGCGGGCGCGGCGCTTCCCGTGCACGTGCCCGGGCTGCGGGCGGCCTGCACAGTGGTGTGGGCGCTCGCGGCGGTGCTGCTTGCCGCGGTTCTCGCCGCCCGCGCCGTGCACTGGTCCGCCCACCGCGACCAGGCCCGCGCCCATCTCCTCGACCCGGCCGTCGCCCCGTTCTACGGCTGCCTCTCGATGGCCCTGCTGGCCGTCGGCGGCTCCACCATGGTGGTCGGCCGGGATGTTCTCGGGGATCGAGCCGCCCTCGCCGTGGACGTGGTGCTCTACAGCGCGGGCACGGCGATCGGCCTGGCCGTCGCGGTCGCGATCCCGTATCTGATGGTCGTGCGCCACCGTCCGGCGCCCGGGACCGCGTCGCCGGTCTGGCTGCTGCCGGTGGTGGCGCCGATGGTCTCCGCGGCGCTCGGCCCGCTGCTGGTGCCGGAACTGCCCTCCGGTCAGTGGCAGGAGGCGATGCTGCTCGCCTGCTACGCGATGTTCGGACTGAGCCTGCTGGCGACGCTGGTGATGCTGCCGCTGATCTTCGCGCGGCTCGTCCACCAGGGTCCGCTGCCCCTCGCCCTGACCCCCACGCTGTTCCTGGTCCTCGGTCCGCTGGGCCAGTCGACGACCGCGGTCGGTCAGCTCGCCGACGTGGCGCCGGGGGCGATCGGGGCGCCGTACGCCTCCGCGCTCGGGGCGTTCGCCGTGCTGTACGGGGTGCCGGTGATGGGGTTCGCGCTCCTGTGGCTGGCGCTGGCCGTGTCGATGGTGGTGCGCGCGGTACGGGGCGGCATGGCGTTCAGTATGACCTGGTGGGGGTTCACCTTCCCGGTCGGCACATGTGTCACGGGCGCCGCCGGGCTGGCCCGGCACACCGGTCTGACGGCGTTCACCTGGCTGGCCGTCGCGCTGTACATGCTGCTGGTGACGGCCTGGGCCGTGACCGGGCTCCGTACGCTGCGCGGACTGTTCAGCGGAGCGCTGCTCGCAGCGCCGCAGGCGCCGCGGCCAGTGACGGCCCGTACCACGTGAGATACCGCCCGTCGACGAGTGCGGCGGGCAGTTCGGGAAACGCCTCGGGTCCGTCGGTGGCGGTGAAGCGGTACGGCTCGTCGGGCAGCACGACCAGGTCGGCGCCGGTCGCGTTGAGCTCGTCGAGCGGGATGCGCGGGTAGCGCTCGGCGTGGTCCGCGTACACGTTCCGCACGCCCAGCCGGGCCAGCAGATCACCGGCGAAGGTGTCGCGTCCGAGCACCATCCAGGGCCGACGCCAGATCGGCACGATGGCGCGGCGCGGTACGGAGGCGGGCGGCGGGAGCGCCGCCCAGGCGGCCTCGGCCGCGTCGAGCCAGTCGGGCCGACCCAGCCCGCAGCCGGTCACCAGGGCCCGGTGCAGTTCGGTGAAGGCCTGGTCGAGGGTGCGGATCTCGGTGACGAGGACCGTGATCCCGGCCACCCGGAGCGCGGCGAGGTCGGGTGCGCGGTTCTCCTCCTCGTTGGCGAGGACGAGATCGGGGCGGAGTGCGAGGACCGCGGCCACATCGGGGTTCTTGGTGCCGCCGATGCGTGCGGCGGTCAGACCGGCCGGATGGGTGCACCAGTCGGTGACGCCGACGAGGAGGCCGGGGGCGGTGGCGGCGACGGCCTCGGTGAGCGACGGGACTAGGGAGACGACACGTTCCACGGGCACCGATGCCTCAGCGCCTCGGGTCGTTCGTGGCGTCGATGTGCTCGGCGACGGCGACGACCAGCAGCCGGGTGCCCGGCATCGTGGCCCGCCAGCGGTGCCGTACCCCGCCCGACAGGAACAGCGTGTCGCCGCGCTCCAGCCGGTACGCCTGCCCCTCCGCCTCCACCTCGGCGGCGCCCTCCGCGACGTACATCACCTCGTCGTTGCGGTGCTGGAACTCCCGCCCGAGGTCTATCTCGCCGGTGAACTCCAGCGCGCTGAGCTGGTGCCGCCCGCGCACCACTCTGCGTACCCCGTCGTCCTCGCCCGCGCGGACCACGTCGACGGCGCGCGCCGAGTCCGCGGCGGCGCGCAGCCGTGCCGTGGTGGTCTCCAGGGCATCGGCCACCCGGTCCAGCGACCGGGCGCTGGGCCGGGCCCGCTCGTTCTCGATCTGGCTGAGGAACGGCACGGACAGGCCGCTGCGGCCGGCGACCGCGGCCAGTGTCAGTCCCAGGGTTCTGCGTCGTCGGCGAACCGCGGCGCCCACGCGGAGTGTGTCCTTGTCGTCCATGTCCGGCTCCCTCCCGACTCGTCATCCTTCCGGCTGCCAGCACCTTACGCACAACGTTGGGCAAGGACGGCCGGTAAATGAATGCCGGAACAGCCGGAAGGGGTGGCACCGCCGGTCGGCGGTGCCACCCCTTCACCGTGCTTCAGACCCTACTGGGGAGCCATCTTGTCGGCGAAGCCCGGGTTCTCCTTCAGCCAGGCCCGTACCGCGTCCTGCTCCTTGCCCTTGCCGGTCGTCTGGATCTTCGCCTCAAGACTGGTGAGCTGGTTCTCGGTCATCTTGAAGTTCTTCAGCCAGCTGCCGACCTGCGGGTTGTCGTCGGAGAAGCCCTTGCGGGTCAGGGTATGGATGCCGTCGCCCTTGCCCCAGAGGTTCTTGGGGTCCTTGAGCTTGGTGAGGTCGTACTGGTTGTACGCCCAGTGCGGCGACCAGAGCGGGACGACGATCGGTTCCTTCTTGGCGTACGCGCGCTGCAGCTCGGCGAGCATCGCGGGCGTGGAGCCGTCGACGACCTTGTACTCCTTGTCGAGGCCGTACCCCGGCAGGATCTTGTCCTTGAGCAGCCCGGTCTCACCGGCGCTCGGCTCGATGCCGACGACGCGGCCCTTGAAGTCGGACGCCCTGCCCTTGAGGTCGTCGAGCGAGTCGACGCCCTTCACGTACGAGGGGACGGCCAGCTCCAGGGAGGTGGGGCCGTACCAGGAGCCCATGTCCTCCAGGCGGTCCCGGTACTTCTTCCAGTACGTGGCATGGGTGACCGGGAGCCAGGAGTCGGTCTCGAAGTCGATCTGGCCGTTCGCCATACCGGTGTAGAGCGCGCCGGCCTCGTACTGCTTCACGTCGACCTCGAAGCCGCGCTGCTCCAGCAGCTCCTTCCAGAGGAAGGTGGAGGCGATGCCCTCGTCCCACGGGATGTATCCCATGCTGATCTTCTGGCCCTTGCCGACGTTCGACGCGTCGGTGGCGGCACCGGTGTCCTGCTTGGACGAGCCGAAGATGCCCATGCCACCGGCGACGAGTGCGAGGACGACGACGCCGACGACCGCGACGGCGGGCTGCGGACGGTAGTTCCAGATCTTCAGTCCGCCGGCCACCGACTGGGCCTTGGCGAGGGCGCGGCGGCCCAGCGGGGAGACCTCGCGGCCCAGCGCGCTGGTCATCCGGTCCAGATACATCGCCAGGATGACGATGGAGATGCCCGCCTCGAAGCCGAGGCCGACGTCGACGTTGCCGATGGCGCGGTAGACGGAGCCGCCGAGGCCGCCGCCGCCGACCATGCCGGCGATGACCACCATGGACAGGCCGAGCATGATGACCTGGTTGATGCCCGCCATGATCGTGGGCAGGGCGAGCGGCAGCTGCACCCGCAGCAGGGTGTTGCGCGAGGTGGTGCCGAAGGCCTCGGCCGCCTCGACGAGTTCACCGTCGACCTGGCGGATACCGAGCTCGGTCATCCGGACGCCCGGGGGCAGCGCGAAGATGATGGTGGCGATGATGCCGGGCACGACGCCGACGCCGAAGAAGATGACGCCGGGGATCAGATAGACCATGGCGGGCATGGTCTGCATGAAGTCGAGGACCGGCTGGGTCACCGCGGACACCGTCCTGGAGCGCGCCGCCCAGATGCCGAGCGGGACGGCCAGGGCCAGCGTGACGATGGTCGCGACGAGCACCAGTGTGAGGGTGTCCATCGCTTCGTCCCACAGCTCGACCGAGTCGATGAGCGCGAAGCCCACGAAGGCGAGAACACCCGCGAGCAGACCGCGCAGCCACCAGGCGATGACGGCGACGATGCCCGCGAAGAGCAGCGGGGCGGGGGCGGAGAGGACGGCGGCTATGCCGTCGAACATGCCGCCGACGACGGAGCTGATCGCGTCGAACAGCCAGGCCAGGTGGGTCTGCAGCCAGTCGACCGCACTGTTCACCCATTCACCGAGCGGGAGCCTAGACATCGGCGGCCACCTTCTTCGCAGTGGTCGTGGCGTCCTGCGGGAGCTCGATGGGGGTCATCGGCTCGCCGAGGACGGCAAGCAGCCGGGACCGGGGCACGACCCCGACGAGCTTGCCCTTGGCGTCGGTCACGGCGACCGCGACACCACTGCGCGAGCACGGCGTGAACAGCTCGATGATCGGCGTGGACTCGGAGACCGTGGCCGGCGCCGCCCTGAGGACGTCGTCGGGCGTACGGAGTTCCTTGCCGTCGTCGCCCGTGGTGCCCATGACGGTGTGCGGCTCGGCCATGACGGCGCCCGCGGTCAGCACCCGGGAGCGGTCGACGTCCTGGGTGAAGGAGGCGACGTAGTCGTTGGCGGGGGTGACGAGGATGTCCTCGGCGGTGCCCAGCTGGACGATCCTCCCGTCCCGCATCACGGCGATCCGGTCGCCGAGGCGCATGGCCTCATTGAGGTCGTGGGTGATGAAGACGATGGTCTTCTTCAGCCGCTTCTGCAGTTCGAGGAGCTGGTCCTGCATGTCGCGGCGGATCAGCGGGTCCAGCGCGCTGAACGACTCGTCCATCAGGAGCAGGTCGGCGTCGGTGGCGAGGGCGCGGGCCAGACCGACGCGCTGCTGCATACCGCCGGACAGCTCGTCGGGCCAGGACTTCTCCCAGCCGGCGAGGCCGGTCAGCTCCAGCGCCTCGGCGGCGCGTTTCTCGCGCTCGGCACGCGGCACACCCTGCACTTCGAGGCCGTACGCGGCGTTCTCCAGGACGCTCCGGTGCGGGAACAGGGCGAAGTGCTGGAAGACCATGCTGATCTTCGAGGAGCGGACGGCGCGGAGCTCGCGGGGGCTCAGGGCGGTCAGGTCCTGGCCGTCGAACAGCACGCGTCCGGCTGTGGGGTCCAGCAGCCCGTTGAGCATCCGCAGCAACGTGGACTTGCCGGATCCGGACAGACCCATCACGACGAAGATCTGGCCCGATTCCACGGTGAACGAGGCGTCGATCACCGCTGCGGTCGTTCCGTCGGCGCGCAGCGCGTCGCGGTCCGTGCCGCGCTCGAGCTTCTGCACGGCTTGATCGGGTCGTCTGCCGAACACCTTGTACAGACGGTCGGCTTGCAGCCTTGACACATACACCTCACGCGTTGAACCGAAAACGGTCTGCCACCCCCTCCGGCAGACCGTGGAGCGGCGCGGATTCGGTCCGCTTGGCACGCGCTGTGGTGGACATGGCGACGTGGTCCGCTCCGATGGCGCGCCTGCCCGCACTTGCACGGGCCAAACAAAACAGTGACCCAGTTCACTTTCGGGCCGGTGTCAGTGCAGTGCGGCATCATCGGGGTGTGAGGCTATTGCCACTCGACACCACGTCGCCGTGGATTACCATCACCCGCATGACAACACCGCCGAGGCGAGTCATCGGGTACGCCCGGATCTCCAAGGCCACGGACGAGAGCACGTCCATCGAGCGCCAGCGAGAAGTCATCCAGGCTACGTGCCACGCACGAGGATGGGCCCTCGCCGACCTCATCGAGGACGTCGACGTATCGGCCACCAAGACCCGCCTCGACCGCCCCGGTCTTGCCCGGGTCCGCGAAGCCGTCACCGCTGGTCGCGTCGACACGGTCATGGTATGGCGCATTGACCGCGTGGCGCGCTCCGTGTCCGACCTTGCGTCGCTCACCGAGGAGTGGGCGAAGGCCGGTGTGTCGCTGGTTTCCGCTACGGAACCGTTCGACATGACGACGTCAGCCGGTCGCATGCTGCTCCAGTTGCTCGGCGTGTTCGCCGAGTTCGAAGCGGCCACCATCCGCGACCGCGTCACCGCCGCCCGCGCCGCACTCGTGAAAGCCCAGCGATGGCCGGGAGGCTCGGCACCGTACGGTTACCGCATCGTCGACAACCCGGACGGCGCCGGAAAGGCCCTTGAAGTCGCCCCGGTCGAAGCCGCATACGTCCGCAAGGCCGCCGACCTGGTGCTGAACGGCAAATCTGTCTACTACGCGACCAATGTGCTCAACGCAGTCGGCTCGGTCCCGCGCAAGGCCAAGGCGTGGTCGATGACGTCGCTGCGTATCGTCCTCACGCAGGCGGCGACGCTCGGCCACATGACGCACAAGGGGAAGGTCGTCACCGACGCCAACGGCCAGCCGGTCCAGGTGTGGGAGCCGATACTCCCCGAAGAGGACGTGCTGCGGCTCCGCGCACTGCTCGCGCCGACGAAAACACCGGGCGGGCAACGCAAGCGGCGCGCCCGGCTGCTGTCGGGCCTACTGCGGTGCTCTTCGTGTGGTGGCTCCATGCGGATCAACAAGACCGGCGGCCACAACCCGGTGACCCGGTACGCCTGCCACGGCCGTTCGGACGGTACCGGCTGCGTACGGGCAACCTCCATCGTCGCCGAGCGGATCGAGGAGCACGTGGAGCGCACTTTCCTGGCGACAGTGGGCAAACTCGAAGTCGTCGAAGCCCACGAGACGGTGCGCGAGGTCGCCGAACTCGCCGCGACCGAAGCGGCCATCAAGTCGACCACGGCGGAACTCGCGGACGTGGACGACGACGAGCGCGAGACTGAGCTCATGTCAGACCTTCGCAAGCTCAAGGCCAAGCGCCGCGAGCTGCTGGCCATGCCTGACGAACCTGAGGTCGACTACGTGAGCCTCGGTATGACCTTCGCGGAAGCGTGGGAGCAGCGCGACACCGATGGACGACGCGACCTGCTGTCGTCCGCGCTTCAGCACATCGTGGTCAAGCCGGGCGTTCGGGGGCGGCGTGGCATCGACCCCGAACGCGTCGATATCCACTGGCGCAGGTGACGGCCGACTGACGGCAGCGGGGCGATGGCCCCGGGGCGGCGTCCTCGTCGTTTCCCCGGCGGACGTCCGCAAGGCCCTCGCCGACCCGGACGCCGCCGTCCAGGCCATCTCGGCAGCTCAGTCGGCGGACTGCGCCAGCGCGCGCCTGTGGATTCGTCAAGCTCGACCAGGCGGCCCCGAAGTCCTACGGACCTCGGCTTCGCCGCCAGGCCGTGGGTGCAGTAACCGGCGCCTATGCGACCGTCTTCGAGGGCTGACGCGCCGCCTCGTGCAGTCGGTCACGCGCGGCCCTCAGCAAGCCCAGCGACCACTCCGAACGGGTGACTCCCTCGGGCAGTCTGGTCAACTCGGCGTGGCTGGCGCCCAGCGCGCGAGCGATCGCCTCCACCGCGAAACCCTGCGTAATATCGTCGTTGTACTCACCGCGGCCTTCCTCGGCGAGCTTCAGCAGGACGCGGAGGAGTTCGGCGTCGAACCCGTCGTGCAGGATCCACCCAGCCTTTGAGACCGCGGCCATGAACACGTCGTCATCCAGGTCCCACTCGGGGGATCCCAGCAACGCGAGGATCTGCTCCCGGTACTTCACCCCCACTCTCCAGTGCGCCGTGAGCACCTGCACGGCGAGCGCCGAGACCTCGGGATCCTCGGGGTAGATCAGATACGTGGCGATCAGCGGCTCGTATGCCGGGCCGCCCGCACGGGCCACCGCGTACAGCCGCGGGTAGAGCTCCCGGCCGGCCCGGCACCCGGTGACGGCTTGGGCGATCTGCTTCACCTCCTGCGGCGGGATGGTGCCGTCCTTCGCCCGTGCGATCAGCTGCCGCACATATGCATCGTGCGCCACTGTCATGCTCCACTCACTTGGTTCTGGGAAGGAACTGCTCGGAGAAGTCCAGCATTCTGCTGCCCGCCCCAGGTCTGCGACGAGAAGATCCCGCTCGTCACCACCTGTCTTGGGATGGGCCAGCTTCTTATTGATGTCACCGATCGTGTTGAGCAGGCAGTTCTGGGCGTCCCGAACCTCGTGGACATGATCCCACGGGGTACCGTCCGCCTTCCGCGCGACCACTTCTCCCTTCAGTTCCCGCGCAGCCGCGGTGAGTTCCTTCATCTGCAGATGCTCGGAGACCCGGTCCAGCTTGGCGGAGAACGGCGAGGAGGCGATCTTGTTCGCGAGCTTGATCGCGTCGGCTATGTTGTCGAGTTGCTCGGGGATGTGGTGGGGGCGTTTCCCGTTCTCGGCCGTCCTACGGGCATGCTGATGCCATGACGACCAGGCCCAAGAAGTCCCTTTTGCTAGACACCTCATCCCTCTATTACCGCGCCTACTTCGGCGTCCCCGACTCGGTGCGCGCGCCGGACGGTACGCCGGTCAACGCCGTGCGCGGACTGCTCGACTTCATCGGGCGGCTCGTCCAGGACCACCGGCCGGACGAGCTGGTGGCCTGCATGGACGCGGACTGGCGGCCGCACTGGCGGGTGGAGCTGATCCCGTCGTACAAGGCACACCGCGTCGCCGTGGAGACCGCCGAGGGACTCCCCGACGAGGAGGAGACCCCCGACACGCTGGCCCCGCAGGTCCCGATCATCGAGGACGTGCTCGACGCGCTCGGCATCGCCCGGGTCGGTGTCGCGGGGTACGAGGCGGACGACGTGATCGGTACGCTCACCGGCCTCGCCACGGGCCCGGTGGACATCGTGACCGGCGACCGGGACCTCTATCAACTCGTCGACGACGCCCGTGAGGTGCGGGTCCTCTACCCGCTGAAGGGGGTCGGGTCGCTGCAGTTGACGGACGAGGCGTGGCTGCGCGAGAAGTACGGGGTGGACGGCTCCGGCTATGTCGATCTGGCGCTGCTGAGGGGCGACCCGAGCGACGGGCTGCCTGGGGTCCCCGGCATCGGCGAGAAGACCGCGGCGAAGCTTCTGGACACCTTCGGCGATCTGGCCGGGATCATGGCCGCGGTGGACGATCCGGCGTCCAGGCTGACCCCTTCGCAGCGCAAGCGGCTGGACGAGGCGCGGGACTACGTGGCCGTCGCGCCGACGGTGGTCCGGGTCGCCGATGACGTACCGCTGCCCGCGTTCGATCCTGCGCTGCCGACCGAGCCGCGCGACCCCGCCGCCCTCGAGGCGCTGGCCACCCAGTGGGGACTGGGCGGTGCCCTGCAGCGGCTGCTCGCCACGCTCCGGGCATGAAGTGCTAACTTAGGCAAGCCTAAGCATTTGGAGTAGGGAGAACCTCGTGGCAGAACGACCGGCGCGGCAGGCACCCACGGCGCAAGGGGCCCAGGTCCTGCGCACCGAGCGGATCACCCCGCACATGGTGCGGGTGGTGCTCGGCGGTGACGGCCTGGCCGGCTTCGCGCTGTCCGGGTTCACCGACCACTACGTCAAGCTGTGCTTCGCACCCGAGGGCGCCGACTACGCGCACCCGTTCGACATGGCCCGGATCCGCGAGGAGTATCCGCGCGAGCTGTGGCCGGCCACCCGTACCTACACGGTGCGTTCCTGGGACCCGGTCGCCCGGGAGCTGGCGATCGACTTCGTGGTCCATGGCGACGAGGGCCTGGCGGGCCCGTGGGCGCTCCGCGCCGCTCCGGGTGACCAGGTGACCTTCCTGGGTCCCGGCGGCGGTTACGGACCCGACGCGTCGGCGGACTGGCACCTGCTGGCCGGTGACGAGAGCGCCCTGCCGGCGATCGCGGCGGCTCTGGAGCAGATGCCCGTGGGTGCGCTGGCGCACGCCTACATCGAGGTGGCGGACGCGTCCGAGGAGCAGAAGATCGTGACGGCCGACGGGGTCGAGCTGACCTGGCTGCACCGTGGCGACCGCCCGGTCGGCGAGACGCTGACCGCGGCCGTGAAGTCCCTGGAGTTCCCGGTGGGCCGGGTGCAGGCGTTCGTGCACGGCGAGGCGGGCTTCGTGAAGGAGATCCGCCGCCATCTTCGGCTCGACCGGCAGATCCCGCTGCCGCAGCTGTCGATCTCCGGCTACTGGCGCCTCGGCCAGAACGACGACGCGTGGCGCTCGGTGAAGCGCGAGTGGAACCAGCAGGTGGAGCGGGAGCAGGAGACTGCCGCGTAGACCGCCCCGCCCGGGCACCTGTGGTGGACATCCGCGCCCCGGTCACCGTCCGCCCTGGACGGTGACCGGGGCGTCGGCGTGCGGCGGCGGTGCGCACGCGACCGGGGCGTCCGCGTACGAAGCGGCGGCGCCGGCGGACATGTGACCCGGGCGCCCACGTGTCGGACGTGTCCCCCTCACCCGCCCCCGACGCGCTCCCCCGGTTCGTCGCCGTACGCCCTGGCCGACGCGTCCACGTGCGCGAGCCGGCGCAGCGCGCTGAACATCGCCTCACCCAGCACCGTGCCGACGACCACGCTCTCCACCAGGTCCTCGCGCGCCACCCGCCGTCCCACGTAGTCGAGATCGGCCCGGGCGACCGGTTCCGCGGCGCTCGCGTAGTCGTCGAGCAGCTCGCAGAAGCCTCCGTGCCCGGCCCGCCGCAGCGCGGCCAGCACCCCGGCCAGGGCCTCACCAGCCGGACTTCGCGCCTCCACCCGCCAGCCCCGCCGCTCCAGCAGCTCGGCCACCTCTTCGCGGGCGTCGTCCAGTTCGGGCCCGGGCTCGTTGCCCTCGAGTGCCGTGATCCGCTTCGCCGCCACGCCCAGCACCTTGTGCACCGGCTGCGCGGGGTCGTCGATCGCCCGGAGTACGTCACCGATCGCGGAGAGCGAGAGTCCGCCGACGTCCAGAAGGGCGCGGATCAGCTTCAGCCGGCGCTCGTGCCCGGAGTCGTACGACGCCTGGTTCGGGCTGGTCAACTCCCCCGGGGGCAGGAGCCCTTCCCGTACGTAGAACTTGATCGTCGCCACCGAAATTCCGGACCTGCGGCTCAACTCGCTGATGCGCACGCTGCGTTCTCCCCTTCCGCTCTTGCCAACCCCGCACTCCATCATAGATAGTTTCGCTATCGGATAGCAGAGAGTCTCACTATCCATAATCTTTGGTCCTCACAGGGGGTACACCCATGCCGTCATGGCGTTCCTGGCACCGTCCGTTAGTCCTCTTCGCCGCGGCGATGGCCGTCATGGCCGTCGTCTCCGGCGTGGGACTCCTGGTCGACGACCGGGTCCTCGCGGGCTCGGCCATCTGGTTCAAGCCGTTCAAGTTCGCGGTCTCGTTCGTGGCGTACGCCCTGGCGCTCGCCTGGATGCTGACGCTCCTCACCCACGGCCGGCGCACCGGCTGGTGGGCCGGGACGGTGGTCGCAGTCTCCAGCCTCGCCGAGATGGCGATCATCACCGCGCAGGTCATCCGCGGGAAGCGCAGCCACTTCAACCACGCCACCCCGTTCGACGAGCGGCTGTTCAACGCGATGGGCGTCACCGTCGCCGTCCTCTGGACCGGAACCCTGGTCATCGCGATCCTGTTGCTGCGCGCCCGTATCCAGGACCGCGCCGCCGCCCTCGCGATCCGCTCGGGGGTGTTCATAGCGCTGGTGGGCGCGGGAATCGGCTTCCTGATGACGCAGCCGACTCCCGAGCAGCGGGCTGCCGGGAACCTCGACACCGCGGATGTGATCGGCGCGCATTCCGTCGGCGTACCCGACGGCGGCCCCTCGATGCCACTCACCGGCTGGTCGACGACCGGCGGCGATCTACGCATCCCGCACTTCGTCGGCATGCATGCGCTCCAGTCGCTCCCGCTGCTCCTGCTCGCCCTGGTGGCGCTGGCCCCGCGCTTTCCCCGGCTGGGCGATCCGCGGGTCCGGCTGCGCCTGATGTTCGTCGCATCAGGGGCGTACGCGGCGGTCGTCGCCCTCGTCGCGTGGCAGGCGCTGCGCGGGCAGTCATTGATTCATCCGGACGGCGCGACGCTCACCGCCGCGGCACTCGTCCTGGCCGCCACCGCCGCCGGAGCGTATGCGGCGCTGCGGCCGATTCCGGTACTCCGCACCGCGGATTCCGTCGAGAAGGAGCTCATGGCATGACCGGGCACTCTTCGAGGTCTCGTTCTGGCTGGCAGCGCCTTTCTGGCTACTCATGATCCTGGCGCCGCACTGGCGGCCCACCGCGCGCCTCGCGGCGTCCCCTGACCCCGCGGCCGCACGCGCCGTCAGACGGCCTTCTGGTACGAGCGGAAGGTGCGGGTCGACAGCCAGACCGCCACCACCGCGAGGACGAGCAGCCCTCCCCCGAGGCTGAGCACCAGCCCCCATTCGGGATCGGCGGACAGTGCCGAACGGCCCGCCACCATCGCCCAGTTGACCGGGTTGAAGTCGGCGATCTGCCGCATCCAGGACGGCATCTGGCTCGGCGCCACGAACGAGGACGAGAGAAAGGTCAGCGGCAGCAGCAGGAACGTGTTGCGAGCTGACGCTGGGTCATGTACCAGGTCTGGGCAATGACGTGGCTGCTCATCGGGTGCCTCCTGCGGCGACCGTGGCGGGGATCTGCTGGGCGTCTGCGGCCTCGGCCTCGGAGAAGCGGCGTCCGGCGTAGCGCAGATAGACGTCGTCGAGGGAGGGGCGGGCGACGGTGGCGGCCGCGACCGTCGCGCCGGCCCGGTCCGGGGCGCCGAGCAGTACGGGGACGGCGGCGGCACCGTCCTCGGCGCGGACGCTGGCGGACCGCCCCCCGCTTCCAGGCTTCCCGCGGCAGCGCCATGAACTGGGTGCTGACGCTGGCCCATCACCGGGCGGTGGACCGGGTGCGCTCCGTCGAGGCGACGACGGCGCGGGAGTACCGGGCGGCGCTGCTGGACCGTACGCCGGAGTTCGACGAGGTCACCGAGCAGGTCGAGAGCCGGCTGGAGCGGGAGCAGGTACGCCGCTGCATGCGGTCCCTGTCCGAGCTGCAACGGCAGTCCGTCACGCTCGCCTACTACCGCGGCCTGACCTACCGCGAAGTGGCGGAACTCCTCTCCGTACCGCCCGGGACGGTCAAGACACGACTGCGCGACGGACTGATCCGGCTGCGCGACTGCCTCGGGGGGAGCGCATGAGCAAGGCGGATCGCATGAGCGGGGCCGAACTGCACACGCTGACCGGCGCCTACGCCCTGCACGCGCTGCCGGACGCGGAGCGCGGGGAGTTCGAACGTCATCTCGGCGACTGCGAGGCCTGCGCCGCGGAGGTGCGGGAACTGTCCGAGACCGCCACCCGGCTCGGGCTCGCGGTGTCCGCGGCGCCGGCGCGCAAGCTGCGCGAGCGGGTTCTGCGGGAGATCACGACCGTACGGCAGGAATCCCCGTCCCACGGCCGGCGCTCCCACTCGGCCAGCTCCGTCCGGCGAACCGGCCGTCGGCCGAAGTTCGCGCTCGTCGCGTCCCTTGCCGCCGCTGCCGCGTTGGGCGGAATCGCGGTGTGGCAGAACCAGGTGGCCCAGGACGCACGGCAGGAGGCGCAGCAGCGGAGCGGGCAGGTGGCGCAGGTTCTCGCGGCGCCGGACGCGAAGGCGAAGTCCAGTGCGCTGACGGGCGGGGCGAAGGGCACGGTCGTGGTCTCCCGGAGCGGGAACCGGGCCGTGTTCGTGGCCTCCGGGATGGAGACACCGCCCAACGGCAAGGTGTACCAGCTGTGGTTCGACGACCACGGGACCATACGGTCCGCGGGACTGATGAACCGGGCGTCGACGAGCAACACGGTGCTGCTGGACGGGCCGGTCGACGGCGCGTCGGGCATAGGAATCACCGTCGAGCCGACCGGCGGCTCCGTGCAGCCGACGTCCGCTCCACTGGCACTGCTGACCTTCCCGACCGCATGAGAGGCCCCCATGACCGTCTCCGTGGCGCTGTTCACCTCCGATCTGCGGTTGCACGACAACCCCGTTCTGCATGCCGCGGTGCGCGGCGCGGATGCCGTCGTCCCCCTCTTCGTCCAGGACGACGGCATCCGCCGGACCGGTTTCGACGCGCCGAACCGGCGGGCGTTCCTCGCCGACTGCCTCGTCGATCTCGACGCGGGGCTGCGCCGCCGCGGCGGCCGGCTGGTCGTCCGCAGCGCCGACGTGGTGGCGGGGGCCTGCGCCGCGGTCGCGGAGACGGGTGCGGAGAGTCTGCACATCGCGGCCGGGGTGAGCGGGTACGCGAGGAAACGCGAGGAGCGCCTGCGTACGGCTCTCGGGGCTGTCGGCTGCGCCCTGCACGTCCATGACGCCGTGGTCACCGCGCTCGCTCCGGGCCTGGTCGTCCCGGCGGGCCGTGACCATTTCGCGGTGTTCACCCCGTACTTCCGCCGTTGGGAGGCGGCGGGGGTACGGGGCACACTGGCCGCGCCGTGGACGGTACGGGTGCCGGACGCGGCGACGTCCACACCGCTGCCCACGCGAGCGGAGGTGACGGGCGTCTCCCCGGGGCTTGCCGAGGGCGGCGAGACGGTAGGACGCAGACTGCTGGCCTCCTGGCTGCACGGCCCGATGGCCGACTACGGGACCGGCCACGACGACCTCGCCGCGGACGCGACATCCCGGCTGTCGCCGTTTCTGCACTTCGGCTGCCTCTCCGCGGCCGAACTGGTGCACCGGGCACGGGAGAAGGGCGGACCGGGCGCCGACGCGTTCGTACGGCAACTGGCCTGGCGGGACTTCCACCACCAGGTTCTCGCCGCCCGGCCGGACGCCGCATGGGCCGACTACCGTCCGCGCGGCGACCGGTGGCGGTCCGACCCCGACGAGATCGAGGCATGGCGTGCCGGGCTCACCGGCTATCCGCTGGTCGACGCGGCCATGCGACAGCTGGCGCACGAGGGCTGGATGCACAACCGGGGCCGGATGCTGGTCGCGAGTTTCCTCACCAAGACGCTGTACGTGGACTGGCGCGTCGGCGCCCGGCACTTCCTCGATCTTCTGGTCGACGGGGACCTGGCGAACAATCAGCTCAACTGGCAGTGGGTGGCGGGCACCGGTACGGACACCCGCCCCAACCGCGTACTCAATCCGCTGATCCAGGGCAAGCGGTTCGATCCGCGGGGCGCGTACGTACGGCGCTGGGTGCCGGAACTGGCGGACCTGGACGGCGCCGCGGTGCACGAGCCGTGGAAGCTCACCGGCCCGGACCGGGCCCGGTTCCTGTATCCGGACCCGGTGGTCGATCTGGCCGAGACCCGCGCCCGCTTCGAACGGGCGCGCGGCCTCGGCTGACAGCTGACGACCGGCTGCCGGCTGTCGGCTGTCGGCTGTCCCACCACGGCTGTCCGCCGCCGATTCCGTGCCATGCCGGTCCCTCGGTCCCTCGGTCCCGGCCCGCGCCGGGCGGGCCGGTGTGCGCCGAACGGGCCCCCTCAAAGGGCCCCTCGAAGGGTGATTCGTGGCCGGGGCCGACACGGATTGGCCGATGACCGCCTCTCATCCGATCGGGTGACGGACCAATCCGCCGGACGTCCGACGACGAATCAACGGATGTGAACGAGAAACAGAACGACGAGCAGGAGCAAGGGGCTTCCGGGTCCCGGCGGTCCCGCTGGGCACGTGCCGGTCTCGCCGGGCTCAGCGGTCTGATCGCCGGGTTCTGCGCCCTGGCCGCGGCCGAACTGGTCTCGGCTGTCGTACGTCCGGAGGCGGGTCCGGTCGTGGCGGTGGGCGGGGCGGTCATCGACCGCACTCCCCCGGTCCTGAAGGACTTCGCCGTACGGCACTTCGGCACGGCCGACAAGGTGGTGCTCGAACTGGGCATCCTGGCGCTGCTGTCGGCTTTCGCCGTGGCGGTCGGGCTGCTGACGCTGCGGCACCGGCTGCTCGGCTCGGCGGCCGTTCTGGTCTTCGGCGTGGTCGGGGCAGTGGCGGCGGTGGGACGGCCGGAAGGCAGCCCCGCCGATGCCCTGCCCTCGGTAGTGGGTGCCGTCCTGGCCACAGGGGTGCTGTATCACCTGGTCGGACGGCTCGGCCCGGTGCTCCGTCCCTCTCCCGCGGCTGGACAGAAGGACGGCCAGCGGGACGGCACCTTCGACCGGCGCGGTTTCGTGATCGCGGCGACCGCTGCGACGGCGGCCTCGGCCGGTGCGGGGTTCCTGGGACGGCGGCTGACGTCCGCCGTGCAGGCCGGGGCCACCGCCTCACGGCATGATCTGGTCCTCCCGGTCCCCGATTCACCGGCTCCCGCCGTACCGCCCGGGGCGGATCTGCGGATCCGGGGCCTGAGCTCGTTCATCACCCCGAACAAGAGCTTCTACCGGGTGGACACCGCCCTGGTCGTGCCCCGCATCGACGCCGATTCGTGGCGGCTGCGGATCCACGGAAAGGGGGTTGCCCGCCCGCTCGCGCTCAGCTTCCAGGACCTGCTGGGGCGGGAGATCATCGAGCGCGACATCACCCTGGCGTGTGTCTCCAACGAGGTCGGCGGCCCGTACGTCGGCAATGCCCGGTGGATCGGTGTACGGCTGGCCGATCTCCTGCGCGAGGCCGGGGTGAAGCCACCGTCGCAGGGCGGGCCCGCCGACCAGATCGTGGCGCGTTCCGTCGACGGCATGACGATCGGCACGCCGGTCGAGACGGTCATGGACGGCCGCGACGCGATCCTCGCCCTCGGCATGAACGGCGAGCCCCTGCCGTTCGCGCACGGCTTCCCGGTCCGCATGGTGGTGCCGGGACTCTACGGGTACGTCTCGGCCTGCAAGTGGATCAAGGACATCGAGCTGACGACGTTCGCCTCGTACGACGCGTACTGGGTCAGGCGCAGCTGGTCCCAGCAGGCGCCGGTCAAGACGCAGTCCCGGATCGACACGCCGCGTCCGTTCGCCTCACCGAAGCCCGGCATCGTGCCCGTCGCCGGGGTGGCCTGGGCCGAGCACCGGGGGATCTCGCGGGTGGAGGTCCGGGTGGACGGCGGCCCGTGGCATCGAGCCCGGCTCGCGGCGAAGGACAGCCGGGACACCTGGCGCCAGTGGGTGTGGGAGTGGCCGGCCACGTCCGGCAATCACACGCTGGAGGTCCGTGCGACCGACGGGACGGGTGCCACTCAGACCGGCGAACGCGTCGGCACCGTCCCGGACGGTGCGACCGGCTGGCACTCGGTGGTGGTCGACGTGTCCTGACCCGATGCGGCTCCGGCCGCTGCGCCGCAAGGGCCGTGACCGCCGATGCCTCGCTGGACGAACTAGTGCCGTGACCGGCAATGTTTTACTTTGAACTCTCTCGGGCGGATCGTCCACGGCCGGTGGACTGTCGAACGTTCCACGCTCCCGCACCGGGTGGGCGCCGTGCTCGGTCGCTCGACGGCTGCGCGAGGCTGCTGGTGAGCGACGCGCGGCCGCACGGCACCCCGTACACCCGGACGTTCGAGATCACTGCCGCCGAAGGGCTCCTCGCCGGGCTACACTGCGCCGGAGCGGGCCTCCTTCCCGTATCCGCGTCCGTACCGGAAGGCGCCCGCTGATGTCCGCGACCCCCTTCACCGAGCTGCCGGTCGTGGACATCACGGCCCTGCGCGGCGGCGACCATGCCGGGGAACGCGCCCGCGCCGTGGCCGAGTTGGGCCGCGCCGACCGCGAGACCGGATTCCTCTACCTGTCCGGCCACGGCATAGACCCGGCCCTCTTCGACCGGCTGCTCGCCGCCACGAAGTCGTTCTTCGCCCAGCCCCTCCAGCGGAAGATGGCGTGCTGGACCGGGAACTCGTCCAACCGTCGCGGTTACGTCCCCGAGCCATGACCATGAACCAAGGGACCAGACAGGACCGCGTGGTGGGCGCCGTGGTCGGTTCGGCGGTCGGCGACGCGCTCGGGGCGCCGTTCGAGTTCGGGCCCGCGGGTGTGTACGCGGACCGCTTCCCCGACGGCTTCGGCACAATGTGCGGGGGCGGTGGCTGGGATCCTGGCGAGGCGACGGACGACACGCAGATGGCCGTACTGGTCGGTGAGTCGCTGCTGGAGCGGGACGGGCTCGATCTGCCCGACATCTTCGACCGGTTCCGGCGGTGGGCGGCGGGTGAGCCGAAGGACATCGGTCTGCAGACTGAGTGCGTCCTGACGAGCGGTGACCCCTGGGATCTGGCCGCCGCTCTGCACTTCCAGGTCAACGGGCGTGCGGCGGGCAACGGTTCGCTGATGCGGGCCGCCACCTCCGCCGTGTACTTCGCGCGGACCGACGGCCCGGAGCCCGCGGCGCGGGCCACGACGATGGACGCCGCCCGCCGGATCGCGGCACTGACGCATGGCGACGGCGCCGCCTGGGAAGGCACCGCCGTCCTCCACGAGCTGATCCGGGCGGCGCTGAACGGCGACGACCCGCTCGCAGCCGTGCCGGGCGCCCTGGCCGACGTACCCGACGACCGGCGCGAACACTGGGCGACCGTCCTCGCACCGGGCTGGCATCCCGGTCTGGCGACGGAGTTCAACGGGGCGGTTTGGCCGTGCCTGGGGACGGCGGTCTGGGCGCTGCGCACGACACATACCTTCGAAGCCTCGCTGGCAGCGGCGATCGACGTCGGCGGGGACACCGACACGGTCGCGGCCGTGACCGGCGCCCTGACCGGGGCGGTGTACGGCATGGGTGCGATCCCGCCACGCTGGACGGAGTCCCTGCACGTCCCGCTGCCGGGGTACGGGGACCGGGTCCTGTGCACCCCCGAGCTGGCGGCCCTGGCCCGGCGCCTGGACGCCCGGGAATCATAAGGTCCACGCGGTCCGAAATGTACACATAAGGCTGAGATAAGCGCAGAATGGTGGAGCAGGCGCCTACAGCACACCCCCCTCACACCGCGGTCGGGCCTGCAGGACCGAAGGAGACGACTCTCATGTCCAACGTCTCACACACCCGCGCTGACATCACCAGTCACCCGGATGTTTCCGAAATGCGGGAGCGCTATGCCCGCATGCTCGGTGGTCGCGATGTGGCGCTCGTCGACGGACCGGTGTTCCTCGTCGGCCTCTACTGCGCCGTCTCGCCCTGGGTACTTCACTTCACTGCAAGCCAGCCCACCCTCGTGCAGCACAACCTGATCATGGGGATCGCGATCGCGGTGCTGGGGCTCGGGTTCACGGTGATGCCGGACCGGATGTACGGCCTGAGCTGGGCCATCTGCGCCATGGGCATCTGGATGATCATCTCGCCGTGGGTCGTCGCCAGCAGCCCCGACATGGGCGTCATCCTCAACAACGTCATCATCGGCGGTCTGGCCGTACTGCTGGGGCTGGCCTGCGTGGGAGTGGCGATGAAGAGCAATCGGACCTAGGGGTGCCCCCTGGCGGTCCCTGAACGACGAAGGAGCGTGAGCTTCCGGCCGGTCCGCGCCCAGCGGACCGGCCGAGGCACGTCCGGGGAGGGTCCGCGGGGTGCAAGGTCCAGCGGCAGCCGTGCGCGGGCTACGCGCGCTCCGTGCCGACGATCCGCAGCGCCGCGTCCGCCGTTGCCCTCCGCGAACGCGGCGACCGGCCGATCCGGACCGGAGCGGCGCACCAGGATCACGCCTTCGATCAGCCCGAAGACCAGGTCGGTCCGGAGTGCCGGCTCCTGCTCGTCCAGCACGGCCCCCGCCCGGGTCGCCGCCGGCAGCTTCCCGTACGCCTCCGGCGGTCTCGGGCAGGACCGCCGCATGCGCCCCACCCGAGGCCCGGTCGACCGAACCCGCAGCGCAGCCCCCGTCACCCCACCGAGCTGTACGCCACAACCCCCCGGAGCACCGCATCCGTTGCCTTGCGTGCAGTGCGCGCCACGGACCCGGCGCCCGCGCCCGGCGGCGCCGCGGCCGCGATCTGCCCCAGCACATCGATGACCTGCTTGCACCACCGTACGAAGTCCCCCGCGGGCATCTCCGCCTCGCGCAGCACCTCGTCGAGTGTCCGCCCCGACGCCCACATGTAGACGGCCCAGGCGAATCCGAGATCGGGTTCCCGCTGCCCGACCCCCTCCGCCTGGTTGATCCTGAAGTCCTCCTCCAGGGCATCGAGTCGTCCCCAGATACGGACCATCTCGGCCATCGCCGTCTTCGCCGGGCCGGACGGCAGTTTCGGCGCCACGGCGTCGTCCGCCTGCCGCGCCTCGTACACCAGCGCCGACACACACGCGGCGAGCTCCGCCGGGTTCAGCCCTTCCCAGACCCCTGCCCGCAGGCACTCGCTGGCCAGCAGGTCCAGTTCGCCGTAGAGCCGGGCCAATCGCCGCCCGTGCTCGGTGACTTCATTGCCCCGCAGATAGTCGAGCTCGGTGAGGAGCGCCACGATCCGGTCGAAGGTGCGGGCGATCGTGTTCGTCCGCCCCTCGATCCGCCGCTCCAGCTGCTTCGTGTCCCGCTGGAGCCGGTGGTAGCGCTCCGCCCACCGCGCATGGTCCTCGCGCTCGTTGCACCCATGGCACGGGTGGGCCCGCAACTCGGCCCGGTAGCGGGCGATCTGCTGGTCGTCCGCAGCCTCGGCCCGCCCCCTGCGGTGCCGCTCCGGCACGATGTGCCCTGCCTTGGTCCGCAGGGCCGACGCCAGATCGCGCCTCGACTGCGGCGACCGCGGGTTGAACGACTTCGGCACCCGCATCCGCTCCACCGCCTCGACCGGCACGGGGAAGTCGATCGACGCGAGCCGCTTGACCTGCCGCTCGGCGGTGAGCACCAACGGCCGCGGCCCGTCGTGGTATTCGAGCCCGCGATGCGTGTTGGCCCGCCCGGCGGGCAGCCCCGGGTCCAGCACCAGGGCCAGCCCGGCGAACTTCCCGGTCGGGACATGGATGACGTCGCCCGGCTTCAGCTTCTCCAACGACGCCGCTGCGGCGGCCCGCCGCTGTGACGCGCCGTGCTTGGCGAGCTCCGTCTCCCGGTCCTTGAGGTCACGGCGCAGCCGTGCGTACTCCTCGAAGTCGCCGAGGTGACAGGTCATGCCCTCGCGGTAGCCCTCAAGACCCTCCTCGTTCCTCTGTACCTGCCGGGAGATCCCGACGACCGATCGGTCGGCCTGGAACTGGGCGAACGAGGTCTCCAGCAGTTCGCGCGACCGGTGCCGCCCGAACTGCTGCACCAGGTTCACGGCCATGTTGTACGAGGGCCGGAAGCTGGACCGCAGCGGATACGTACGCGTACCCGCGAGTCCGGCCAGCGCCCCCGGGTCCATGCCGCGCTGCCACAGCACCACCGCATGGCCCTCGATGTCGATCCCCCGCCGCCCGGCACGCCCGGTCAGCTGGGTGTACTCGCCCGGGGTGATGTCGGCGTGCTGCTCGCCGTTCCACTTGACGAGCTTCTCCAAGACCACCGATCGCGCGGGCATGTTGATGCCGAGGGCGAGGGTCTCCGTCGCGAAGACCGCCTTGACGAGCCCGCGTACGAACAGTTCCTCGACGACCTCCTTGAAGGTCGGCAGCATGCCCGCGTGGTGCGCGGCGATGCCGCGCTCCAGACCTTCGAGCCACTCGTAGTAGCCGAGGACATGGAGATCCTCGGGAGGGATGGACCCGGTCCGCTCCTCGACGATCTCCCGCACCAGGCGGCGCTTGCTGTCGTCGTTGAGCCGCAGTCCGGCCTGGAGACACTGCTGCACGGCGGCCTCGCAGCCGGCCCGGCTGAAGATGAACGTGATGGCGGGCAACAGGCCTTCGGCGTCCAGCCGGTCGATGACCTCGGGCCTGGACGGGGTCCAGATCCGGCTGCGCTCGCGCCGCTCGCGCTCGCGGTCGGCCTCCCGCACCATCTTTCCGCGGCGGCGCTCGCGCGGGTTGTATCCGCGCTGGCTTTCCATGCGGGCGAGCCGGACGAGGTCAGGGCTGACCTCGCGGCGACCGACGCCGCGGCCGCCGTGGTCGGTCTCCTCCTCGAAGAGGTCGTACATCCGGCGGCCGGCCAGGACGTGCTGCCAGAGCGGCACGGGCCGGTTCTCGGAGACGATGACTTCGGTGTCACCGCGGACGGTGTCCAGCCAGTCGCCGAACTCCTCGGCGTTGGACACGGTCGCCGACAGCGACACCAGGGTCACCGAATCGGGCAGATGAATGATCACTTCTTCCCACACCGCGCCACGGAAGCGGTCGGAGAGGTAGTGCACCTCGTCCATCACCACATAGCCGAGGCCGCGGAGCGCCTGGGAGCCCGCGTACAGCATGTTCCGCAGCACTTCGGTGGTCATGACGACCACGGGTGCGTCCCCGTTGACACTGTTGTCGCCGGTCAGCAGGCCGACCTTGTCCGCGCCGTAGCGCTTGACCAGATCGGTGAACTTCTGGTTGGACAGGGCCTTGATGGGCGTGGTGTAGAAGCACTTGCGGCCCTGGCGCAGTGCGAGATGCACGGCGAACTCGCCGACGATCGTCTTGCCCGACCCGGTCGGGGCCGCGACCAGCACCCCTTTACCCGCCTCCAGGGCCTTGCATGCATCGATCTGGAACGGGTCCAGACCGAACTCGTACAACTCGCGGAAGGGCGCGAGCGCCGTGGCCTGCTCGGCGGCGCGGATCCGGAAAGCCTGGTATCGCTCAGCTGGTGAGAGGTCCTCTGTCATCTTGGTTACGAGCCTACCCGTCACCTCTGACAGTCAGCCCGATCTTTAATTCACTGTGCAAGAACCCTGGCCGCGCCCGGCACACAGGTCGCGGTGAGCGGCAGGGCGCCGAGCGGCTCACCATCCGCATACGCGGTGACACCGGCCGCGACCAGCTCGATCGACGAGACCCGGTGCACGGTGACCTGGGGATGGCCGAGGTGCGTGCCCTTGTAGACGCGGGGGAACACCTTGAGCAGGGTGGTACGGCTGCAGTCCCCGACGACGGTCACGTCGAAGAGCCCGTCGTCCATGACGGCGTCCGCACAGATCCGCATCCCGCCGCCGTACGTGGACCCGTTGCCCACGGCGATGAGCGTCGCCTCGATCTCCTGGGCCGGTCCGCCGTCGAGCCTGACGCGGTACGGGATCGGTCTGAACGCGGCGAGTTCGGCGAGGATCGCCAGGTCGTACTTGAACCGCCCGCCGGCCCAGCGCATCCGGTTGCCCCGGTCGTTGACCCGGGAGTCGAAGCCGGAGGCGAGCACCGAACCGAACCATCGCTCCCCGACCCTGCCGAGGTCGATCTCGCGGACGCTGCCACCCTTGAGCGCCTCGGCCGCGAGCCGTCCGGCGGCGGCCGGGTCCCGTATCGGCAGGCCCAGGGCGCGGGCGAAGTCGTTGCCGGTGCCGACAGCGACGACGCCGAGCGGTGTCATGGTCCCGGCGACGGCCTGGAGGGCGAGGGACATCATGCCGTCCCCGCCCACGGCTATCAGCGCACCTGTCCCGCCCGCGACGGCCTCACGGGCCCGCCGCAGCGCGTCGTCGGCGTCCTCGCCCAGCACCGTGCGCACGGAGAATCCTGCGGCCCGCAACGCGGAAGCGGCCGGCTGCGCGGCGTGCGCGCCCCGGCCGCGTCCCGCGGTGGGATTGACGAAAAGGGTGATCTCGCTGGTCACCCCGGGGACCTTACAAGGTCAGGTGATGTCGTCGTAACCGTTCACCCGATCACGGTCCGGCCCCGCCTGCGCGGGCAGCGAGCCGCCCGTGGACACCGATTCGATCTCACCGATGTCCTCAGGGGTCAGGTCCAGCTCCGACGCCTCGTCATCGGCGGGTCCCGCCGCCGCGCGCAGTGCCTTGCGGCGGTCGTTGAGGAGCGAGAGCCCCGTGGCACAGAAGTACAGGACCCAGATCGGCCCGGCGAGGGCCAGCATGGTGAGCGGGTCCGTACTGGGCGTGGCCACGGCGGCGAAGACCGTGATTCCCATGATCATCCCGCGCCACCAGCCGAGCATCCGCTTGCCGGTGATGACCCCGCCGAGGTTCAGCATGACGAGCAGCAGGGGCAGCTCGAAGGAGAGTCCGAAGACCACCACCATGCGCGTGATCAGGTCCAGCAGGTCATCGAGCGGCAGCTGGTTGTCCAGGCCGGCCGGCGAGAAGTCCAGCAGGACCTTGGCCATCGTGGGCAGCGTCTTGTACGCGAAGAAACCACCGGCGAGGAAGAGCGGGAAGCCCGCGCCGACGAAGGCGAGCGAGTACTTCTTCTCGTGCTTGTGCAGACCGGGGGCGATGAACGCCCACAGCTGGTAGAGCCAGATCGGCGACGAAAGGACGACACCCGCCATGAGGGAGACCTTGAGCGCGAGGGTGAACGGCGTCAGCAGACCGTTCAGGACGATGCGCGCACAGGTGCCGTCCTCCTGCTTCGCGAGTTCGGCGAAGCTCGAATGGCAACCGACCGCCTTCAGCACCGGATCGGTGAAGAACTCGATGATCCCCTTGTAGAAGAACGCGGCGACGATCGTGACGGCGACGATCGCCAGCAGAGCCTTCGCCAGCCGGTTACGCAGCTCACGCAGGTGCTCCACCAGGGGCATGCGGCCCTCTGGGTCCGTCTCCTGTTTGCGGGCAGACTTGAGCAACCCACGTCCTCATCTCGTGCAGCAGGCCGTCACCATGACGGCGCCTGCGTCGGCCCGGTTGTCAGCGGTTGGTCGAGTCGGTCGGCTCGGCAACCGGACGCGAGCTCGTCACATCGCCGGGCGCGGCCTTGATGGTGCGCGGGGCGGCCTGGTCCTGGGCGGCATCGTTCGGCGGGTCCGCGGGGGTGGCCGTCGCGGCACCCTCGGACTTCATCGCCTTGGCCTCGCTCTTGAGGATGCGGGCCGACTTGCCGAGCGAGCGAGCCATGTCAGGAAGCTTCTTCGCGCCGAACAGCAGAACAATGACGACGAGGATCAGGATGATCTCGGGAGCGCCGAGCCTTCCGAACATATGCGTGTACCTTCTCACCGAGGCAGCAGGGGTGGGGCTGATCGAACGTCGGACAGACGTCCGATCTTCGTACTGTCAGCGATCGTATCCCGCAGGAGTAAACGCAGGGCAATACCCATGCATCCTTGCGATTACGGCCCACGCCTCGCTCTCAGGGCCGCCACCAGCAGCGTACCCTCCGAACCCGAGAAACAAGAGGCCCCGCCCGCCCCGGTCGACCGGTCCGGCGCACAGCTCCCCCGTCCGTGTCAGCGCAACGCCTCGCCGGTGGCGGCGAGATCCGTTGCGGCCCGTTCGAGATCCTCGGCCGCCCGGTTGATGCGCCGAGTGGTATGGGTCACCTGTCGCCCCAGGCGCCGGGCCTCGACGAACACCTTGACGGCCAGTACGCCAAGGACGGTAATCCCGAGGAATCCCAGGGCGATGGCGAGCATGGGCCAGAACATGCGCAGAGCCTCGATGTTGTCTAGGTGTCGCAGGAGCCGGGTGTCCGTGTGTCAGGAGTTCTGAAGGCTGGTGTGGAGGCGCAGCGTCCGCACGCCCCCACCCGTGAGGAGTTCTACCATCCGCTCCCCGGCGGGCTTACGGACGGCGGCGCCGCACTCGGGGCAGGTGAACGAGTAGAACGTGGTGCGACGGCTGGAGCCGATGGCGAGGCGCAGGGCACCCGCCGCGAGCTCGAAGCGCCCGCGGCAGTCCGGGCAGGCCGCCTTGAACCGTACGGACTCCGGTACCACCACAGTTGAAATACCCGACATCACAGACATATTGCTCACATCTCCTCAGGTATCCGTTCAGGCAGGGCCGTCATAGGCGGCGAGCGCTGCCCGCGCCGCCTGCTGCGCGCTCTGCGCCAGCTCCGGTGGGGCGACGATGCGCCCTTCCCCGCCGAGCCGCAGCGCAAGCCTGCGCAGCGACGCCGGATCGGGCGTGCGCAAGGTGATCCGCAGTCCGCCGTCGGCCAGTTCCTCCGCACTGTCGTGCGGGTAGTACTCGGCGACCCACCGGCCGCCGGGCCCGACCTCGATCACCACCTCGGGGTCCTCGGCCGCCGGCTGCACCAGCCCCTCGGACAGGTCCCGCAGTTCCAGCTCCGGCGGTGCGGACGGCTCGTCCAGCAGCCGGATCTCGGCGACCCGGTCGAGCCGGAACGTACGCCGGTCCTCGGAGGACCTGCACCAGGCCTCCATGTACGTATGCCCCACGGCGAACAGCCGGATCGGGTCCACCTCGCGCTCGGTCAGCTCGTCGCGCGCGGGTGAGTAGTACCGCAGCCAGAGCCGGCGCCGCTCCGAGATCGCCCGGTCGACATCGGCGAAGACGCCGCCCTCGGACTCGAAGGTGACCGAGAGCCGGGAGCTCGCCGCCCCGACCTCACCGGCCGCCGTCTCCAGCTTGGCGGTGGCCCGCAGCAGTGCCTGCCGGTCGCTCTCCCGCAGCCCCGGCAGCGTCGCCACGGCGCGCGCCGCGACCAGCAGGGCCGTCGCCTCGTCCGCCGCGAGCCGCAGCGGCTCCGCCACGTCGTCCGGGTTGTGCCACCAGATCCGGTCGCCGTCGGTGTCGATGTCCAGCAGATCGCCGCCCCGGAAGCTCGTCCCGCACATGGGCAGGACGTCGAGGTCCGAGATCAGCTCGTCCTCGGTGATCCCGAATGCCCGGGCCACGTCCTGCACATGGGCGCCGGGGCGCTCCCTCAGATACGTCACGAGGGACAGCATCCGGCGCGTCTGGTCGATCGCGTTCGTCGCCATGAATACGGTCCCTCCTCAGTCCTTGGCCACGGCGCGCAGCCGCTCCACCACATCGGCCCGCAGATCCGCGGGTTCCCGCACGACGACGTCCGGGCCGAACTCGACGAGCCAGGCGTCGAGACCGTGTCCGTACGGAATCTCCAACTCGTCCCAGCCGTCGCCGAGTTCCCGCACCGATATCGCCCGCGAGCGCAGCGGGTATCCGGAGCCGGACCGCAGCCGGATCAGCGCGGTCCGGGTCGCCGTCTCCCCCGCCCAGCTCTCGACGGTCTCCCGGACGGTCACCACGTCGGGCACCTCGGCGGTGAAGACCCCGGCCCGCGAACGGACCCGGCCGGTGATCCGGGAGAGGCGGAACACCCGCTCGGCACGACGGTCCCGGTCCCAGCCGGCCAGATACCAGTGACCGCGCCAGCACTCGAGCGTCCAGGGCTCGACCTGGCGCTGCTCCGGGCGGGCGGCGTTGGCCTTGCGGTAGTCGAAGATGACCGGACGGCGGTCCCGGCACGCCAGCATCAACGGCTCGAACGCTGCCTCATGGACCGGGATACGCGGCTCGAGGGCGCTGTGCACCTCGTACGCGTCCTCGGCCTCCGGCATCCCGGCGGCCCGGAGCTTCTGCAGCGCGCCACTGGCCGCGCCCGCGAGCCGGGCCTGCTGCCACACCTTTGCCGCCAGGCCGAGCGCCGCGGCCTCCTCGGCGTCCAGCGTGATCGGTGGCAGCCGGTTGCTGTCCCGGCGGGCCAGATAGCCGATGTCGCCGTCCAGGTTCTCCACGGTCTCGATGACCAGACCCAGCTCGCGCAGATCGTCCTTGTCCCGCTCGAACATCCGGTTGAAGGCTTCGTCGGAGCCCGCCTCCAGATAGGCCTCGATGGAACCGCGCAGCTCGCGCTTGCTGAGCGGGCGCCGGGTCCCCAGCAGGCACAGCGCCAGGTTCATCAGCCGCTCGGCCTTGGCAATCGCCATCGGCGCCCTTTCTCTACGTGCTCTACGACCCTCGACCGTACCGCTCCGGAGTGTCCGGACAAAAGTGAGGAGGGTGCCGAAGATCTCGGCGCCACGAGAGCGGCCAAGATCTTCAGCACCCTCCTGGAGTCCACGCTCCACATCACGAGGGCCCGTGCGGTCCCGCACGGGCCCTCGTGATGTGTCCGCGGGACGGATCAGACGGCGATCAGGTCGCAGACGAAGATCAGCGTCTCGCCGGGGGCGATACGGCCGCCGGCGCCGCGGTCACCGTACGCGAGGTGCGCGGGGATGGTCAGCTGGCGACGGCCGCCAACCTTCATGCCCTGCACGCCCTGGTCCCAGCCGGAGATGACCTGACCGACGCCGAGCTGGAACTGCAGCGGGGTGCCGCGGTTCCACGAGGCGTCGAACTCCTCGCCGGTGGAGAAGGCCACGCCCACGTAGTGGACCTTGACCATGTCGCCGGCCTTGGCGACCGCACCGTCGCCCTCCCAGATGTCCTTGATCTCCAGGTCGGCCGGCGGCTCGCCGCCCGGGAAGTCGATCTCGGGCTTCTCGATGCTCACTGAACTGCTCCTCCACATGAATAACTGGGCAACCGGGACAGTCTTACATCTTTGCCAGCAGGTCCACGGCGAAGACCAGCGTGGAGTTGGCGGGGATGGACTGCTGAGCCTTGTCGCCGAAGGCCTGGTCCGGCGGGATGACCAGCAGGACACGGCTGCCGATCTTCTTGCCGAGCAGGCCGTTCTTCAGCCCCTTGAGGGTGACCTGGCCGATGGGGAAGGTTTCCGTCTTCCCCCGGGTGTAGGTGCTGTCGAACGGCTTGCCGTCCTTCCACAGCAGGCCCTCGTAGTTCACGACGACGCTGTCGGTCTCCTTGATGACGTCGCCCTTGGACTCCAGGATGTAGTTGGAGACCAGCTTCGCCGGCGGGTCGGTCTTCTCCGGGATCTTGACCGTCGGAGCCTTGCCGTCGGTGTTGGTGCCCACCTTCGGCAGGTCGGCGTTGCCCTGGGCGACCGCGGTGCCCTTGGCGGACGCCGGGATCGTCGTCGCCTTCAGGATGTCCACGACGAAGACGAGGGTGGCGTTCGGCTTGATGTCGCCCTGGCCCTGCGCGCCGTAACCGAGGTCCGGCGGAATGACGAGCTGGACGCGGCTGCCGACCTTCTTCCCGAGGAGCCCCTGATCCCAGCCCTTGATGACCATGCCGGCACCGAGGGTCAGATCGAACGGCTGCTTACGGTCGAAACTGTTGTCGAACGGCTTCGTGGAGTCCCACGCCTGCCCCAGGTAGTTGACCTGGATCGCGTCGCCGTTCTTCAGCGTCGCGCCCTTTCCCTCACTGACGACACGCGTCTTCAGATCCTTGGGAGGATCGCCTTCTCCCTTGGACAGGGTGGGCTTCTCACCGAACTTCGCACCCGCGGTGATCGCGGGAAATGCGTTGTTCGAGGCGGAGGCTGAAGCGGAGGCGGATCCCTTGCCGCTGCCGCCGCACGCCGCTGTCAACAGCAGCAGGGGGACAACGAGAAGGCCGGCAAGTCGGCGCACTGGTTCCTCAGATCTCAGACGGCACGATTGATTGGGTCCCCGACACTCTAGGGCGTGCACAGGGCCCCGCACGAGGAACGTACGGGGCCCGAGTCGCACAGGAGCCGAGGCGCGTCCTGCGCCCGGTCACATACCCGCGATCAGCTTCTCCACTCGATCGTCCACGGAACGGAACGGGTCCTTGCACAACACCGTGCGCTGCGCCTGGTCGTTGAGCTTGAGGTGGACCC
This sequence comes from Streptomyces sp. NPDC048496, assembly GCF_043200055.1. Classification (NCBI taxonomy): domain Bacteria; kingdom Bacillati; phylum Actinomycetota; class Actinomycetes; order Kitasatosporales; family Streptomycetaceae; genus Streptomyces; species Streptomyces sp. NPDC048496. The sequence goes on along the minus strand of NZ_JBICXB010000004.1, from coordinate 27,081 downwards.
AGTCGACGGTGAAGTCCCGCCGCTGCTCCTGGGCCCTTCGGATGAAGTCACCGCGCAGCCGCGCCCGGGTGGTCTGCGGGGGCACGGACTTGCCCTCGAAGATCTTCAGGTCGTTGCAGATGCGGGCGGCCTGCCCCTTCCGCTCCAGCAGGTAGTACAGCCCGCGGCGCCGGTGGATGTCGTGGTAGGCGAGGTCTATCTGGGCGACCCGCGGATGCGACATCGTCATGTTGTGCTTGGCCCGGTACCGCTCGATGAGCTTGTACTTCATCACCCAGTCGATCTCGGTCCCGATCCGGTCGAGGTCCTCGGCCTCGACCGCGTCGAGCGTACGGCCCCACAGCTCCAGGACCTGCTCGACGGTGCCGGTGCGGATGCCGCGGCGGTCGACGAAGTCCACGGCCTTCTCGTAGTACTCCCGCTGCACCTCGATGGCGGACGCCTCGCGGCCGCTGGCGAGGCGCACCTTGCGCTGCCCCGTGATGTCGTGGCTGACCTCACGGATCGCCCGGATCGGGTTCTCCAGCGTCAGATCACGCATCACCGTGCCCGCTTCGATCATGCGGAGCACCAGGTCCGTCGCGCCGACCTTGAGCAGCATCGTCGTCTCGGACATGTTGGAGTCACCGACGATGACATGGAGGCGGCGGTACCGCTCCGCGTCCGCGTGCGGTTCGTCACGGGTGTTGATGATCGGACGGGAGCGCGTCGTCGCGGAACTGACGCCCTCCCAGATGTGCTCGGCACGCTGGCTGACGCAGTAGACCGCGCCGCGCGGGGTCTGCAGCACCTTGCCCGCACCACAGATCAGCTGCCTCGTGACGAGGAAGGGAATGAGGATGTCCGCGAGCCGGGAGAATTCTCCGTGCCGCGCCACGAGGTAGTTCTCGTGGCACCCGTAGGAGTTTCCCGCCGAATCGGTGTTGTTCTTGAAGAGATAGACGTCGCCCGCGATTCCCTCCTCGTGCAGGCGGCGTTCGGCGTCGACAAGCAGGCCTTCGAGAATGCGCTCGCCGGCCTTGTCGTGGGTGACCAGCTCGGTCAGATTGTCGCATTCGGGGGTTGCATATTCCGGATGCGATCCCACGTCGAGGTAGAGGCGGGCGCCGTTCCGCAGAAAGACATTGCTGCTGCGGCCCCATGACACGACACGGCGGAAGAGGTAGCGCGCCACTTCATCAGGAGACAGTCGGCGCTGTCCCCTGAACGTGCACGTGACGCCGTACTCGTTCTCCAGCCCGAAAATGCGGCGGTCCATGACTGAACATTACGCCTGATGGCCCGAGCTGAAACCGGGTTGGACAGCACCGTTTCGATCGTTTTCCGATCCCTGCACGAAAACGTCCGTACGCCCGGGAACTACGAGGACCCTTCCCGTCGCCAGCAGAACCATCAGCGCGGCCACTCCACCGGCCCCCGCGACGGCGAAGCTCCACGCCGTACCGCCCAACTCGACGGCCGGGCCCGCCAGGGCCGTTCCCGCCGCCGCGCCCACCCCGAACGTCGTCACGAGCCAGGAGAACGCCTCCGTCACCGTGCCCCGCGGAGCATGCCGGTCCACCACGATGAACGAACACGCGATCGCCGGCGCCAGGAACACCCCGGCGAGCGCGGCCAGGGCGGTCATCGCCACCACACCCGGTGTCAGCATCAGTGGCAGATAACCGAGGGCCAGCAGCGCGACGATGACCCGCAGCCGGCGCTCCGGCGCTCCGGCCCACTGGCGTGCCCCGTACACCGCCCCGCCGATCAGCGCGCCGAGACCGAGCGCGGCCATCAGCCAGCCGTAGACCGCCTCCCGGCCGTGGTCGTCGGCGTACGCGACGCCCGCCACCGTGATCGAGCCCAGCGCGACCCCGACGAAGAAGAAGGAACCGAGAAGCGCCAGCAGCCCCGGCGAGCGCAGCGCACCCAGCCAGTGCGCCTCGCGGGGCGCCGAGCGCCAGGTACGGGAGGGCTCCGACACCACCACGGAGAGCGCTCCCAGCACTCCTATCGCGTTGATGACGAGCAGCGCGGCGGCGGGCGACCAGAGCGAGACCAGCACCGTCACCAGCAGCGGGCCCACGGTGAACATGACCTCCTGGGCCACGGCGTCCATGGCGTACGCCCGGTGCACCCGGTCCTCCTGCCCCAGGACCGTCGGCCACAGCGCCCGCAGACCGCCCTCCAGCGGCGGCGTGAACACCCCTGCCACGATCACGGCCCCGTACGCCAGCGGAAGCGATCCGAGGCCCACCAGAGCCAGCAGGGACATGCCCAGCGCGGAGACGACGGACGCGGGGAGCTGGACGCGCGGCTGGCCGTACAGGTCCACCGCCCGGCCCAGCAGGGGCTGCCCGACCGCCGTGGCGAGGCCGTACACCGCCGCGAGCGCCCCCGCGAGGGTGTAGCTGCCGCCCTCGGCCCGGGTGAACAGGACGATCGCGATGTGGGCGGTGCCGCTCGGCAGCCGTCCCACCAGCGTGCCGATCAGCAGCCTCGCGGCATGCCGCGCCCGGAGGATGTCCAGATATCCCGCGGCCATGTCCGCCCCTCTCCGCCGGGCGCCTTCCGGACACCTGAGGTTTTACGTATAACGTCGAGCCTCATACGTACCATGTGCCCTGTCCTCAGGTCCACCTCACCGCCCGCACCAGCACCGCACCCGCCCAGCCCGGAGGCCCCCGTGACCAGCGCATCCCAGCCCGCCCCGGCCCGGCCCACCAGCCGCGACGTCGCGCGGGCCGCAGGCGTCTCCCAGGCCACCGTCTCGCTCGTCCTCGGCGGCAAATGGCGCGGCAGGGTCTCCGAGGCGACCGCGGCGCGCGTCCGCGCCGCCTCCCAGGACCTCGGCTACCGGCCCAATCTCGCCGCCCGCAGCCTCCGCCTCGGCCGCACCAGGACCGCGCTGCTGGTCGTCCCGGCGCTCACCAACGAATTCTTCGCGCGTGTCTACACCGGCGCCGCCGCCGTCGCCGCCGAACACGACTTCGGGGTCGTCCTCTACCCCTCCCCCGACGGCACGGGTCCGGCCAGGGACCCCTTCGCCTCCGCCCGCGCCGCCCTCGACGGGGTCATCGCCTCGTCCATGGCCGCCGACGCCCTCGACGCCCTGCGCGGCGCCGACCTGCCTCTGGTCATGCTGGACAGCGACCCCGCGGACACCGGTGTCGCGGCCCGGGTCAACCTCGACATCGCCGACGGCATGCGGCAGGTGACGGACCATCTCCTCACTCTCGGCCACCGCCGCTTCCTGCACCTGGCGTCGGCCATCGACTCCTGGACCTTCGCCGTTCGCGCCGGGGCCGTCCGCGACACCCTGCGCGGCGTGCCCGGCACCTCCGTACGGACCGTCCCGGCAGCGCTCGACGTACGGGCCGGCCGGGAAGCCACGGAACACGCTCTGGCCGCCCCCGGCCCCCGGCCGACCGCGATCGTCTGCGACGACGACATCCTCGCCGCGGGCGCCTGCAAGGCCGCCCGCCGGCTCGGCCTGCGGGTCCCCGACGACCTCTCCGTCACCGGCTTCGACGACCTGTCTCTCGCGACCGCCGTCGAACCCGAACTCACCACCGTTCAGCTCCCCGCCGAGCAGGTCGGCGAGCGCGGCATGACCGCCCTCCTGTCCGTGCTCGACGGCTGCCCCGCCGAACCCGGCAGCCTGCCGGTGCACCTGGTCGTCCGCGGCTCCTCCGGGCCCCCGCCACCCCGTTCATGACGATGCCCCGGCCCACCGCGAACGGTGGACCGGGGCACGGGAACATCCGGCAGGGCTACTCCTCGGACGACTCCGGGGACGCCGGCGGCTCCGCGGACTCGGCAGCCCCCGACGACTTCGTGACATCGGTGGGAGCCTCGCCCCCCTCGCCGTCCTCCAGGTCCGACGGGGCATCTGTCGGCGTGGCCCCGCCGTCGGCCTCCAGCAGCCGCGCCAGCTGCCGCCCGACGATCCGCTTGAACTTCCGCTGCTGAGGCCGCGTACGGTCCAGGACCGCCACCTCGAGCCGCTCCGCGGGAATCTCCCGCTCGCTCCCGTTGGGATCACGGGACAGTGCCTGCACAGCCAGCTTGAGTGCCTCCGCCAGCGTCATTCCGTCACGGTGGCGCTGATCCAGGAACGTGCTGATCTGTTCCGCGTTGCCGCCCACCGCGACCGAACCGTGCTCGTCCACGATCGAGCCGTCGTGCGGCAGCCGGTAGATCTGATCACCCTCGGGCTCGACGCCCACCTCGGCGACCACCAGCTCCACCTCGTACGGCTTCTCCGCCGCACTGGAGAAAATGGTGCCCAGGGTCTGCGCATAGACGTTGGCCAGCCCACGGGCCGTCACATCATCGCGGTCGTAGGTATATCCGCGGAGATCGGCGTAACGGACGCCGCCGATACGCAGATTCTCGTACTCGTTGTACTTACCGGCGGCGGCGAAACCGATCCGGTCATAGATCTCGCTGAACTTGTGAAGCGCACGGGACGGATTCTCGCCGACGAACACGATGCCGTCGGCGTACTGCAGCACGACCAGGCTGCGACCACGGGCAATGCCCTTCCGGGCGTATTCCGCCCGGTCGGCCATGGCCTGCTGAGGTGAGACATAGAACGGCGTCGACACCGGCTATCCGTCCCTTTCTGTCAGTGACGAGTGCATCGAAGAAGCCCCGGGATCCGGATCAGAGCAGCGCGGCGCGCGGGCCGTCGGGCTGTTCCATCCGGCGCTCCAGGATCGACCGTGCGATGTCGGAGGATTCCACATCGTTGAGCCTCCGGAAGCCCTCGTCGGTGATGACGGTGACGATCGGATAGATCCGCCGGGCCACATCGGGGCCGCCGGTCGCCGAGTCGTCGTCCGCGGCGTCGTACAGCGCCTGCACGACCAGGGTGAGCGCCTCCTGCTCCGTCAGGTCCTCGCGGTAGAGCTTCTTCATCGACCCGCGGGCAAAGATCGACCCGGAGCCGGTGGACGCGTAGCCCTGCTCCTCGGAGCGGCCACCGGTGACGTCGTACGAGAAGATCCGGCCCTTCTCGCGGTCGACGTCGAAGCCGGCGAAGAGCGGAACCACGGCGAGGCCCTGCATGGCCATGGCCAGATTGCTGCGGATCATCGTGGAGAGCCGGTTCGCCTTGCCCTCCAGGGAGAGCTGGGCTCCCTCGACCTTCTCGAAGTGCTCCAGTTCCAGCTGGAAGAGCTTGACCATCTCCACGGCGAGCCCGGCCGTACCGGCGATGCCCACCGCCGAGTACTCGTCGGCCGGGAAAACCTTCTCGATGTCGCGCTGCGCGATCATGTTGCCCATGGTCGCCCGCCGGTCACCGGCGAGCACCACACCACCGGCGAACGTCACGGCGACGATGGTCGTCCCGTGCGGCGCCTCGATCGCCCCCTGCAGGGGCGGCAGCTGTCGGTTGCCCGGGAGCATCTCGGGAGAATGGTCGGACAGGAAGTCCATGAACGAAGAGGAGCCCGGCGTCAGGAAGGCAGCTGGTAGACGCCCGGTGCTACGAGTGTTGGCTTCCACGCGTTTCCCTCCAGGTAAGCGATGGCCCTGCGCAAGGTGTCAGGATCATCTCCCAACTTGCCGATGGCCGAATTGCACTTGAAGCACAGTACGCCCCGGACCCTACCCGTCTCGTGACAGTGATCCACATGCACGGCGGGGGCAGCCAGACAGATCGTGCAAAGGCCCATCTGCGACGAGACCATCTCGTCGCGCTCGGCTTCGGTCATGCCGTACTGACGCTTGAGATGGCCCGCACGCCCCTTCACCGCTTTGCAGGGCTTGCAGAGCGTGGCGAAGCCATCCGAAGCCCGACGGTTTCGGTCCCACTCGCTGTGCGGCTTGATCTCCCCGCAAGTGCGGCAGAACTTGTGCCCTTCGGGCGTCTCGACCCTGGGCCTGACGTTCTTGCCGCGAGCCAGCTGCCGTGCCTGGTGGTACGCAGCTGCGCACTTACGGCAGTACACCTGGAGGCCATCCCGCATAGACCTATTGCTGGCGAACTCCGCCCGCGGCTTTGGCACCTGGCACCGCGCGCATCGCTTCGACTCACTCAACTCGAGCACTCCAGCACCCTAAACCTTCGGTTCGAAGGCGAAGTCACTCTCCACCCTTCTGAACGAAGGATCGAACGAAATCCTCTGCGTTTTCCTCGAGTACATCGTCGATTTCGTCCAGAACCGAGTCGACATCGTCGCTCAGCTTCTCCTGCCGCTCCTTGAGGTCGTCGGCAGCTTGCGCGTCCTGCGCCTGCTCCTCGACCTCCTCGGTGGAGCGCGTCGCCTTCTGCTGTCCGCCGCCGGTGTCCTTGGTCGCCATGTAGCTCACCCCGCTCGGTTCGAAGCACTTGATCAGACCCTACCTACGAGGTCCGACATTGGCCCGGTAGTTCTCTACAACGCCCGGGGACCATCTCGATGATTCCCAGTCGGCGGCCATTTCAGCCGCCCGAGAGCACCCGGACCAGCTCTTCCGCCGTGCGACAGCGGTCCAGGAGCTCCTTGACGTGGTTACGGGTCCCCCGGAGCGGTTCCAGGGTGGGGACCCGCTGCAGCGAGTCATGGCCCGGCAGATCGAAGATGACCGAGTCCCAGGAGGCCGCGGCGACGTCGTCCGCGTACTGCTCCAGGCAGCGACCGCGGAAGTACGCCCTGGTGTCCTCAGGGGGCTTCGTACGGGCCTCCTCGACCTCGCGCTCGTCCAGCAGGCGTTTCATCTTCCCGCGGGCCGCGAGACGGTTGTAGAGCCCCTTCTCGGGCCTCACATCGGCGTACTGGAGGTCCACCAGGTGCAGCCGGGCAGCGTCCCAGTCCAGGCCGTCGCGGCGGCGGTAGCCCTCCATGAGTTCCCGCTTGGCGATCCAGTCGAGCTCACCCGACAGGCTCATCGGATCGTTCTCCAGCCGGTTGAGGGTGTCCTCCCAGCGGATCAGGATGTCCTTGGTCTGCTCGTCGGCGTCCGCCCCGTACCGCTCCTCGACGTATTTGCGGCCCAGCTCGAAGTACTCCATCTGGAGCTGCACCGCGGTGAGTGTCCGGCCGCTGCGGAGCGTGATCAGATGCTGCAGGGTCGGGTCGTGGGAGACCTGGTGCAGGGTGCGCACCGGCTGGTCGACGGCCAGATCGACGTTGATGAAGCCGTCCTCGATCATGGACAGGACGAGCGCCGTGGTGCCGAGCTTGAGATAGGTGGAGGTCTCCGACAGATTCGCGTCGCCGATGATCACATGGAGACGGCGGTACTTCTCGGCGTCGGCGTGGGGTTCGTCGCGGGTGTTGATGATGGGGCGCTTGAGGGTCGTTTCGAGGCCGACCTCGACCTCGAAGTAGTCCGCCCGCTGGCTGATCTGGAAGCCGTGCTCGTGGCCGTCCTGGCCGATTCCCACGCGGCCCGCGCCGGTGACGACCTGGCGGGAGACGAAGAACGGGGTCAGGTGGCGCACGATGTCGGAGAACGGGGTCTCCCGCTTCATCAGGTAGTTCTCGTGCGTGCCGTAGGAGGCGCCCTTGTTGTCGGTGTTGTTCTTGTAGAGGTGGATGGGCTGAGCGCCGGGGAGCTGGGCCGCGCGCTCGGCGGCCTCGGCCATGACGCGTTCGCCGGCCTTGTCCCAGAGGACGGCGTCCCGCGGGTTGGTGATCTCCGGCGAGCTGTACTCGGGGTGTGCGTGGTCGACGTAGAGCCGGGCACCGTTGGTGAGGATGACATTGGCGAGGCCGATGTCCTCGTCGGTGAGCTGGCTGGAGTCGGCGGTTTCGCGGGCGAGGTCGAAGCCTCGCGCGTCGCGCAGCGGATTCTCCTCCTCGAAGTCCCAGCGGGCGCGTCGCGCCCGGTGCATCGCCGCCGCGTAGGCGTTGACGATCTGGGACGAGGTGAGCATGGCATTGGCGTTGGGATGTCCGGGCACGGAGATGCCGTACTCCGTCTCGATGCCCATTACTCGCCGTACGGTCATGCGGCCCTCCTTGCCCGGCGGCGTTCCCTTCCGGGATCGGCGCTCAAGTACCGCTGCTTGTCCGGAGCGTGTGCGGTGCCCGTCCCCGCACTGCGCGACTGGCGGTACGGAAGAGCCTAGAGCGCCTCTGCGCTGGTGGGGAGATCAATTACGTCATTGCTCCGGTGTCGTGGGAGCTGTCCGGAAAGCAACCTGCTGCGGATGCCCGGCCGGGCATCCGCAGCGGGTCTGCGTCTACAGGTACTGCCCGGTGTTTGCCACTGTGTCGATGGAGCGACCGGTGTCTGCGCCCTGCTTTCCGGTGACAAGGGTGCGGATGAAGACGATCCGCTCGCCCTTCTTGCCGGAGATCCTGGCCCAGTCGTCGGGGTTGGTGGTGTTGGGAAGGTCCTCGTTCTCCTTGAACTCGTCCACACACGCCTGGAGGAGATGGGAGACGCGAAGGCCCTTCTGGCCCTGGTCGAGGAAGGCCTTGATGGCCATCTTCTTGGCCCGGTCGACGATGTTCTGGATCATCGCGCCGGAGTTGAAGTCCTTGAAGTACAGGACTTCCTTGTCGCCGTTGGCGTACGTGACTTCGAGGAAGCGGTTCTCCTCGGACTCGGTGTACATCCGCTCGACGACGGACTGGATCATGGCGTGAGCTGCGACTTCCTTGGAACCGGCGTGCTCGGCGAGATCGTCGGCGTGCAGCGGCAGAGAAGGTGTGAGGTACTTCCCGAAGATGTCCTTCGCCGCCTCCGCGTCCGGGCGCTCGATCTTGATCTTCACATCGAGACGGCCGGGCCGCAGGATCGCGGGGTCGATCATGTCCTCGCGGTTGGAGGCGCCGATCACGATGACGTTCTCCAGGCCCTCCACGCCGTCGATCTCGGCGAGCAGCTGGGGGACGATGGTGTTCTCCACGTCCGAGCTGACACCGGACCCGCGGGTGCGGAAGAGGGATTCCATCTCGTCGAAGAAGACGATGACGGGGGTACCCTCGCCGGCCTTTTCGCGGGCCCGCTGGAAGACGAGACGGATGTGCCGCTCGGTCTCACCGACATATTTGTTGAGGAGCTCCGGACCCTTGATGTTGAGGAAGTAGCTCTTTCCGGCGGGCTGGCCGGTGACTTCCGCGACCTTCTTGGCCAGGGAGTTGGCGACGGCCTTGGCGATGAGTGTCTTGCCGCAGCCGGGCGGACCGTAGAGCAGGATGCCCTTCGGCGGCCGCAGTTCGTGCTCCTTGAAGAGGTCGGGGTGGAGGTAGGGCAGCTCGACCGCGTCCCGGATCAGCTCGATCTGGTCGCCCAGGCCGCCGATCTTGTCGTAGTCGATGTCCGGAACCTCTTCGAGGACGAGCTCCTCGACCTCGCTCTTCGGGACCACTTCGTAGACGTAACCGGACCTGGGTTCGAGCAGGAGTGCATCGCCGGGCCGGATGTTGATGTCGAGGAGCGGTTCGGCGAGCCGTACCACTCGTTCCTCGTCGGTGTGCCCGATGACCAGGGCGCGCTCGCCGTCCTCGAGGATCTCCTTGAGAGTGACGATGTCCCCGGCCCGCTCGAACTCCATGGCCTCGACCACGTTGAGCGCTTCGTTGAGCATGACTTCCTGGCCGCGCCGGAGGTCGTCGATCTCGACACTGGGACTGACGTTCACCCTGAGCTTGCGGCCCCCGGTGAAGATGTCGCAGGTGCCGTCCTCGTTGCCCTGCAGGAAGACTCCGAAGCCGGCCGGCGGCTGTGCGAGCCGGTCGACTTCCTCCTTGAGGGCCACGATCTGGTCGCGGGCCTCGCGCAGGGTGTTGGCGAGCCGTTCGTTCTGTGCGGACACGCCTGCGAGGTTCGTCTGCAACTCGACGATCCGCTCTTCGAGAATCCTCGTATGGCGCGGAGAGTCGGCGAGCTTACGTCGCAGGACGGCGATTTCCTGCTCAAGATAGGCGACCTGGCCGGCTGGGTCTTCAGACCCCCGCCCGGGCCGGATGCCGCGGTTGATGTCGTCGTCGTGGGCTGCCACGGTCCTCACCTCCTCCAAGGGGAGCTGGACGCTTCCTGACCCTACCTGGGTGGGTGATGATTGAAACCCCTAGATCACAAAGACTGTGGGGTGTGTCCGATCTTCACCCTTGCGCTCTCCCTCACGCCAGGGGAATACCCACCGTTCAACATCGGAAAGCGGCCGGTTGTATCGTCGAACCGGTCAACACCCGTCAGGGCTGGCTATTTTTGGTTCGGATACGCAGGGAACGGCAGGAAAAATGACCGTGCAGCAGGACGCTCCCACCGGAAGCGACACGCAGGACCTGGAGGTCTGGATCGACCAGGACCTCTGCACGGGCGACGGGATCTGCGTCCAGTACGCACCCGAGGTCTTCGAGCTGGACATCGACGGTCTGGCGTACGTGAAGAGCGGCGACGATGAGCTGCTGCAGGACAAGGGGGCGACGACACCCGTTCCGCTTCCGCTGCTTCAGGACGTGGTCGATTCGGCCAAGGAGTGCCCGGGCGACTGCATTCATGTACGTCGCGTTTCGGACAGAGTCGAGGTCTACGGCCCCGACGCAGCCTGATCCACCGGCTCCGGTCTTCCGGATACGGAGAGTGACCGTTCAGGCATCGTTCGCTTCGTTCTGCACGGCGCGGACGAAGGCGCCGTTCCGCCACTGCCAGGTCACCTTCTCCTGCTGGTCGGGACAGCAGCGCGGGATCTCGGGCGAGGAGTAGCCGAGGAGCGTGGCGGAGATGATTCCGTCACGCACGGTGAAGTCGCCGATGCTCATCATCTGGGCGGGGTCCACCAGGGTCGCAACGACGCGGGGTGCGGCCCCGCTTCCCTGTGTGAGGACGTAGACCCCGCTCGGCGGGGTGCCGGATCCGGCCGCGCAGTGGACCACGGCGACGGTTTCCGGCCGGTCGTCGCCGTCGAGGTCACCGGGGACCTGCTTGGCGACGGTGCTCCCCACCTTCCCGCAGTCCAGCGGGAAGGTCGCCCGGGCCGGATCGGGGGCGGCCGCGGGCGCGGTGCCGTGCTGCGTGGCGGTGCGGTGCGTGGCCGAGGCGGTGGCAGTGGCGGCATCGGGCTGGAGCATGCCCGCTGCCGCGACGACGGCGGCCATGGCGGTCGCGGTCACGAGCCACTGCATCGGCCTGGTGTCCGTGTGCGCGAGGTCCGGGAGCTCGGAGGTCTGCACGCGGGTTGTCTCCTGTGGTTCCTGTGGTGCGGCGATGCCGGGAAGGCGGGGCGTCAGCCGTGGTGTGGGGGTGGCCAGCATCGTGCCACACCTCACAGGGCGGTGGAACGGTGGGGTCGGTACGGAATCGGACTCGGTGCGCAGCCCCGTGCCGGCGGCTTCCGCACGGGCAACGAGTGGGCGCCGCCGCGGAGTTCCCGGGTCGGTCCGGGAACTCCGCGGCGGCGCCGGTGCGTTGTGCGGGGTCAGCCGCGGGAGGAGGAGCCGCTCTGGCTGCCGGGACCGTCGTAGTCCTCGCCGTACGCGCCCTTGGCGGGCCGGCGGCGGCGCAGCGGGGCCTCCACACCGTCGGCCAGGCGGCGCGCGGTGACGAGGAAGCCGGTGTGGCCGATCATGCGGTGGTCCGGGCGGACCGCGAGACCCTCGACGTGCCAGTTGCGGATCATCGATTCCCAGGGCTGCGGCTCGGCGAAGCAGCCGATCTCGCGGATGGACTCGACGGTCCGGGCGAGCTGGGTGGTGGTCGCGACGTAGGCGCAGAGGATGCCGCCGGGGACGAGCGCCTTGGAGACGGCCTCCAGGCATTCCCAGGGGGCGAGCATGTCGAGGATGACCCGGTCGACATCGGTGTCGGAGAGGTTGTCCTGGAGGTCGCCGACGGTGAGCTGCCACGCGGGGTGCGGCTCGCCGAAGTAGCGCTCGACGTTCTGCTGGGCGATCTCCGCGAAGTCCTCGCGGCGCTCGTAAGAGTGCAGCATGCCCTGGTCGCCGATGGCGCGGAGCAGAAACGTGGAGAGCGAGCCGGAGCCGACGCCGGCTTCCACGACGCGGGCGCCGGGGAAGATGTCGGCGAACGCCAGGATCTGCCCCGCGTCCTTGGGGTAGACCACGGCGGCGCCGCGGGGCATGGACAGGACGTAGTCGGGGAGCAGGGGACGCAGCGCGAGGTAGGCGACGTTTCCCGTGGTTCGGACCACACTGCCCTCGGGAGCACCGATCAGCTCGTCGTGCGGGAAAGAACCCTTGTGGGTGTGGAAGTTCTTTCCGGCTTCGAGCGTGAAGGTGTAGTGGCGTCCCTTGGGGTCGGTGAGCTGGACCTGGTCCCCGACCTTGAAGGGCCCGCGTCGGCGGGCGGCACCGGTCGGTTCAGACATGTGACCAGCGTACCGGTGTTTCCAGGGGCTCCGACCGCGCGCCGGAGGGCCCTGACGGCCTCCCCCGCGACAGGGAGTGGGCTCCCCCGACGCCCTGCGACTCCTCCCCCAAGCTCTCGGCTTCGCTCGAGCAGGGAGGGGCCCCTTCGGCGTTGCCGTCAGGCGGCGGGGCGGGCCATGGCGGCGACGAAGGCGCGTTCGACGTCGGCGGTGGAGAGGACTCCGTAGATCTCGCCGGTCTCTTCGAGAACCAGGTATTCGGTGGCGGGGCTGGCCTTCAGGGTGTCGAGGAGTTGTTCGCCGGTGAGTTCGGCGGAGATCATCATTCCGGCGGTCAGATCCTGGGCGAGGGTGCTGACGGCGACCCAGGGGCGGCGGTGTTCGGGGACGGAGACGATGGCGGTCTCGCGGACGACGGCCTTGGGGTCGCCGTGTCCGTCGACGACGACGAGGGCGCGGGCACCTGCCTCGTTGGCGCGGCGGAGCGCTTCGGAGAGGGGGGTGGCGGCTTCCACGGGGACGGCGCGGCGGGTGAGGGTGCGGGCGCGCAGGTCGGGGAGGTGTTCGCGCAGGCGGGCCACGCGGAGGCTGTTGCCCGCTCCGGTCCAGATGATGGCGGCGAGGATCGCGGCGAGCAGGGCGTTGGTGACGGTGTCCATGCCGCTGACGTCGTCGGGGTTGTTCCCCAGCCCGCCGGTGCGGGTGAGGAGCGGGAGGCCGATGAGGACGGCGACGGCGAGAGCGCGCCCGACCCAGGCGGCTGCGACGGTGCCGCTCATGGCACGGCCGGTGATCTTCCAGACGACGGCGCGGAGCATGCGGCCGCCGTCGAGCGGGAGGCCGGGCAGCAGGTTGAAGGCGGCGACGATGAGGTTGGAGATCATCAGTCCGGCGAGCAGGACGCCGGGGACGGTGCCGGGTTCGACGAACTTCATGGCGACATAGAAGACGCCGGCGAGTACCAGGGAGAGCAGGGGACCGACGAAGGCGAGTACGAATTCGCGGCCGGGAGTCTCGGACTCCTTCTCGATCTCGGAGACGCCGCCGAAGAACTGCAGCTGGATGCGGCGCACGGGGAGCTTGTAGCGGAGTGCGGCGACCGTGTGCGCGAGTTCGTGGACGAGCACGGAGGCGTAGAAGGCGATCGCGAAGAAGAGGGAGACCAGATAGCGGACCGCGCCGAGTTCCGGCAGGACGCGCTCGAGCTGGCCGCCGAAGACCCAGGTGATGAGCGCCGCGACAAGGAACCAGCTGGGCGCGACGTATACCGGCACGCCGAAGGGGCGGCCCATCAGGAGCCCGCCGCCCGGCTCCCGGGGGCGCTGCGGTTTGCCGTTCTCGGGCGCGGCGGGGTCCGTTCCGCCGGCGCCGGGCTGCGGCTGCCCGCTGTCGCCGCTCTCGTCCACGGGGTCCCTTCGGTCGGTGCCTTTCGGCACGATCATGCAGTGTGCGAGGGTCTGTCGTCGATGGTATGCCGCCTATGGCCTCCCGCCCTATCGCGGGGAGGCCGCGAGTGTCAGTGGCGGGCCGTAGGGTCTTCGTCATGACTTCCGTGCCCCGGCCGCCGCAGCCGCCTTCGTCCCTGTCGCCGTCGCGGGCGAGCGATTTCATGCAGTGTCCTCTGCTGTACCGGTTCCGGGTGATCGACAGGCTGCCGGAGAAGCCCAGTGAGGCGGCTACCCGGGGCACGCTGGTGCATGCGGTGCTGGAGCGGCTCTTCGACGCACCGGCGGCGGAGCGTACGGCCGGCCGGGCGACGGCGATGGTTCCCGGCCAGTGGGACCGGCTGCTGGAGTCGAAGCCGGAGCTGTCGGAGCTGTTCGCGGAGGATGCGGAGGGCGAGCGGCTGGCGCGCTGGCTGTCGGAGGCGGAGAGCCTGGTGGAGCGGTGGTTCTCGCTGGAGGATCCGACGCGCCTGGAGCCGGCCGAGCGGGAGATGTTCGTCGAGACGGAGCTGGAGTCGGGGCTGCGGCTGCGCGGGGTGATCGACCGGATCGATGTGGCTCCGACGGGCGAGGTCCGGATCGTCGACTACAAGACGGGAAAGGCGCCGCGACCGGAGTACTCGGAGGGCGCGTTGTTCCAGATGAAGTTCTACGCCCTGGTGATCTGGCGGCTGAAGGGTGTGGTGCCGCGCCGGCTGCAGCTGGTCTATCTGGGCAGCGGCGACGTCGTGACGTACGACCCGGTCGTGGCGGATCTGGAGCGGGTGGAGCGGAAGCTGTTGGCGCTGTGGGACGCGATCCGGCTGGCCACGGAGACGGGCGAGTGGCGGCCGCGGCCGACGAAGCTGTGCGGCTGGTGCGACCACCAGGCGGTCTGTCCGGAATTCGGCGGGACTCCCCCGGTCTATCCGCTGCCGGTCCGCCCGGCCGTTCCGGTCCAGGGTGTGCAGGGCAGAATGGACCCGGTCCAGGCCGAGGCCGCCCGGCCGGCGGCCGTTGAAGGAGCTTGAGGAGATCTGGTGGCAATCCGCGTCCTACTGGTCGACGACCAGCCGCTGCTGCGCACGGGCTTCCGGATGATTCTTGAGGCGGAGGGGGATCTGGCGGTGGTGGGCGAGGCCGGTGACGGTCTCCAGGCTCTCGATCAGGTGCGGGCACTGCAGCCCGATGTGGTGCTGATGGACATCCGTATGCCGCGGATGGACGGGGTCGAGGCGACGCGTCAGATCACCGGGCCGGGCCGGGACGGCCCGGCGAAGGTGCTGGTGCTGACCACGTTCGATCTCGACGAGTACGTGGTGGAGGCGTTGCGCGCCGGTGCCAGCGGCTTCCTGCTGAAGGACGCTCCGGCCAATGAGCTGGTGCAGGCGATCCGGGTGGTCGCGGCAGGCGAGGCGATGCTGGCCCCGAGCATCACGCGCAGGCTGCTGGACAAGTACGCGGATCATCTGCCGTCGGGCGAGGATCCCGTGCCGGACACCCTGCACACGCTGACGGAGCGTGAGGTGGAGGTGCTGAAGCTGGTGGCGCGCGGTCTGTCGAATGCGGAGATCGCCGCCGATCTGTTCGTCAGCGAGACGACGGTCAAGACGCATGTGGGCCATGTGCTGACGAAGCTGGGGCTGCGCGACCGGGTGCAGGCCGCGGTGTACGCGTACGAGAGCGGACTGGTGCGCCCCGGCGCCCAGTGATCCGGCCGGGTGCGGCCGGGGCCGGGCGCCGGGGCGGCGTCGTGGTTCAGCCGAAGTTGCGGCCGAGTTCCCAGAGCTGGAGGTCGGCGGAGGAATTGACCGACCACTCGACGCCGGCGAGGCCGTCGCGGGAGGCAAGGTACTCCTTGCCCTGCCAGATCGGGAGCACCGGGACATCGGTGGCGACGATGTCCTGGAGCTTCTGGAAGGTCTTGGAGGCGGCGGCGCGGTCGGCGACGCGGCGGGACTGCGGGATCAGGGTGTTCTGGGCGGCCTTGGACGTGTACGGCGAGTTGAGGAAGTTGTCCTTGTCGAGGAACGGCGCCGTGTAGTTGTCCGGGTCCGGGAAGTCCGGGAACCAGCCCATGCCGTAGACGGCGTAGTCGCCGCGCTTCTGTGCGGCGCGGTACTTCGCCCAGGGGGTGCCCTGGGTGGTGACGTCGAACAGCCCGGTGGCATTCAGCTGCTTCTTCAGCGTCTTGAACTCGTCGGCGGTGGCCGGACCGTAGTGGTCGGTCGTGTAGTGCAGGGTGAACTTCACCGGGGTCTCGACGCCGGCGTCCCGCAGGAGGGCGGCGGCCTTGCCGGTGCTGGGCTCGCCGTACTTGTTGTAGAACGAGGTGGTGTGCCCGGTGATGCTGGACGGAATCAGCGAGTAGAGCGGCTCGGCGGTGGTGCCGTAGACCTGGCCGGCGATCTGGCCGCGGTCGATGACCTGGGCGATGGCCTGGCGGACGGCCTTGTTCTTCACCACGGGGTCGGTGGTGTCGAAGCCCAGGTAGCTGATGGCGAGGCCGGGTATCTCAGTGAGTTTGATGCCGTCCTTCGGCTTCTCCAGCATCTGCTTGGTCTGGCCGGGCGACATGGTGCGGGTCATCATGTCGATCTTCTTGTCGTCGAATGCCTTGCCCATCGCCGTGGCGTCGGGGAAGAGGTCGAGTTCGACCTTGTCGTTGAGGACCTTCAGATCGCCCTTGTACTTCGGGTTCCTGGTGAAGACGACCTTGTCGACCTGGTTGTTCCTGACTTCCGGCTTCATCGTGTAGGGGCCCGAGCCGTCGACCTGGAAGCCTTCACGCGGGGACTTCGCCGGGTACTTGCTCTTCGGCACGATGCCGGCGGCCGGGGTGGCGAGCTTGTAGGGGAAGGTCGCGTCCGGAGTCTTCAGGTGGAAGATGACTTCGTTGTCGTCGCGGGTCTCGATCGTGTCGATGTTGGCGAGCAGGCCGACGGGTCCGATGTCGGAGTCGATGCCGATGACCCGGTTGATGGAGTACTTGACGTCCTCGGCGGTGACGGGCTTGCCGCTCGCGAAGGTGAGACCGCTGCGCAGTCTGCAGCGGTAGCTCTCGTTCTGCCGGTCGGTGAACGTACAGCTCTCGGCGGCCTCGGGGACGGGTTCGCCGCCGCCGCGCGGGACGTGGGTCAGCGTCTGTACGGTCTGCCGCAGGACGTTCCAGACGCCTGCTTCGTAGCCGATGGCGGGGTCGAGCGGCGCGGGATTGTCCTCGGTGGCGACGAACTGGTCCGTGGTGCCGACAACGATGGGGGCGTTGCCACCGCTCCCGCCGTCCGTCGCGCCGCAGGCGGCGAGTACGGGGGCGAGCAGGCCGACGACGGCCGGCAGCACCAGAGTCTTGCGGTTCATCTTGGACGTTCTCCCTCATCCGGCCGTTGAGAAAACGACATTAGTGGGCGCCGCCGGTAATCCCTGACCGGTTGGCGCCCCATGCGTCATCGAACGGTGAGGGGAATTGCCGCCGAGCCGATTTCCCGGGCGGGGAAGGTTCCCTACAGGACTCCACGAATCGGGACAGTGGGGCGGATCAAAACGAACATCTCGGGCGGTCTTGAGGAAGACCATGAGTCTTCGAGGTGACAAAGCTCACCCCTGGGCCATTCCCAGCCTCGGCATGCACCCGACTTTTCCCTGCGCATGCGTGACGGAACGCGCACACGGCCATACCGAGAGCTCTTCTGTTCATTCACAGAAGTACTCTCGGTACGCGGATCAATGCGTTCCCGTGACCAGGCCGCGGAGAAATGCGAGATCGACTTCTTCGAGGGACCCCACCACGACCCGGCCCGATGCGGGTGCGATCGGTGCGACGGACGGTACGGCGACGACCCAGCAGCCGGCGGCCTCTGCCGCGGCGACACCGGTCGCGGTGTCCTCGATGACCGCGCAGCGCTCGGGGGCCGCCCCGAAGCCGGAGGCGGCGGTGAGGTAGGGCTCCGGGTGCGGCTTCGTCCGGGAGACCTCGTCACCTGCGACGGTGAGCGAGAAGTGGTGGTGGCCGAGCGAGTCCAGCACCCGGTCGATGATGCGCCGGTGCGAGGCGGAGACCAGGGCGGTCGGGACCTCGTGCGCCACCAGTTCGGCGAGCAGCCGTGCGGCGCCCGGCATCAGCGGCACACCGCGGTCGATGCGCTCCTCGAAGCGGTCGTTGAGCAGCACGGTGAGTTCCGGGAGGGTGATGTCCGCACCGGTGGCCTCGATGAGATACCCGGCGCTGCGGGTCATCGGCCCGCCGACGACCACGTCCTTCCACGTCTCGTCCAGCCGGTGCCCGAGGTCGGCGAAGACCGCCACCTCGGCCTCCCACCAGAAACCCTCGGTATCGACCAGGGTGCCGTCCATGTCGAGGAAGACGGCCTGCAGGGCGGCGCCTTCAGCCGTACGGATCAAGGACGCGGAGACCGTACTGGTCATGCGGCACACCTTCCATGAGGGACGAGAAGGCCGGCCGCCCTTTTCCAGGGAAAGGGCGGCCGGCCTGCACTGGACCGACCAGTGTACGACTCGTCCCGCTACGGCGCGTCGGACATTTCCTTACCGCGCGTTGAAGTACTTCGCCTCCGGGTGGTGGATGACGATCGCGTCCGTGGACTGCTCCGGGTGGAGCTGGAACTCCTCGGAGAGGTGGACACCGATCCGCTCGGGCTGCAGCAGGTCGGCGATCTTCGCCCGGTCCTCCAGGTCGGGGCAGGCCCCGTAGCCGAGGGAGAAGCGTGCGCCGCGGTACTTCAGCGCGAACATGTCCTCGACTGCGGCCGGGTCCTCGCCGCCGAAGCCGAGCTCGGAACGGACCCGGGCGTGCCAGTACTCGGCGAGGGCCTCGGCGAGCTGGACGGAGAGACCGTGCAGCTCCAGGTAGTCGCGGTAGGAATTGGCCTCGAAGAGCTTGGCGGTCTCGCCGCCGATCTTCGAGCCGACGGTGACGACCTGGAGGCCGATCACGTCCGTCTCACCGGTCTCCTCCGGGCGGAAGAAGTCCGCGAGGCAGAGGCGGCGGCCGCGGCGCTGGCGCGGGAAGGTGAAGCGGGTGCGCTCGGAACCGTCCTCGTGCAGCAGGATCAGGTCGTCGCCCTTGGAGACGCACGGGAAATAGCCGTAGACCACGGCGGCTTCCAGCAGGTTCTCCGTGTGCAGCTTGTCGAGCCAGCCGCGCAGGTGCGGGCGGCCCTCGGTCTCCACGAGCTCCTCGTACGTCGGTCCGTCACCGGCGCGGGCCTGCTTGAGGCCCCACTGGCCCTTGAAGAGCGCACCCTCGTCGAGCCAGGAGGCGTACTCCTTGAGCTGGATGCCCTTGACGACACGGGTGCCCCAGAACGGCGGTTCGGGGACCCGGTTGTCAGTGGCGACATCGGACCGTACGCCGTCCTCGGGCTCCTCGACCTCCAGCACGGCGGTCTCCCGCTTGGGGACGCGGCGCTGCTTGAGCTCGGGGAGGGCGGCGCCGGGGACGCCGCGCTTGACCGCGACCAGGGCGTCCATCAGGCGCAGGCCCTCGAACGCGTCGCGGGCGTAGCGGACCTCGCCCTCGTAGATCTCGTGGAGGTCCTGCTCGACATAGGCCCTGGTGAGAGCCGCGCCGCCGAGGATCACCGGATATTCGGCGGCCAGCTTGCGCTGGTTCAGCTCCTCCAGGTTCTCCTTCATGATCACGGTGGACTTCACCAGGAGACCGGACATCCCGATGACATCGGCGCGGTGCTCCTCCGCGGCTTCGAGGATCGCGGAGACCGGCTGCTTGATGCCGATGTTGACGACGTTGAAGCCGTTGTTGGACAGGATGATGTCGACGAGGTTCTTGCCGATGTCATGGACGTCGCCGCGGACGGTGGCCAGCACGATCGTGCCCTTGCCCTCCGCGTCGGACTTCTCCATGTGCGGTTCCAGGTAGGCCACGGCGGACTTCATGACCTCGGCGGACTGGAGCACGAACGGCAGCTGCATCTGACCGGAGCCGAACAGCTCGCCGACGACCTTCATGCCCTCGAGCAGCGTGTCGTTGACGATGTCGAGAGCCGGACGGGCCTGCAGTGCCTCGTCGAGGTCGGTCTCCAGGCCGTTCTTCTCCCCGTCGATGATGCGGCGCTGGAGGCGCTCGTCGAGCGGCAGCGCGAGAAGCTCCTCGGCCTTGCCGGCCTTCATCGACTTCATGTTGACGCCCTCGAAGAGCTCCATGAGCCGCTGCAGCGGGTCGTAGCCTTCGGCGCGGCGGTCGTAGATGAGGTCGAGTGCGACCTTGACCTGCTCCTCCTCCAGGCGCGCGATCGGCAGGATCTTCGAGGCGTGCACGATGGCGGAGTCGAGACCGGCCTTGACGCACTCGTCGAGGAAGACGGAGTTCAGGACGACCCTGGCGGCCGGGTTGAGGCCGAAGGAGATGTTCGACAGCCCGAGTGTGGTCTGGACCTCGGGATGGCGCCGCTTCAGTTCGCGGATGGCGCCGATGGTGGCGACGCCGTCCTTGCGGGACTCCTCCTGCCCGGTGCAGATGGTGAAGGTCAGTGTGTCGATGAGGATGTCCGACTCATGGATGCCCCAGTTGCCGGTCAGGTCCTCGATCAGCCGCTCGGCGACGGCGACCTTGTGCTCGACGGTGCGGGCCTGGCCGTCCTCATCGATCGTGAGAGCGATCAGCGCGGCGCCGTGCTCGGCGGCCAGTCGCGTGACCTTGGCGAAGCGCGACTCGGGTCCGTCGCCGTCCTCGTAGTTGACGGAATTGAGAACCGCCCGGCCGCCGAGCTTCTCCAGACCGGCCCGCAGGACCGGCAGTTCGGTGGAGTCGAGCACGATCGGGAGCGTGGAGGCGGTGGCGAAGCGTCCGGCCAGTTCCTCCATGTCCGCGACACCGTCCCGGCCGACGTAGTCGACGCAGAGGTCGAGCATGTGCGCGCCCTCCCGGATCTGGTCGCGCGCCATCTCCACGCAGTCGTCCCAGCGGGCGTCCAGCATCGCCTCGCGGAACTTCTTGGATCCGTTGGCGTTCGTACGCTCGCCGATGGCGAGGTACGAGGTGTCCTGGCGGAACGGGACGGTCTGGTACAGCGAGGCGGCGCCGGGTTCGGGGCGCGGGTCGCGGGCAGTGAGGGCGGCGCCGCGGACGCGTTCGACGACCTGGCGCAGGTGCTCCGGAGTCGTACCGCAGCAGCCGCCGACCAGCGAGAGGCCGTACTCCTGGACGAACGTCTCCTGCGCGTCGGCCAGTCCTTCGGGACCGAGCGGGAAGTGCGCGCCGTCTTTGGTGAGCACCGGCAGTCCGGCGTTGGGCATGCAGAGCAACGGGATGCGGGAGTGGCGCGTGAGGTAGCGCAGGTGCTCGCTCATCTCCGCCGGGCCGGTCGAGCAGTTCAGGCCGATCATGTCGACGCCGAGCGGTTCGAGCGCGGTCAGCGCGGCGCCGATCTCCGAGCCGAGCAGCATGGTGCCGGTCGTCTCGAACGCCAGCGAGCACAGCAGCGGGAGATCGCTGCCCATCGCCTCCAGCGCCCGCCGCGCACCCAGTACCGCGGCCTTGGTCTGGAGGAGGTCCTGCGTCGTCTCGATGATGAGCGCGTCCGCGCCGCCGGCGATCAGTCCTTCGGCGTTCTGCTGGAAACCGTCGCGGAGCACGGTGTACGGCGCGTGGCCCAGCGTCGGCAGCTTGGTGCCGGGGCCGATGGAGCCGAGCACCCAGCGCTGCTGCCCGGTGGAGGCAGTGAACTCGTCGGCCACCTCGCGGGCGATGCGCGCGCCGGACTCGGACAGTTCATGGATGCGCCCGGGAATGTCGTACTCGCCCAGGGCGGAGGCGTTGGCACCGAAGGTGTTCGTCTCGACACAGTCCACCCCGACCGCGAAGTACTCCTCGTGCACCGAGCGCACGATGTCCGGGCGGGTGACGTTGAGGATCTCGTTGCAGCCCTCGAGGTGCTGGAAGTCTTCAAGGGTGGGGTCCTGCGCCTGGAGCATGGTGCCCATGGCACCGTCGGCCACCACCACGCGGGTGGCGAGTGCCTCGCGGAGGGCTTCGGCTCGGTTCCGGCTGTCGGCGGAAGGGGTCGGCGACGGGGCCATGGATGTACTCCCAGGGATGCGACGGCTGTCGGCTTTGCGGCTTCGGTGGAGGCCGCACCCCGTCAGGGTAGCCGGGCGCCGCCTTCGACCGTCACTGTGTCCCACGGAACGGACGGCATGCTGTGCGGGGGGATGTCCGGGGCGGCGCGGCAGAACAGGATCGCCTCACGATCGAGCATTGGTCGGCATCGGCCGATAGTGTTCAGCATTGTCGAACCATAGTGGAGGAGTACGGCGCCATGGCCAAGAACATCCAGTCGCTCGAACGGGCGGCGGCGATGCTACGTCTGCTGGCGGGCGGCGAACGACGGCTGGGGCTGTCCGACATCGCCTCCTCCCTGGGCCTGGCCAAGGGCACCGCGCACGGCATTCTGCGCACCCTGCAGCACGAGGGCTTCGTGGAGCAGGACACGGCTTCGGGGCGCTATCAGCTGGGCGCCGAGCTGCTGCGCCTGGGCAACAGTTATCTGGACGTCCACGAGCTGCGGGCGCGCGCCCTGGTCTGGACGGACGACCTGGCCCGCTCCAGCGGCGAGAGTGCCCACCTGGGGGTCCTGCACCAGCAGGGCGTCCTGATCGTGCACCACGTCTTCCGCCCCGACGACAGCAGGCAGGTCCTGGAGGTCGGGGCCATGCAGCCGCTGCACTCCACCGCGCTGGGCAAGGTGCTCGCGGCGTACGACCCGGTGGCGCACACCGAGGCCATAGAGGGCGAGCGGCAGACCTTCACCCCGCGCACCGTCACCGACCTGGAGGAGTTCGAGTCGGTGCTCTCGCTGACCCGGGCGCGCGGCTGGGCGGACGACGTGGAGGAGACGTGGGAGGGGGTGGCCGCGGTGGCCGCACCGATCCACGACCGGCGCCGGATGCCGGTCGGCGCGGTTGCGGTGACCGGAGCAGTGGAACGCGTCTGCTCCGGGGGCGAGCTCCGTCCGGAGCTGGTCGCGGCAGTACGGGCCTGCGCCCGGGCGGTTTCCCGGGATCTCGGCGCCGGGCGCTTCTGACCGTACCGGCGGATCATCGGTAACGATCGGATCAAGGGGCCAGGAACTCTTGACGCTTCATTCACCAGGGGGAAACACTGCCGTTCATCGGTCGGCATTGTCGAACACTTAACGGCAATACACGTTAGGGTGTGACAGTGCCAAGAGCCGGTCAAGCCCTCATCTGAGGGCACGGACCACCGGAGCGACCCGGGGTTCGGCTTCCCTGGACGAAGGACAAAGGAGTCACGGGTGTCCAGCTCCGACATCTTCATCGGCGAGACCATCGGTACCGCCGTACTCATCCTGCTCGGCGGCGGTGTCTGTGCCGCCGTCACTCTCAAGCACTCCAAGGCGCAGAACGCCGGCTGGCTCGCCATCACCTTCGGATGGGGTTTCGCGGTGCTGACCGCCGCGTATCTGGCCGGCGGTGTGTCGGGGGCGCACCTCAACCCCGCGGTCACCATCGGCCTGGCGATCAAGGGCGCCACCCCGTGGAGCGACGTACCGCTGTACATCGGCTCCCAGCTGCTCGGCGCGATGATCGGCGCGGTACTGGTCTGGCTGACGTACTACGGGCAGTTCCGGGCCCATCTGACCGACCCGGCGACCCTGTACAGCCAGCCGAGTGAAGAGGGCATGGTCGACCAGGCCGCCGCCCCCAAGGCCGGCCCGGTGCTGGGCATCTTCTCGACGGGCCCGGAGATCCGGAACGCCGTCCAGAACGTGATCACCGAAGTCATCGCCACCGCCGTGCTGGTCCTGGCGATCCTCACGCAGGGTCTGAACAACAACGGTGACGGCCTCGGCACGCTCGGCGCGCTGATCACCTCCCTGGTCGTCGTCGCCATCGGTCTCTCGCTCGGCGGCCCGACCGGTTACGCAATCAACCCGGTTCGCGACCTCGGGCCGCGTATCGTGCACGCGCTGCTGCCGCTGCCGAACAAGGGCGGTTCCGACTGGGGCTACGCCTGGGTCCCGGTCGTCGGCCCCCTCATCGGCGGTGCGATCGCGGGCGGGCTCTACAACGTCGCCTTCGCGTGAGCCGTAGAGCTCAGAGCCGTAACCCCCAGATCTCACAGACCTCCAGGAGCACACCGTGACCGACGCACACACCACCGGCCCGTTCATCGCGGCCATCGACCAGGGCACCACCTCCAGCCGCTGCATCGTCTTCGACAAGGACGGCCGGATCGTCTCCGTCGACCAGAAGGAGCACGAGCAGATCTTCCCGAAGCCCGGCTGGGTCGAGCACAACGCGACCGAGATCTGGGAGAACGTCCAGGAGGTCGTCGCCGGCGCCATCGTCAAGGCGGGCATCAGCGCCGCCGACGTCAAGGCGATCGGCATCACCAACCAGCGCGAGACCACCGTGCTCTGGGACAAGAACACCGGTGAGCCCGTCCACAACGCGATCGTCTGGCAGGACACCCGCACCGACGCGCTCTGCAAGGAACTCGGCCGCAATGTCGGCCAGGACCGGTTCCGCCGCCAGACCGGACTGCCGCTCGCCTCGTACTTCTCCGGACCCAAGGTCCGCTGGCTGCTCGACAACGTCGAGGGACTGCGCGAGCGCGCCGAGCGCGGCGACATCCTCTTCGGCACCATGGACTCCTGGGTCATCTGGAACCTGACCGGCGGCGCCGACGGCGGCGTGCACGTCACCGACGTCACCAACGCCTCGCGCACCCTCCTGATGAGCCTGCACGAGTTGACGTGGGACCAGCGGATCCTCCAGTCGATGGAGATCCCCGCCGCCGTGCTGCCGGAGATCCGGTCCTCCGCCGAGGTGTACGGCATCGCCAAGGACGGCATCCTGGCCGGCGTCCCGGTCGCGTCCGCGCTCGGCGACCAGCAGGCGGCCCTCTTCGGCCAGACCTGTTTCTCCGAGGGCGAGGCCAAGTCCACGTACGGCACCGGCACCTTCATGCTGATGAACACCGGTGAGACGCCCGTCAACTCGTACAACGGGCTGCTGACGACCGTCGGCTACCGGATCGGCGACCAGAAGCCGGTCTACGCCCTGGAAGGCTCCATCGCCGTCACCGGTTCGCTCGTGCAGTGGATGCGCGACCAGATGGGTCTGATCAAGTCCGCCGCCGAGATCGAGACGCTGGCCTCGTCGGTCGAGGACAACGGCGGCGCGTACTTCGTGCCCGCCTTCTCCGGTCTCTTCGCCCCGTACTGGCGCTCCGACGCCCGCGGTGTCATCGCCGGACTCACCAGGTACGTCACCAAGGCGCACATCGCCCGTGCCGTCCTCGAGGCCACCGCCTGGCAGACCCGCGAGATCACCGACGCCATGACCAAGGACTCCGGCGTCGAGCTGGCCGCCCTCAAGGTCGACGGCGGTATGACCTCCAACAACTTGCTGATGCAGACGCTCGCCGACTTCCTGGACGCGCCCGTGGTGCGGCCCATGGTCGCCGAGACGACCTGCCTCGGCGCCGCCTACGCCGCCGGTCTCGCCGTCGGCTTCTGGCCGGACACCGACGCACTGCGCGCCAACTGGCGCCGGGCCGCCGAGTGGACCCCCCGCATGGACGCGGACACCCGCGCACGCGAGTACAAGAGCTGGCTCAAGGCCGTGGAACGTTCCATGGGCTGGCTCGACGACAACACCGCCGAGGAGTAATCGACATGACCACCCTGCAGAGCGTCCCGGCACTCGGGACGCACCCGGCCTCCGGCTCCCTTCCGAGCCGCGCCGAGACTCGGGAGCAGCTCTCCAAGGCGACGTACGACCTCCTGGTGATCGGTGGCGGAATCCTGGGCATCTCCACCGCCTGGCACGCCGCGCAGTCCGGGCTGCGGGTGGCTCTGGTGGACGCCGGCGACTTCGCCGGCGCCACCTCCTCCGCCTCCTCCAAGCTGCTCCACGGCGGTCTGCGCTACCTGCAGACCGGCGCGGTGAAGCTGGTCGCGGAGAACCACTTCGAGCGCCGTGCGGTGTCCCGCCAGGTGGCTCCGCACCTGGCCAATCCGCTCACCTTCTACCTGCCGGTCTACAAGGGCGGCCCGCACGGCGCGGCCAAGCTCGGCGCGGGTGTGTTCGCGTACTCGGCGCTGTCCGCGTTCGGTGATGGCGTCGGCCATGTGATCAGCCCGGCGAAGGCGCAGCGCGATGTGCCGGAGCTGCGCACGGACAATCTGAAGGCCGTCGCGGTCTACGGCGACGACCAGATGAACGACGCCCGGATGGCGCTGATGACGGTCCGCGCGGCCGTCGACGCGGGTGCGGTCGTGCTCAACCATGCCGCGGTCACCGGGCTGCGGTTCACCAAGGGCCGGGTGACGGGCGCCGACCTCCAGGACCGTACGGACGGCACGGAGTTCGGCGTCACCGCCCGGCTGGTGCTGAACGCCACCGGCCCGTGGGTCGACCACCTGCGGAAGATGGAGGACCCGAACGCGGCGCCTTCGATACGCCTGTCCAAGGGCGCGCACCTCGTACTGAAGCGCACCCGCCCCTGGAAGGCCGCGCTGGCCACCCCGATCGACAAGTACCGCATCACGTTCGCCCTGCCGTGGGAGGACATGCTGCTGCTCGGCACGACGGACGAGGAGTACGAGGGCGATCCGGGGGACGTCGCGGTCAACGAGAAGGACACCGCGCAGATCCTCGACGAGGCGGCGTTCTCGATCAAGGACCAGCAGCTGTCCCGCGATCTGATCACGTACTCCTTCGCGGGTCTGCGGGTGCTGCCGGGCGGTCCCGGCGACACCTCCAAGGCCAAGCGCGAGACGGTCGTGACGGAGGGCCGCGGCGGGATGCTCTCGGTCGCGGGCGGCAAGTGGACGACCTTCCGCCACATCGGCCGTACGGTGATGAACAAGCTGGCGTCGCTCCCCGGGCACCCGCTGGCCGATGACATGGAGCCCATGGCGCATCTGCCGAAGAAGCTCCCGCTGCCCGGTATCGCCAACCCGAACGCGGTCGCGCACCGGCTGCTGATCGACGGCGGAACGCCCGGACCGCGGATGTCCGCCGACACCGCCCGGCACCTCGCCACGCACTACGGCTCGCTCTCCTTCGACATCGCGCGGCTGGCGAACGAGAACCCGGCGCTGGCCGAGCGCATCCACCCGGACGCGCCGGAGATCTGGGCACAGGTCGCCTACGCGCGTGACCACGAGTGGGCGGAGACCGCCGACGACGTGCTGCGGCGCCGCACGACGCTGACGATCCGGGGCCTGGCCACGGACGAGATCCGGACCAGGGTCCAGGGAATGCTGGCCGACAAGGGCTGACCGGCACCGGCAAGGGCTGAGAGCCTGTCGGGTGACCTTCGATCGGAAAGCGGACGCGGTCTGGTGCGTGCGATTCCAAGGCGCTGGAAGGTCCTCGGATGGGGTCTCC
>NZ_JBICXB010000003.1:275898-347597 GCF_043200055.1 Streptomyces sp. NPDC048496 | reverse complement strand
GAACATCTACGACCCGGTCGCCAACATCACCGCCGCCGCCAACTACGCCGCCCACCGCTACGGCTCCATCGACCACGTCAACTCGGCCTACTGACAAGACGTGCCGGTGTGCGGCCGAACCCGGCCGGAACATGCGCCGGGCCCGGCCTTACGGACCCGCCCCCAGGTTGACCGGTCGATCCTGGAACGGGTGACCCCGAGGCCGGCCGCGTCACCGGGCTCTACTGGCCGATCGTGGCGAGCCTGGGCACGATGCGCGCGACGAGCTGTTCGGCGAAGCTGACCGGGTGCCGGTCCGGCAGCACCTGGACCGCGCTGATGCCGAGCTCCGCGTACGCCTCGACGTCGGCGAGAAACGCATCGGTCTCGTCCAGGACCGGCCTGCTGAACATCAGGGTCTTCTCGATGGCGTCGTAGTCGCGCCCCACCGCCGCGCAGTGCTCCCGCAGAACGTCGAGCTTGTGGGCCACCTCGTCGACGTCGGTGGCGAACAGGTTGCACGCGTCCGCGTACCGGGCGACCAGCCGCAGCGTCTTCTTCTCGCCCCCGCCGCCGATCATGATCGGCGGCCGCTCCCCGATCGGCTCCGGCACGCAGAGCGTCTCGGCCAGCTTGTAGTGCCGCCCCTCGTACGGACCGTCGTCCTCGCTCCACATCTGCAGACAGATCTGGAGCGTCTCCTCGAGCCGCTCGAACCGCTCCGCCACCGGGACGACCGGCACCCCGAGCCCGCACTGCTCCCGCTCGTACCAGGAGGCACCGAGCCCGAGCACCGCCCGGCCGCCGGAGAGCACGTCGAGACTGGTGACGATCTTCGCGAGCAGGCCGGGGTGGCGGTACATCACGCCCGAGACCATCAGCCCGAGCGTCATCCGCTGGGTCAGCGCGGCCACGTACCCGAGGGTCGTATACCCCTCCAGCATCGGTTCGTCGGCCGCGCTCTGCGGGGTGTCCATCTGGAAGTAGTGGTCCATCACCGTGAACGACGCGACCCCGCCCTGGTCGGCGATCCGCGCCGACTCGGCGAGCGTGGGCGCGATGAGCGCGGGGTCGGCCGGCTGCGAGTAGTTCCAGTAGTGCAGACCGAGCTTCACGTCCACTCCTCCACGCCGGACACCTTCGGCAACCCTGTGCAGTCCTCGTCATGTTAGGCGCATCCGGCCGTACAGGCATGGCCTGTACGGCCGGACGGGTGCCGAGGCCAGGGTGACAGCCGACGACGGCCTTGCCGAACCGGGTGCCGTCAGCCCGCTGCCCGGCCCGACCGGATGTCGGCGGATCGATCCTCACCCGTTCGGGACCACCGACGGTGCGAATGGGTCCCTCCGTGTGCGTGGACTTCGGGGGGTGCACAGGCTGGCAGATCCTGGAGCCAGTGATCCATGATGAGGGACGATGATCGTATCGGTGGTGTCGATGCCGCAAGGGATCGTTGCCCGTACACACGTGTCGGAGGCACGTGAGCGTCTCGCGGCGTCCCGTTTCCCGCTCGTGGTCATCGAGCTGCCGAGGAGGCATCGCCCGACGAACAGCCGATCGCGCACGAGCTGGGCCTGGAAGCCGAGGACTTGACGTGGCTCGGCAGAGAAGGCGAATCCGTGCGGGCCGAGTTCCTCTACGTGCTGCACCGCACCCGCCTCTGGCGGAAGCTGCGCGACGACGGTCCCGGTGACCGATGACCCGGTCCACCAGCAGCCCCGCGGAGCCGGCAGCAAGCCGCACCGGCCCCGGACCGCCGTCGGGCCGTGGCACGGACGCCGTGGACGGGGCAGGGTCAGTTTCCGGGGCCGTAACCGGGGTCCGGGTGCTGGCGGGGTTGTCTTCCAGTACCCACAGGGTGGCCAGAAGTGGAGAACACCGGTGGGCCTCGGCGAGACGGGCTAATCCTCGGGGAAGATGTCGGC
This sequence comes from Streptomyces sp. NPDC048496, assembly GCF_043200055.1. Classification (NCBI taxonomy): domain Bacteria; kingdom Bacillati; phylum Actinomycetota; class Actinomycetes; order Kitasatosporales; family Streptomycetaceae; genus Streptomyces; species Streptomyces sp. NPDC048496. Next base: position 345,693 of record NZ_JBICXB010000003.1, on the reverse strand, counting down.
GGCAGTGGTGGCGGTGACGGCGCGGCTGAGCCACGGGTGCATGACCTGAGGGTCGTCGCAGCCGGTGATCCGCTCGCGGACCTCGTCGGGGACGTCGACACCGCGCTGTTCGAGGATTGCAAGAATGGCGTACGCGAGGCCTTCAACGCGGCCTTCGTCCCGGATTTCTTCCGAGAGGGACGACTTGTAGAAAGAAAGATCCACGGCCACCAGGTTCCTCCACTGTTGTGCGGCCGGGCGGTTACCCAGGCCCTGTGCGGTGAGTTCGACGATGGGGTCGGCGATTGCCTCCGGTGCGTCCCGCAGAGCGGCGGACAGGGTTTTCAGTATGACACCGATGTCCGGATCGCAGGCGTGTGTGATCGCGGCCAGTGTGGCGAGCGCCAGGTCCTTGCGGGCCTTGGCCACGTCGGTGATCACCGGCATGTTGTGTGGTCCCGCGACGAGGGGGCGCAGGGTGAGCGCCGGCCATTGCCGGGGGCCGACGGGAAACGGGCGGGATGCCCATTCGGCGGTGGCTCGGTCCTGGCAGACGACCAGCAACAGGGGCGGCAGCCGGTACTTCGTGTGCAGAAAGGACAGGTAGTACGCCCAGCTGGCGGGCTTGTCCGGGTCCTTCTTGCCCTGGGCCTCGATGGCGAGGAGGAAGGTCTCGTCGTCCTGTGTGTCGATGCGCAGCAGGGTGTCGACGCGGCGTTCGACGGGCCGGGCCTCGGTGAGAACGGTGGCCGAGGCGGGCGGGGCGAACGCGACGCCGAGTACGTCGGAGACGCGGGAGAACAGACCCGGGTACTCCTGGAAGATGCGGTGCATCGCCTCGTGGGGCGAGCTGACCATGGGGTTCCCTTTGATCGCGGCGGGTGGGGTGGTGGCGTTCGCGTCAGGCGGCTTCCGGTACAGCCGTACGACAGTCGCGGCAACGGCCGGGTTCGGGAGCGCGGAACAGGCGGTCGCATCCGCCGCAGTCCTGGAGGGGGTGCGGCCGTGGTGCGGATACGGGGGTGGGCGCCGCCGGGAGCGGGGGTGGCAGGTGGGTGATGAGGCGGTGGGCGAGGAGGCCTGCCGGTTGTCTGAGGGGCTCGGGTAGGTCAGTGGTGAGGGTGTGGCGTACGGCGTCGGGGTGGGCGTCGCGTTCGAGCCAGGCGGCTACGGCAGGAGCGAGGCGGTGGATGTCGTTCTCGGCCAGGAGCAGGCGGGGTTCATGGCGGCGCAGGTCGGCCAGGACAGCGACGGCCGCGCGGTGACGGTCCAGGTCGGGCACCTGCGGCTGGGGCAGCGGCGGGCGCGGGTGTGCCCGCGGCTGCGGTGCGGGGGTGAGGGCGGAGGCCTCCGCGTTCGGCCGGGGTTCGGGCGCGGGGGTGGGCTCCGGCATCGGGGGCTGGGCGGGTGCCGGTGACGGTGCGGGAGTCGGTGGCATCGTCGCGGCCGGGTGCCTGGAGGCCGTGTGGCTGGGGCTGAGCTCGGGCCCGGGCTGCGGCTTGGGCGCTGCGGTGCGGGCGGCGTCGGAGCTCGGCTGGTTGTACAAGACCGTGCAGGTGACGGCCTGGCCGCTGGGGAGCCGTTCCCGGGTGCGCCGCACGTAGCCGTGGGCCTCGAGTTCGCGCAGGGCGGCGGCGATGCGGGGCTCGCTCTCCGGGAAGCGGTCGGCGAGGAACCTGATGCCGATCTTGGCTCCGGTGGGCAGCGACTGGATGTGTGCGGCAAGACCGATCGCCGTGAGGGACAGCTCACGATGCTGGGTGAGGTGATTGCCGACAACCGTGAAGCGGCTGGTGTGCCGGGAGTTGATGTGCACGACACCGGACGGCGGTGTGACGCTCCCGCGTACGCGGGACGGAGCGCGCGAGGGCGCGGTAATCTGCTGGCTATCCATCGGGAAGCTCCGAACTTCCTTGATGGTCAGGCCCTCGATCAGGATTCCCGTCCTGGCCGGGGGCCGTCACATGTCTGGGGTTGTTTGTCGCGGCGAGCATATGCCGACCAACCGGGCCGAAATCCAGCTGAATTGGCCAATCTCACCCGCGCGAGTGACGGGAGCAGTGTGGTTGGGAAGGGAGTTTTCCCCGGGGGTGCTGTAAAGACCTTTGCGTCGTGCGTCGCCGCGTCGTCGTCCACCGCGTCGAAGGAGTCCGGGTCGTGGAGAACCGCGACCCGGTGGCGGCGGCCGCGAGGACACAGAGAAGTTGGCGGCGCTTCAGGAGTAGTCCGGCCTCCCTGGCCGCAGAACGGTTCATGACATCCTGTGACGTCACAGGATGCCGAACGGTAAGGGCAGGCGTCCGGGGTCGCGGGGAAGATCGATGAAGCTCTGCTTTCTGGTGGAGGAGCAATACCGCCACGACGGCATGCCGGTTGAGGTGATCCGTCAACTGGTCTCCTGGGGGCACCAGGTGGACGTGCTGCGGCCGGGCGGTTCCCTGCTGCGCATGACTGAGGCGGTGCAGGCGAGCACCCATGACGCGTGGGTTCTCAAGACGGTCTCCGGCGGCCCAGGGCTCACCTTGCTCGAAGCCGCGGCCTCGGGCGGGATGACGACGGTCAACGACGCCCGGTCGATACGAGGTGTACGGGACAAGGCGCTGGCAGCAGCTATCGGTCGCAGCCGTGGGCTTCCTCTGCCGCCGACCTACGCGGCGGCGCGGCCTGAGCTGCTGGCCGAGATTCCGGCGTCGGAGTACCCACTGGTGGTCAAGCCCGCCGACGGCAGCTCGGGGCGGGCCGTGCACCTGGTGCCGTCGCCGGACCGGCTCGCCACGGTGATCCCCGAACTGGCGGGAGAGGGAATGCTCATCGCCCAGCCGTACGTGACCAACTCGGGCACCGACGTCAAGGTGTACAGCGTCGGCGGCGAACTGTACGCGACCGAACGCCGCTCCCCGCTCCACCCGGACCACTCGGTGCGGGAACGCCGCGTGCCGCTGTCGGCCGAGGTGGCCGCGATAGCTGCCCAGGTCGGGGTGGTCTACGGCCTCGATCTTTATGGTGTGGACGTGGTGCTGGGGCCGGACGGCCCCGTGGTCGTCGATGTGAACGACTTCCCCAGCTTCCGTCAGGTCCCAGACGCGGCGGCGCGGGTGGCACGAGCCGTGCTCGGGCTGGCCCGCGCAGGCCAGGCGTCCGGCGCGGCCGAGCCGGCCTCCGCCCGTCCGCCGGAACAGCGCGACGCGGCCGGCGGGACGCCGTTGACACTCCGCCCACACCTGGTGCAGGTTCCCGTGGCGGCGGGCAAGAACGTATGAGAATCGTCCTGGTCACGCCCGATCCCGGTCATCCGCTGCTGGTCGACACCGCCGCCCTGCTCACCCCCGGGCATCACGTGGAGACGCTGGACCCGAGAACGGTGGCAGAAGTCCCCGAGCCGCTCGCCGGCGTCTACCTGCTGAAGTCGCGTACGCCGCGTGCCCTGGCTCTCGCCCGCGCCCTGGAGCAGCGCGGCGCCCGAGTGGTGAACTCGGCTGCGGCGACCGCGCTGTGCCAGGACCGCACAGCGATGGCGGAACATGCCCGGCGGGCCGGCCTCCCGTTCGCGGCCACCCGCACCTACACCACACTCGCTCAACTGGCGTCCGGCCCACCGCTCCCCGGCCCAGTGGTGGTCAAGAGCCGGCACAGCCGAAGGCACGACCTGGTGGCTCGCCTCGACAGCGACACACAACTGCGGGAGCTCGCCGCCACATGGCCACAGGAGCCGGTCGTGGTCCAGGAGTTCGCACCGAACAGCGGCTGGGACCATAAACTGTGGGCGATCGGAGACCAGCTGTTCGCCGCCCTGCGTCGTTCCGAACTCTCGCCCGAGGGGCGGGGCCCCACACTGCCGCTCGCCCCCGATGACCTGCCGCCCGGCTGGCCCGCCCTGGTGCGCCGGGTCGGCGAGGTCTTCGCACTGGACGTCTACGGCGTGGACATCATCGACACGGGCGACGGCGCCCCGCTGATCGTGGACATCAACGCCTTCCCCGGAGTCCGGGGTCAGTCCGGCGCCCCGGAGGCCCTGGCGGCACTGGCCCTGTCGGAACGGGTCTGTCAGAACGGGCCTGTCAGCGCGGCAGCACCACCCAGGACTTGATGCCTGCGTGCGGTGGCAGCGCGTCGCTGACGTCCCACTCCCCGCCCCAGTCGTCCACGGCCGCCGCCAGCAGCCACAGCGCCCGTCTGCGCCGCGCCTCGCAGAGCGCGACGGCGTCCGGGTCGCAGTGGCGCGGGTGCTGGTCCCAGACGACGACCCGGAGGGCGTTGTCCCGGTGCCGTACGGAGACGTAGAGCTCCCGGCCCGGGGTCATGGTCGTGGTGACACCGACCAGTTCGCCCAGCACGAGCGCGGCCGGCCAGATGTAGGCAGTGAGCCCGTAGGCCCGCAGCGAGGCGGTGACCGCGTTGCGCCCGATCGCCGCGCTCCGCGGATCGCCGGGAAGAGTGAGGCTGAGCGCGAGCCCCCGCTCGGCGCGGCGCTTCGGATACGGGGGCGAATGCGGGTACGGGGCGGGCGAGGGCTCCTCGGTGGCTACCGGGCAGAGCGCGGCGCGCGGAGATTGCATGACTGACTCCCCTTGTACGGGTGACGAGTTGGCGGTCTCTTTCGCGTCGATGCGCACAGATGGCTCCAGCGCTGCGGGATGAGCAGTGGCTTGTCTCCCTGGCACGGGCTGCCCCTCCCAGGGCAGGAGGTTGCGGGCAGGACCGCGCGATGCACTTCCGGCCCATCGCAGCGTGAGCAGTGCGTTACCCAATGTAGAGGGGCGAGGGTAAAATAACCCCTCCCTGGTGGGAAATGAACCCTTTCGTGGTCGAGTCGCACGTACAGGCGGCAGACTGCCCGTGACCGCACGCGGAAAGGAACGGCATGGCAGCAAGGACGTCTCCTACCGAGCGCCAGAAGCGACTTGGGGCCGAACTGCGGAGAATGCGCACGGCGGCTGATGTATCAGCCGAGTTCGCGGCCGGCTTGCTCGGCATGGACCGCGGGAAGATCTCGAACATCGAGTCCGGAGCGCGCCCAATCAGTCCCGACCGCCTGCGCACACTGGCCTGCAACTGCGAATGCACGGACGATAAGTACATCGATGCGCTCATCGAGATGGCCCAGCCGCGCAGTCGCGGTTGGTGGGAGAAGTACCGTGGCACTCTGCCCCAAGGACTGCTTGATATCGCCGAGTTGGAGGCACACTCCCTACGCATGCAGGCTGCCTATTCCATGCACATCCCGGGCCTTCTTCAGACTACGGACCACGCCCTGGCACTGTTCCGCGTCGTGATCCCCCAGCTGCCGGAGCGCGAGATCGCGCTCCGGCTGGCTCACCGGGTGGAGCGCCAGGAGGTCCTGGACGGGGAGACGCCGCCGCCGTATACCGGCATCGTCCACGAGGCCGCGCTTCGTATGCAGTTCGGCGGCCGTGACGTAGCCCGCGCCCAACTCCATCACCTGCTGAAGAAGTCCGAGCAATCGAACGTGACGCTGCTGGTCATTCCATTCGAAGCGGGGGCATTCCCTGGGGCAGGCCAGACGGTCTTTTATGCGGAGGGGATCGTGCCGCAACTCGACACGGTACAGATCGACAGCTCGCACGGACCGGTATTCGTCTATTCGGATGCGCAGCTGGCGAAGTACCGGGCCCACCTGGACTGGATGGAAGGAATCGCCCTGCCGCCGAGCGAGTCGCGGGATTTCATCCACACCATCGCACGCCAACTCTGAGGGGATGACCGATGTCTGACGTCAACTGGGAAGACCCGTTCTGCGGCGAGGGGAACTCCTGCTATCGGATAGGAACCGACGCACAGGGCAACAGCTACATCGCTCTCGTCGGCCAGGAGGACCAGTACCTCACCGACAGCCGCGAGGCGCTTCAGCAGATGATCCGCGACATCAAGGCCGGCAAGGCGGACCACCTCCTGTAACGCCGCAGGGCCCGGCTCCGCGACGTGATCGCGGAGCCGGGCCCTTGTAGGATCTCGCGGCTCGCGGCATAGGGAACAGCTCTGACCAGTGGGTTTCTGAGCTGTCTCAGCTCCTGTCCACGTACCTGTGTCTCAGTTCCGTGGCATTTCTTCAGGGCCGGCTCGGATGGCCGATGGATCAACGAAGTCGGGCTGTGATGCTCCGCCGGGCGCCGTCCCAGACTTCGTCGAACTCCCCTTGGGTGAGCTGCTCCGGATCGTGGCCTTCCCACTCCGAAACAGGAAGCTCCGCGGTGAGTCCGTACTCCTGACGCAAGGCGCTCGACCTGCGCGGCGATGACACCCTGGGGGTTTCGCTGAGCAGGACGCGCCAATATGGTGGCCCTGTGATGTCGATCAAGAAGTTCCAAGTCACCTTCGACTGCGCAGAACCTGAGCGCCTCGCTCGTTTCTGGTGCGAGGTGTTGGGGTACGTCGTACCGCCGCCACCGGAGGGGTTTGCCACTTGGGACGAATTCAAGCGCTCGCAGCCACCTGAGCAGCGGGATTCATGGTTCGCCTGCAGTGATCCTTCAGGTGTGGGCCCGCGACTGTACTTCCAGCGCGTCCCCGAAGGGAAGGCCGCCAAGAACCGGCTGCATCTTGACGTGCGGGTCGGCACCGGACTGGTAGGTGAAGAGCGCCTCGCCGCACTTGAGGCCGAGTGCGCACGACTGGTCCCGCTCGGCGCGGTACACGTGCGAACGCTGTATGACGGCAACGATTCGTGCATTCCGATGCAGGACATTGAGGGCAACGAGTTCTGTATCGACTGAGGGGCCGCGAACGTTCCCTCGTTCGGTCATTTCCCGCAGAGCGGTGTAGTGGCGCGGCAGCGTCTGACGCCCCCGCTGGTCAGCGGCTTGGTGCCCGCGGGCGCGGGACGGACCACTGTTCTCATCACCCGAATAGGTGACGCTCCGACCTGCGAGTCTCACGGCGGCGGCATAAGTGCCGCCGCCGTGCAGTTCCCGCTGAGATTATGCAGCGAGTTTTGAGACCCTACAGGCCCTTTGCCTACGCGGATGGGTCAGGAAGCGCTGCCGCGCGGGAAGGAGACCTCCACGCGCCGGTTCTTCTTCCGGCCCTCTTCCGTGCTGTTGTCGGCGATCGGGTACTGCTCACCGTAACCGCGGATCTCGAAGGTAATCGTCGATCCGAGCGACTGAACCAGCACGCCGTGCACCGCATCAGCACGCTGCTTGGACAGGACGTCACCGTGCGCGGATGACCCGAGATTGTCGGTGAAGCCGAAGACGCGCACCTTGGTCGCGTTCTGCTTCTTGATCTCGGCCGCGACCGCCGCGATACGGGACTTGGCCGCCGCGCTCAGCTTCGCGCTGTCCTTGCCGAAGAGGACCTCGGCCTGGAGCGCGAACTTGACGCTGGCGTTGCTGTCCTCGCGGCGCTCCTCGCCGCCCTGGTCCTCGACGACCTGGATGATGTCGAGGACTTTGGCCGGGGCGAGTGTGGCCCCCTCGGCCATCTTGAGGTCAGGGTCGTTGCCGTCCACCTGGACGGGCGGCACCGATGACGCCTCGGTGCCGGGCGGCACGCTGGGGCCGTCGTCGGCAACCGCCTGCGAGGCACCCAGGACGGTGACACTGGCCATCAGCAGGGTGGCCGCGATGGCGTGTCCCGCGAGGCGCGGTGGCCTGCGGAGGATACGGATGTGGGTCATGTCGGCCATCACCCGGAGATCTTCAGCGAGGTGGTGGCGAAGGTCGGCAACATGAAGTCGACCTCAGTTGTGGTACTGGGCGGCGCAGGGAACTGCATGAACACGGGAGTCGACTTACCCGGCTGAAGCGGCAGGATTCCTGTCGTGCACAGGCATCGGTTATCGGTGTCCCGCAGGACGTAGTAGCGCTTCTTCCCGACCTTGTCGATCAGTGCGGCGCCAGCGACCGAGTTGTTGTTCCTACCCACAATTGCCTCTTCAGAACCGCCCCAGCCTCCAGTCGGTTTGGGCGTATCGCTCTCGTTCTTGATTTCACCCTGCACAGTGACAAAACCACCGGAGTCACGCTTCACCTGATTGATGGTAAGCGTGACTCCGTCCTGTCCCCTGGCCTCGGCAAGCTTCACATTCGGGTCCACGTTGTCCCCGGCAGCGGTGTCTTCCTGTTGCGCGCCCTTGTCCCCGTCGGAGGACTTGGAAGGCGTGGAGGACGACGAGGAACCGGTGTCCTTCGTCTTTCCGCCGTCGTCAGCACCGCACCCGGTGACGGCCAGGGCAAGTGCCGCTGTCAGCGAGACAGCTGCCACAACCCTTCGGGACTTGGTGGTGCGCCGAATGCTCATGGGTTCTGATTCCTTTAGTCGTCGTTCGCTGTCAGTCGTCGATCAGGTGGACGTCGAAGAGAATCTTGCTCACCTCGGACCAGGGCGGGGGGCTGCTCGGCCTGATTTCGACCATGCCACCCTTGTCGCAGCTGAAGAAGTAGATGTCCTCGACGCTGTCGTCGTTGAAGTCCGCGGAATGCCACGAGCACCGGAATTGGATGACCGCAGTGGCATGTTGCCTTGCCGTCGTCTTGTTCGAACCAGGAATCACCGGCGAGTCCACCGTCTTGCGGCTCTCGGTCTTAACCGTGACCATGTCGCGTGAACCGCCCGGCCGCACCTGGCAGTCAATGGCATCTGCCTTGTTGGCCGTGGCGAGCCTCTGTGCCTCGGCGCACGGCATCCCCGGAGAAACTCCATGACCCGCCAGGAACACGGGCAGCAGTCGCTCGGGCAGCGCCGCGAGGAACTGGGATTCCAGGTCCTCACGAACCTGCCGAGCCGCAGCCAGTGCGGCGGCGTCCGCCGCACCCTGGGCCCCATTACGCAAAGCCGCAGCCTTGCCGACAGCAAAGAACGCCACAGCGAGAAAGAGCAGGCCCGCCACCATCACTACATAGATGGGGAAGGCCTGCCCTGAATCGCGGCGTCGACGACCAATCATCAGCCCGCGGTGATCGAGGTCACGAGGCTGGAGATCCGGGTCGAGATCGCACCACCGATACCCGTCGCCACGATCGCACCGATGATCGCCACGACCACCAGGATGATGCCCAGGTACTCGAAGGCCGTCTGGCCGCGGTCCTTGGCCTCGTAACGCTTCTGGATCTTGCTGACGGCGGTGTTGGCCCAGCCGTTGACGCGGACGGCGGTCTTCAGGGTGATGTTCGACATGGTGTTCCCCTCCGGGTTCGGCCGACCGGTAGCCGGCCGACTCGCACGTTTCTCTGGTGCCACCCGCGGTACCGGCTTCCTCCTGGCCGGTCCCGCTGGCGACATGAGAAACATACGGCCGCGTACCCTGCCCTCCAGAGGGTCCCAGGGCCCATTCCCGGGCCCAAAGGGGGAGTTGGGTCCCGCTCTCCGTACCGCTGTCCGACGCCCGGATCTCCGTCTCAGCCACGGCCACCAGTCCCCCGCGCGCCGGACCCGCCCGCTGGGGCCGTGCCGAGCCAGCGGGCGATCGCCTCGCTGCGACTGCCGCTGTGGAGCTTGGTGAAGATGCGGTTGATGTGGTTCTTGACCGTCTTCTCGCTGATGAAGCAGGTGGCGGCGATCTGCTGATTGCTCATGCCGGACGCGATCAGCTCCATGACCTCCACCTCCCGCGAACTCAGCCCGTACTGCTGTCTGTTGGGTGCCGATCCCGGCGTCCCGGTCAGTGAAGACTGTGCCACACCTGATTGCAGATGCGAAAGACCTTGAGTGGATCGGACCGGTTGCGCCGCAGGTGGAACCATTTCGGGACCGGAGCCATGTGCATGCGCACCGTTCTGCTGCATCACGCCCGCGGGGTGTCCGTCGTATCCGGACCTCGGCTGAGGAACGCCCGTGGTCAGCGCCGTTCCCAGCCCTTCCGGAAGGGGTTGCCCCTGTGGTCCCGTTCCCTGCCGCATATGGGCCAGGAGCGCGTTCGCCGCGGTCGCGGTGAAGTGGGCGCGGCCGCTCTTGGTGTCCCGTACCGCTTGCACCAGTTGGTCCGCCGTGAACTCGCCGTGCACCAGATAGCCACCGGCGCCCAGCCGCAGCGCCTCGTGGACGATCTCGCTCTCGCGGCTGTAGGTCAGCATCATGACGGGGGCCACCCGTACGAGGTGGGGCAGGGCCGAGATGCCGTCGACGCCCGGCATGCGGACGTCGAGCAGGACGACGTCCGGGCGGTGCTGCACGGCCATGTCGTAGGCCTGGCGGCCGTCCGCGGCCTCCGCCACGACGTCGATGTCCTCGCGGCCGGAGAGCAGGACGCCCAGGCCGGCCCGGACCACGGGGTTGTCGTCGGCGACGACGACCCGCAGGGGGCTGGGGAGAGCCATGGGCGGGGCTGCGGGGAAGGAAGGTGTGACCTCGGATGCCGCGGGCTGCTGGGGAATGGGGAACCCGGAGGAGCTGAGCTCCGAGTTGAGCGGGGTGAGGTGCGAGGACGTGTGCTGGGAGGTGTGGTTCTGTGCCGCCCAGCTCTGGCCCGAAGCGCGGGAGACATCATCCGGCATTCTGCGACCTCCTCTCAGGATCTATGGGGGGTGGGGGTGGGGTGGAACGGGTCAGTTCACTTGCTGTGTTTCCGGACCGGCGGCGAGAGCGGCCACCGGGAGTTCCAGGCGTACTTCGGTGCCCTTGGCCGCCTTGCCCTTGCCGATGCGGATACGGGCACCGATGGACGCGGCGCGTTCGACCATGCCGACGAGACCGAAGTGACCGGCGCGCCTGAGGTCGTCGAGCGTCGTGCCCGGGGGCAGGCCGCGCCCGTCGTCGTACACGCTGACGCGCAGGACATCGCCCTTCACGCCTGCGAGCACGACGAGATAGGTGGGGTGGGCATGGCGATGGGCGTTCTCCATCGCTTCGGAGGCGACCGTGAGCAGCTGGCGGGCGACCACCTGCGGCACGGACGGGACCGGGGCCTCGTTGAGCATCCGGAAGGTGGCAGTGAGTCCGCGGCGGTGGGTGAAGTCATCCGCGCGGGCGCGGAGCTCGCTGACGACGTCCACTCCCCCGTCGAGTCCGGACTCGCGGCGCAGGTCGGAGAGGAGTTCCCGCGATTCCGCCGCCGCCCGGCGGGCGGACCGGGCGACCAGTTCGGCCTGGTGCTTGACGGTGAGCGGATCCATCCGGTCGGAAGAGCCGGCCAGACCGTCGGCGGCCAGCGCCAGACCGTGCAGGGTCTTGGCCACCGAGTCGTGCATCTCCCGGGCGAGCCGGGTGCGCTCGCCCTCCACCGCCTCGTTCACCGCGAGCCGTGCCCTGGTCTCGGTGAGCGCCTGGCTGGCCGTGCCGAAGCGGAGGAGCAGATTGCGCAGGGTGACCCCGACGGCGCCCGCGATCACGCAGAAGCCGGGGAGGAGGAAGGCTGTCGCGTCGGCGGGCTCCAGCTTCGGGTCGGTGGCGTACACGCCGAAGACGATCACCGTCTGGAGTGCTGCGAAGACTGCCGCGCCCCGCCAGCCGTAGACGAGTCCGGCGAGCAGCGGGGTGCACACGGTGACATACGCGAGGGTGGACTCGGGCGTGGCGGTAATCAGCAGCAGGGCGCCGAACAGTGCGTCTATGCCGAGCAGCCAGGGGTGGCGGAGCAGAACAGGGCCGAAGCGCTCCCAGTCCCGGAAGAGGACGTACGAGCCCATGAAGGTGACGAGGATCGCCGAGCCGATCAGCCAGGTGGCCGGTCCCGGCTCCGTGTGCGCGATCGCGAACGGGGTTGCCATACCGATCATGGCGAGCCGGAACCCGAAGACCTGCCGGCACATCGCCTGGAGCGCGTTGAGCTGGATCGCGAACGCCGGGCGCGGCCCGGGGTCGGCGATCGCCTGGCGTACGTCCGACGCCAGTCCCGTCTGCGCGCTGCCGAGTGGGAACGACATGTGCCTGTCACCTCCTCCGTGGATCGTGGTCATCGGCTCCGCTGTCCATGTCATCCGCCCGTGAGGAAGCTGAAGTCGACGTTGGCTCCGTAGACGAACCCGACCGTCAGCAGCACAAGCGTCCCGGGGAGCAGGAAGGAGGTGACCGCGAAGGTCGCCTTGGGGACGGCCCTGGCCGCCTTCCGGCGGGCGTTCTGGGCGTCCGTGCGCCGCATGTCGTTGGCGATCTGGATCAGCGTCTCGACGATCGGCGCACCGAGCTCCTCGCCCTGCTGGAGCGTGGTCACGAACATCGCGACCTGTTCCGAGTCGTTACGCTTACGCAGCTGCTCGAACGCCTCGCGGCGGCTGACCCCCATGTCCATCTGGCGCAGCGTGATGCGGAGTTCGTCGGCCCACGGGCCCTCGTACTTCTCCGCGACGCGCCCCAGCGCCTGGCGGAAGCCGAGGCCCGCGGAGACGACGACGGCAAGGACGTCGAGGAAGTCGGGGAGCGTCCGGTCGATATGGTCGCGTCGGACGCGGACCGCCGCCCAGATGCCGACCTCGACCCAGAACAGGCCGAAGGCGATCAGCAGAATGGCGAGGAAGAGCTGCCCGCGCATCAACATCGTGAGCGCGCCGAACGCGCCGAGGGCGCCGTAGACGAAGCGGCGGGCGGCGTAGCGGTCGATGGTCAGACCGCCCGGGTTGCCCGCCATATCGATCTGGCGACGCTTCTTGTTGACCGCCTTGGGGCCCATCATCCGCAGCACCATGGGGGCCCAGCGCATGCCCATCCGGTCGATGCCGGAACCGACCGCGGTGGTGCGGGTGGCGCCGACCTCCAGGGCGATCGCGAGGTCGCTGGGGAGCTTCGCGTCGCGCCGGTACATGCGGATACCGGCGATGATTCCGTACACCGCCAGTCCCATGACACCGGCGAGCAGCAGGTTCATGTGCGCCCCGCCCATCAGACGTCGATCCGGGACAGGCGGCGGATCACGATGAATCCGATCGCGTACAGGGCGATGGAGATGACCACCGCGACCTGGCCGATGAGGGCACCGGTCATGCGGTCGAGCGCGCCGGGCATCACCGCGTTCATCAGAAGCATGGCGCCCAGGCCGAAGGCAGGGACCGCGTAGGCGGTGACCGTCACCTGGGAGAGCTGGGTCTTGACCTCGCGCCTGGTCTCCTTGCGCTCCTCCAGCGTCTCGGTGAGGTTGCGCAGGGAGCTGACGACCGTACCGCCGGCCCGGTTGGACAGCACGAGGGTCGTCACGAGGACGACGAGTTCGCGGGAGGGCAGCCGGTCGGTGACTTCACTCAAGGCATCGTCGAGGGATTCCCCGACGGCGAGGCGGCGGGCGACCCGGGCCAGTTCCTCGCCCGCCGGGTCCTCCATCTCGTCCGCCGCCATGCTGATGGACGTCCGCAGGGCGAGGCCGGCCTGGGTGGCGTTGGCGAGGATGCGGGCGAGTTCGGGGAGCTGGTTGATGAAGCGTTCCGTGCGCTTGGTCCGCTGCCAGTTCAGGAAGGCGTTGGTGCCCCACAGCCCGATGAGGGCCGCGACCGGGCCGAAGAAGCTGGCGAGGATCGACGAGGCGATCATCCACAGTCCGGCCATGGCGGCGAGCGCGTAGACGAAGAACTCGCCGGGCGTGATCTCGAGACCGGTGGCCGCCAGTTTCAGTTCGAGCTTGCGGCCCAGACCGGTCTTGCGCAGCCTGCGGTCGACACCCCGGAAGCGGCGGTGGCGCCCCGCCTCGGGGATCTGGCCGGTGTGCGACAGCCGGTCGACCAGCGCGTCCCGGTCGGCCTTGCCGCCGGTGTAGGCGTGCAGGCCCATGACGCCCGTCACGCCGCAGAGCAGCGTGACGCCGATCGTGAGAAGAGGAAGATTTGTCATGGCACAGGTACCTAGTTGGCCTCTCGGGTGGCGAGCTGTTCGGCGGACGCGGCGACTCCGAAGGCCTGCGGGATGGGCTGGCTGGCCATGTAGAGACGGTCGGCGATCTTGCGCGGGATCGGGAGGTACTGGAACTCGCCGTAGATCCGCCCGTCGGCGGCCATCGGCTGGGCGTTGAACCGGGCGACGGTCACGATGCGGTAGGGATCGCGGCCGTGCGAGTCGAGGACGGCGATCTCGGTGACCTTGCGGGAACCGTCGGCGTGCCGGGTGAGCTGGACGATGACGTCGACGGCGCTGTTGATCTGGTCGTGCAGTGCCTCGAACGGGATCTTGATCTCGGACATCGACGCCAGGGTCTGCAGACGCATGAGCGCGTCCTCGGCGTTGTTGGCGTGGACGGTGGCGAGCGAGCCGTCGTGACCGGTCGACATCGCCTGCAGCATGTCCAGCGACTCGCCGCCACGGACCTCACCGACGACGATCCGGTCGGGGCGCATACGCAGGGAGTTGCGGACCAGGTCACGAATGGTGATCTGGCCCTTCCCCTCGACGTTCGCCGGGCGGGACTCGAGCCGGATCACATGGCTCTGCTGGAGCTGGAGCTCGGCGGAGTCCTCGATGGTGACGATGCGCTCGCTGTCCGGGATGAGCCCGGAGAGCGCGTTGAGCAAGGTCGTCTTACCCGTGCCGGTGGCGCCGGAGACGATGACGTTGAGCTTGGCCTGGACGAGCCCGGAGAGCAGGATCAGCATCTGCTCGTCGAGCGAGCCGACGTTGATCATCTCCTGGAGCGTGAACGCCCTCGGGAACCGTCGGATGGTGAGCGTCGCACCGGACAGAGAGAGCGGCGGGATGATCACGTTGACACGCTCGCCGCTGGGCAGGCGGGCGTCGACCATCGGATTCGACTCGTCCACCCGGCGGTTGACGGTGGACACGATGCGCTCGATGGTCTGCATCAGCTGCTCGTGCGAACCGAAGCGCATCGGGAGCTGCTCGACCTTGCCGCTGCGCTCGACGAAGATCTGGTCAGGCCCGTTCACCATGATTTCGGTGATGGACGCGTCTTCCAGGAGCGGTTCCAGAATGCCGAGACCGAGGGCCTCGTCGACGACCCGGCGGATCAACTGGGTGCGTTCGACGGTCGAGAGGACCGGCCCCTCACGGCTGATGATGTGGCTGAGGACGCGCTCCAGCCTGGCTCGCCGGTCTGCTGCGGCGAGCGAGGACATCTCCGCCAGGTCGATCTCTTCGAGCAGCTTGGCGCGGTAGGTGGCGACCATGTGGCCGTCCTCCCGCGCCCCGCTTTGCTTCTCGGGGGCGGTGACGCGTGCCCGCAGACTCATGTCCGTAACTCCTCGTTCTGGCTTACCGGTGGGGCCTCAGCCGTACGTGCGGGGCGCTGTGGGGTCAGGTGCGGGGCATCGTGGAGCTCCGTTCGGCCCAGCCCCAGATGTCGACGCCGGGAATGATGCGGGGCACCTTGACGCGGACGGTGCAGGTGACCTCGTCGAAGGAGGGCTTCGCCCTGAAGCGGGCCCTGTTCGCGGTCCAGTCGCTCATCGCGTCCCTGCCCGCCCCCGCGCAGTCGGACCCGCTGGCGGACATGCTGGACAGGCGGGCTCCCGCACGGGCGCCGGTGCCCGCCTGGTTGGCGGCGTACGCGGCAACGCCCATCTGGATCGCGAGGAGGCCGACCAGGAGCAGCAGGGGGATGAAGCCCATGTACTCGATGGCGACCTGACCCCGGTCGCGGCGGCGGGTGGTGCGTGCGGGTGTGTGCGTGCGTGTGTTCATCGCTCAGCCCTCCAGCGGTGCGGCGGCGTTGCCGGTGACGTGGAAGGGCCAGTTCAGGACGCCGGGCACCAGGACCGGCACCTTGAGCTTGACCTCGGCCTTGTACATGTCGGACGAGGAGCGGCACGTCGTCCTGGACTTCTCCCGCCATGCCTTCGGAAGGTGCTCGGTGGCGACCTGCCTGCATGCCTGTGCGCGCAGACCGCCGGAGATGGCGCCCTTGTGGGCGGCCTCGTCCGCCGAGTTCCCCGCCAGGGAGAACGTGTAACCGATCAGCGCGCACTGCCACAGTGCAATCATCAGCAGGATGATCAGCGGTGTGACGCCCAGGAACTCGATGGCGGTCTGACCGCGGTCACGGTCCCGCCCCGTCACGCGGCAGCCGTCGTGCTCACGGTCGGCTGTGCGGTAACGCCGTCCCCGTACTCCCTGTGTTTCCCGTATCTCCGGGCCGTTCATCTCGGTGGTCGTCATGGCTCAACGTGCCTCCTCGGTCGTCGCACGGCCCCCGGTGTCACCGTCGCGCCGTCTGCGCGGGCGCCCGATCGAGCCTCGGTCGTTCTTGAACTTGCCGCGCCTGTCCGCGTTTTCGGGGACCTTCACGATCCCCAGCTCTCCGGCCAGGCCCCACAGCGCCTGCTTCACCGTGCTCTTGGCATCGAGTTCATGCATCCGCCCCGCGTCGACGGCGCCCTGGAGCTCCTTGAAGTTCGCGGGGACGGCCGTGTTCGCCATCCGGGTCCCGGTGATCTTCTCGATCAGCGGGGGCTGGATCTCGGTGTTGCGGATGAACCGGTTGACGAGGGTGAGCGTCTCCTCCGCCTTGCGGATCTGCAGCCGCTCCCACATCCGTACGGTGCGCTTCGCGCCGCGCACCGCGATCACGTCCGGGGTGGTGACGAGCAGCGCCGTGTCCGCCATTTCGATGGCCGCCGCGCTCGCGCCCTGGAGCTGGCTGCCGCAGTCGATGACCACGACCTCGTACCGCGACCGCAGGGCGCTGACGATCTGGCGGGCGGACCGGTCGCTGACCTCCTCGCCGCGTTCGCCCTCGCCGGGCGCCAGCAGCAGGGCGAGGCCGGAGCTGTGGCTGAACACGGCGTCGGACAGGACGCGGGGAGAGATGTCGGTGATCGCCGCCAGGTCGACGACGGAGCGCCGGAACTGCACATCGAGGTACGAGGCGATGTCACCGGCCTGGAGGTCCATGTCGACGAGAGCGACCGTACGGCCCGACGTCTGGGAGGCCAGGGCGAGCTGGACCGCGGTGACGGTGGCGCCCACACCGCCCTTGGCGCCGCTGACCGTGACGACCGTGCCGCCGGGACCGGTGAAGACATCGCCTCCGGTGCCCAGGTGGCGGCGTACTCCGACCGACCACTGGGCGGCGGACTGGACCCGGTTGACCAGTTCCTCGTAACTCAGCGGCAGGGTGACCAGGCCGCGGGCGCCGGACTCCATTGCCGCGGCGAACAGGCTGGGGCTGGCGTCGGCGGTGATCAGCACGACCCCGATGGCGGGGAAGCGCAGCGAGACCTCCCGGATCAGTTCCAGAGCCGGCACCGGGCCGATCCGCTCATGGACCAGCACGACCTCGGGCAGTTCGTCGAGCGACTCGCCCGCGAGCCGGGCGAGGGTGTCGATCAGCTGCGTCGAGTCGCCGACGGGAGCCCCTGGCTCGGCGTCGGGGAGCTGGCTGAGCAGGGTGGTGACGGATCTGGCCGCGTCGGCGTCGCCGACTGCCGGGAGGATCCTCGTGGTCATTCGATCCTCACTTGTCCTTGTCGAGCGTGTAGGTGCGGTCGCCCGGGCGGATGGTGCTGTCGCTGCCGGAGGCGACGAGCGCGAGGCGTACGTGCTCCGCGAAGGACTCGGCATAGGCGATGCGCTGGGTGTCGAGCGTGTTGAGCG
Source organism: Streptomyces sp. NPDC048496 (assembly GCF_043200055.1). Taxonomy (NCBI): domain Bacteria; kingdom Bacillati; phylum Actinomycetota; class Actinomycetes; order Kitasatosporales; family Streptomycetaceae; genus Streptomyces; species Streptomyces sp. NPDC048496. The sequence continues at coordinate 328,293 of NZ_JBICXB010000003.1, read as the reverse complement.
CGAAGGTGATCGGGACGGCCTCGGTGCCCATGTTGGACTTGCCGTCGCGGTTCGGCTCCAGGGCGGTCAGCTTGCCGACGTCCAGGACCTTGGCGTTGGAGACGATGACCTTCGACTGGGAGTGGTCGCCGTCCTTCTCCCCGGCGAAGGTGGCATAGATGTTGACCGTCGCACCGGGGGTGATCTTGCCGGCGACACCGGTAGCGGCGTCGATCATGATGGCGATCTCCTGCTCACCGGGCTGCAGTTCGGGGCGCTTCTGCATCATGTCCGACTGGAGCAGCGAGCCTTCGCGCAGCTGGGTGACGGCTATCTTGCCGTCGACCTCGGCGAGGTCGGTCACGGCGTTGGCCGAGAGCCAGCGCTTCGGCATCGTGATCTTTTTGAACTGCCCGGCGGACAGCGCCGTGTAGGGGGCGACGTTGGACTTCACCTGGTAGGCGGAGACCTCGGGTCCGACCTTCGAGTTGACGTCGCTGATCACCGAGAGCACCCCGGCGAAGGCGCCGAAGGCGCACAGGACCGACAGGAGCAGGAGTATCACGCCGCGGCGCTGGCGGGAGTTCATGGGCCGGACAACCTCGTTCGTATCGGATGCGTGGGGCAGCGGACAGAAGGATGTGCGGGAAATCGTTTTATGTCTGAATCTGCGTCTGTATCTGCGCGTAGACCTGTCCATGGGCCCTGTGTGCAGATTGACCGGGATGGCATATGACAGGGAGTGGGGCGCAGGAGCGGTGGTCGGGGAGCGGTACGTGGATATATGCGGCCGTGGAGGAGTCCGGGCGCGCTAGGAACCCGGTGGTGCAGGTGCCCCCTGGCTGAGGACACCGCTGGAAGCCAAGCGGTTCTCGGGAGCGTGAAGCGGTGACGTACAGAATGCGCAACGGTCCCCGATGAGCTCCATTCCGCACCAGCGGCAGATCTCCCGCCTTACCGATGCGACGAGTTGGTACAGCACGGAGATGTCCGGAAGGTAAGCGGCGAATTCCACCAGCTTTCCGGTCCCCCACCAGCCGGGGGAATCGGAAGGCAGGGCGGCCTCGTGAATGGCCTGGACCTTCCATGCAGGAGCCAAGGTCTGTTGCACCCATTCGGACTGCGACTGCCCCTTGGCGACCAGCAGATCCGCGGCGAATTCGGGGCCGTCCAGAGGTTTGACGGTCGGGCCGACCTTGATGAGCTGCGGGTTCGGGCCCGCGAGGACGGCGAACTGGGAGCCCGGAACCCAGGACCTGGCGTGCGTCTTCAGGCTGACCGGGACCCGGTCCAGCTTGGTGACGGAGTTCAACAGGGCGCCGGCGTGGATGTAGTGGGGCAGCAGCCGGGCGGCGGACGCCACCACCCCCGGGCTGAAGTCGCAGATCGACAACTGACGCAACTGACGCACCAGTACGGCGATGCCCAACGGTGGCAGATCCACCTTGAGCAGGGCGATCCGGTCACTCTCCAGGACCGATCTGACGGAGTGCATCCTGCGCTCATGGGCGATCGGCAGGTTGGCCGCGTAGATGGCGACGACATACCCGTGCTGCTCCAGCAGCACATGCATGTCGCCGATCGCCTGGTCCATGGTCTGGTCTTCCGGAGCCCGGAGTAAAGCGGCTGTCGGTGTCTGCTGGTCGGTCGACGGCAGCACGAGATCAGCACTGGTCACTGTTATTGCGGTCGGCACGCTGGTTCCCCGTTCGGCTCCGGCCGTTGTCGTGACGACAACGGCCGCAATCGCTCCTGCTCCGTGCTTCTGCGTCAGCACTTTATCCACGTCTTACCAGCCAGAGAACACCTTTCGGAGGCCAGTACGACAAGGTGTGCGCGGCGCGGGGGTGACTCGCGCGCAACACGTCGGTGCGAAATCGGACGAAACCAAGACTCGTTAAGTTCCGTACCACTGCGGAGGGTTACCGGACTCCGTTCCGATTCCCCATGTTTAGAATTCGTTCGCGCACGTCAGAATGGATCTTCGCGGATCGACGGCAGGCTCCGGAGGCGGGGCTCGGTCACTGTCCGACGATCTCGGCCCACCCACCCGCGAGAGACCTCGAACTGCGCGCGAAAAGATCACCGGAAAGTGTCAACGGAATGTGCCTCCGGGTGACTTCGGCCGACAGCGGTCCGGACCACCGGACCGCGCGATTCCATCGCGCCCACCACGGCCGTCGAGCCCGCCGATCGCAGCCGCCGGCGTCGGAAGCCTTGACAACTCAATTGGTCTGGACCAGATTGTCGCCCAGCGGTGGCCACCCCTCCTCGTTCCACCTCCGCTCCACCCCGCGACACCCCGTGTCCTACCCCCGGCACTCGCCGGCACCCCAACTGGGACGCCAAGTCGGGCAACGCCTGGTCGAACCCCGCACGTCCACGGCCTGCCGTAACCCATGACCCGGCGTCCTTGAGCACCAGTCCTTGACCAGCAGCGCCACCGCTCCCCCGGTGGCGCTGCTGCATGTGCGCTATGGTGATCCTGTGCTTAGTCCAGCACTTAGTCCACCTCTCGATCCCACGTGTGAGGCAGCCATGGAAGCAGCCCGCCAGTACAACGTGCACGAGGCCAAGACCCACTTCTCGCGCATCCTCGAACAGGTCGCCACCGGCGAGGAAGTCGTGATCAGCAAGGCCGGTGAGCCGGTGGCCAAGGTCGTTCCGCTGCACCCCAAGGTCAGGCGGACGGGACGCGGATCCTTGAAGGGGCAGATCCACCTCGCCGCCGACTTCGACGAGCTGCCCGACGAGATCGCCGACGCCTTCGGGATGCACTGATGCGCCTGCTGCTCGATACACATGTGATCCTCTGGTGGCTCGACGATTCCTCCGAACTCTCCGGGGAGATCAAGGACCTGCTCGACACGGAACCTTCCGTGTACATCAGCGCGGTCTCTGCCTGGGAGATCGCGATCAAGCAGTCACTCGGCAAGCTGGAAGGGCCGAAGGACCTGGCGGAACGGGTCCGGGACAGCCAGTTCACTTCGCTGCCGATCACCGCAGGACACGGCGTACGGGCAGGCAGGCTGCCCGCCCATCACCGCGATCCTTTCGACCGGATACTGGTCGCACAGGCCCAGACCGAGGGAATGACGATCGTCACCCGCGACAAGTGGATCCCGCACTACGACGTCCCGGTCATGATCGTCTGACCACCGCGCTGGTGGGGTGCGGCACGGCGCCCCCCTCGATGCGGGGCGCCGTGCCGTGTGGCGTGGTGGTGCGGTGGGGCAGGCGGATCAGCCGGGGACCGTTCAGCTGAGGACGGCGAGCGCGTCGATCTCGATCAGCAGGCCCTTGGGGAGGCCCACGTACACCGTCGTACGCGCGGCAGGGGCCTCCTTGAGGTTCTGCTCGCCGAAGTACGTGTTGTAGATCTCGTTCATCTCCGCGAAGTGGTCAACGTCCGTGAGGTAGACGCGCATCATCATCACGTCGTCCCAGCTCGCGCCGCCCTCCTCCAGGATCGCCTTGACGTTGGCGAACGTCTGGAGGGTCTGCTCGCGCAGCGTCGGGCCGGCCAAGGTGGGGGCCCGGCCAGTCCCATCGCGATCGGCGGGCAGGAAGCCGACCTGGCCGGCGACCTGGAGGATGTTCCCCTTCTTCACGCCGTGCGAGAACTTGGCGGGCGGCGTGGTGTGGGTGCTGGGGGTGAGGGCGGTCTTCTCGGTCATCGCGGTTCAGGCCTTCTTGGGTTGGGGAGTGCCGGAGTACTCCCGGCTGATGGTGTCGGCGGTGCGGCGCACCAGCGGGAGCTGGGTGAGGAGTTCCTCGGCCGTGACCACCACATTGGGTGCGGAGACCGACATGGCAGCGGCGACACGGCCGTCCGCGCCGCGGATCGGGGCGCCGACGCAGTTGATGGACTCCTCGTGGCCGCCGAGGTCGGTGGCCCAGCCCTGTTCGCGGACGACGGCGAGTTCCTTGAGGAAGGCACCGGCGTTCGGGACCGAACGGGACGTGTACATGGGGTAGTCGAGCTTCTCGGCGATCGCCCGCCGTTCGGGCTCGGACAGATCCGCGAGCAGCAGCTTGGCGACGGCTGCGACGGTGATCGCGACGGGCTTGCCGATCCGCGAGTACATCCGGACCGGGTAGCGGCTCTCGACCTTGTCGATGTAGAGGACTTCCCCCTCCTCGTACACCGCGAGATGGACGGTGTGCCCGCACTGCGCGTTGAGCTCGACGAGGTGGGGGTGGGCGATCTCGCGTACGTCGAGGTTCTCGACGGCCTCCTGCGCGAGGGCGAAGAGGCGGGCGCCGAGGCGGTAGCGCTGGTCCTGCTGGCGGTAGACGAGACCGTGTTCGTGCAGCGTACGGAGCAGGCGGAGCGCGGTGGACTTGTGGACGCCGAGGCGGTCGGCGACCTGGCCGAGGTCGGCGGGGCCCTCGGCGAGGAGCGGCAGGATGCTCAGCGCGCGGTCGACGGTCTGGCTCATGTCGGGTGTACCTCCTGCGGGGCCGGGCTCCGGTCGATGCCGGCGCGGTCGGCTGCCGTCCAGCCGGGACCGAGACGAAGTCTCCCCCAGGCCGCGTCGTCGAGAGCGACGAGTTCGTCGGCCTGGGCACGGGCCGGCGGCTGGGTGAGATCGCCGGGGACGGTGAGAACGGCGGCGGCCATGAGGTGGCCGTGGCGGACGCGGTCGCGGACGGAGAGCTCGCGGAGGGTGGCGGAGAGGAAACCGGCGGCGAAGGCGTCGCCGGCGCCGACGGCGGCGACGACGTCCACGTGGAGAGCGGGGACGGTTGTGACGGAAGAACCGGCCCCTCCGGCGATCGAGGAGCGGGGTTCGGGGCGGCGCCCCGAGAAGACCGTCGCCCCCTCCGACCCCCGCTTGACCACGAGCACCGCCGGCTCCGGCAGTGCCGCACGGATGGCGTCGGCGCCCCGCAGCCCCCAGGCCTCCTCCGCCTCGTCCTCACCGACGAAGACGAGATCGGCGCGGCGCGCGAGGTCGAGCAGCACGCCCGGCCCCTCGTCGCCGGCGCGCCACAGGTGCGGGCGGTGGTTCACGTCGAAGGAGATCAACGGGCGGCCCGGGCGGGGCTCGGTGAGGGAACGGAGCAGGGACAGGCAGTCCGCGGAGAGGGCCGCCGTGATACCGGTCAGGTGCAGGATGCGCGCGTCGAGCAGGTCCGCGTACGGAACGTTCGCCGGGGACATCGCGGAAGCCGCCGACCCGGCCCGGTAGTACGCGACTTCATGGGTGCCCGTCGCCCGGTCCGCCGCCGTACGGAAGTAGATGCCGGTGGGGCGGTCGGAGTCGCGCCGGACTGCCGACGTGTCGACCCCGTAGGCCGCGATCGCGTCGACGAGATGGTCGCCGAACCCGTCCGCACCGACCCGGCCGACCCACTTCGCGCGGTGTCCCGCCGCCGCGAGCGCGCAGGCGACATTGGACTCGGCGCCCCCGATCGCGCGCCCGAAGGACGGGACGTCGGCGAGGCGGCCGGGCTGCGAGGGCAGGAACGTCACCATGGACTCACCGAGGCAGACGACATCGGCGGTGGCGGCTCCACGTCCCGCGGCTGCGGGTCCGGACAATCTGGGCTCCTCGCTGGTCAGCGCTCCGCACCGGCTCTCACCATTGACCCGGCGTCGGCTCGGATGTTAGACAGCGTCAAGCGATATGCGCAACGGGTGTTGCATATGGTGCAACGAACAGATTTCGAGGAGGGTCCATGGCCACCGACGAGAACGTCGCGACAGCTCCCCACACGCTCGGTGAACTCGCCGCCGAGCGGGTCGACCACCGTTTCAAGTCGCTCCCGCCCGACGCCGACGGACTCACGGTCGGCGCCCTCGCCGCCGAGCGCCGCAACCTCTTCACCGGTGGCTTCACGACGCCCGTCCTCGCCCTCTCCGCCGAGTCCGTCGCGCACAACCTCGCGCTGCTGGAGACGTACGCCGAGCGTCACGGGCTCGCGTTCGCCCCGCACGGCAAGACGTCCATGGCGCCGCAGCTCTTCGCCCGGCAGCTGGAGCACGGCGCGTGGGGCATCACCGCCGCCGTGCCGCACCAGGTCCGCGTGTACCGCGCATACGGGATCGAACGGATCTTCCTCGCCAACGAGCTCGTCGACGCGGTCGCACTGCGCTGGCTCGCCGGCGAGCTGGACTCCGACCCCGACTTCCACTTCATCTGTTACGTCGACTCGGTGCGCGGCGTCGAGCTGATGGACGAAGCGCTGCGCGCCGCGGGTGCGGTCCGTCAGGTGGACGTGGTCGTGGAACTCGGCGCCGGTGAGGGGGCCCGCACGGGTGCCCGTACCGAGGCCGACTGCGCGGCGATCGCGGACGCGGTGGCCGCGGTGGGGACGCTGCGTCTGGTCGGGGTCGCCGGTTACGAGGGCGAGGTGCCGGACGCGTCCACGGAGCGGGTACGGGACTGGCTGCAGCGGCTCGTCCGGGTGGCCGCCGACCTCGACAAGGCGGACCGGTTCGCCGCACTGGCCGCCGACGACCGGATCGTGATCAGCGCGGGCGGCAGCGCCTGGTTCGACACGGTCGCGGAAGTCTTCGCGGAGATCCCCGAACTCACTCGTCCCGTATGCAAGCTGCTGCGTTCGGGGGCGTACGTCTCGCACGACGACGGGCACTACCTGCACCTCACCCCGTTCAACCGGGTCCCGGAGGAGGGCGCCCTGCAGCCCGCGTTCCGTCTCTGGGCCCAGGTCGTCTCGCGGCCGTCCGACGAGCAGGCGTTCGTGAACGCGGGGAAGCGGGACGCGGCGTACGACCTCGATCTTCCGCAGGCGCAGGTCGTGCGGTCCGGGCGGGACGGTTCGGTGCGGGCCGCCACCGGCATCACCGTCACCAAGCTGTCCGACCAGCACGCGTGGCTGCGCACCGAGGCCGGAGCGGCACTGGAGGTCGGGGACTGGGTCGGCATGGGGCTGTCGCACCCGTGCACGTCGTTCGACAAGTGGCAGTTGATTCCGCTTGTCGAGGCGGACGGCACCGTCACGGACTACATCCGCACGTTCTTCTGATCCCCGCGGGCGCTGCCCTCGGGCCCACTCCAGCCCCTCCGGCGATTTCCACTCCAGCCCCTCCGGCGATTGAGGAGCGGGGGTGCGGGGGCAGCGCCCCCGGTTGTGGGCCCGCTCCAGCCCGTCCGGCGTTTGAGGACCAGGGGGCTGGGGGGCAGCGCCCCCGGTCACGGGAAGGGGCGGGGAAGGGAGGGGAAAGAACACCGGCGCGGAAAGGCCGCACACCATGGATCTCGTCATCCGCGACGCCGCCGTCATCGACGGCACCGGCACCCCCTCCTACCGCGCCGACATCGGCATCACCGGCGGCCGGATCGCCGAGATCCGCAAGGAGGGCGAGGGGCACGGCCCCCGCCCGACCGCCCGCCGTACCCTCGACGCCGACGGCCTCGCCCTCTCCCCCGGCTTCGTCGACATGCACGCCCACAGCGACCTCGCGCTTCTCCGCGATCCTGATCACAGCGCGAAGGCCGCCCAGGGCGTCACCCTCGAAGTGCTCGGCCAGGACGGGCTGTCGTACGCCCCGGTCGACACCCGCACCCTCGCCGAAGTGCGGAAGGCGATCACCGGCTGGAACGGCGACGGCGGTGACATCGACTTCGACTGGCGCACGGTCGCCGAGTACCTGGACCGTCTCGACCGCAACTTCGGCGGCGAGGGCATCGCGGTCAACGCCGCGTACCTCATCCCGCAGGGCACCGTGCGGATGTACGCCGTCGGCTGGGACGACCGCCCCGCCACCGACGCCGAGCTGACCCGGATGAAGGAGCTCGTCGCGCAGGGGATGGCGGACGGCGCGGTCGGCATGTCGTCCGGGCTGACGTACACCCCCGGCATGTATGCCGACGACGCCGAACTCACCGAGCTGTGCCGGGTGGTGGCCCGGCACGACGGCTACTACTGCCCGCACCACCGTTCGTACGGGGCGGGCGCGCTCGGCGCATACGAGGAGATGGTCCGGCTCACTGGTCACGCGGGCTGCGCCCTCCATCTCGCGCACGCCACCATGAACTTCGGCGTGAACAAGGGCAGGGCGCCGGACCTGCTGGCCCTCCTCGACGACGCTCTCGCCGCGGGCGCGGACATCTCCCTCGACACGTATCCGTACACCCCCGGCTGCACCACACTCGTGGCCATGCTGCCCAGTTGGGCGAGCGAGGGCGGCCCGGAGGCCGTCCTGGAACGGCTCGCGGACGACGCGACGGCGGAAACCGTCCGCCACCACCTGGAGGTCATCGGCTCGGACGGCTGCCACGGCGTGCCGATCGAGTGGGACACCATCGAGATCTCCGGTGTGAGCATGCCCGCCCTCGCCGACCATGTCGGCCGTACGGTGGCCGAGTCCGCGCGGCTGCGGGGCGAGGCCCCCTGGGCGACCGCCCGGCGGCTGCTCCTCGACGACCGGCTCGGCTCGACGATCCTCCAGCACGTGGGCCACGAGGAGAACGTCCGGCAGATCATGCGCCACCGTGTCCACACCGGTGGCAGCGACGGCATCCTCCAGGGCGACAAGCCGCACCCGCGCGCGTACGGCACGTTCCCGCAGTATCTCGGCCGGTACGTAAGGGAGTTGGGCATCCTGTCACTGGAGGAGTGCGTCGCCCACCTCACCTCCCGCCCGGCGGCCCGGCTGCGGCTGCCCGACCGGGGGTACGTCCGCGAGGGCTACCGCGCCGACCTGGTCCTCTTCGACCCGGAGACGGTGGCGGCCGGCTCGACGTTCGAACAGCCGCGTACGTTGCCCGTCGGCATCCCGCACGTGCTGATCGACGGCCGCTTCGTCATCGAGGACGGCCGCCGGACGCAGGTGCTGGCGGGTCGGGCCGTGCGGGGAGCGGGCCGCGCCCGCTGATCCAGGCCGTGCGGGGAGCGGGCCGCACTCGCTGATCCGGCCCGAAGGGCCCCTACGACCGCAACGGCGACGGGGTCGTGGACGCGACCTGCACGGGTGGCAAGCACGTGAACGGGTTCCATGGCTTCGGCATCGTCAACGCCCTGCGAACAGCCAAGTAAGCCCGCCGATCAACTTGTTGAGTCTCCGCACGCGTCATACCACCCATACCGCGAACCAACTGGAGACCTCTATGACAGCGCCGCGCACGTGCTCCCGTCGCCTCGTCGCCCTTCCGCTGGGGATGGTCATGGCGACCGCCCTCGCCTGCCTGCCCAACGTCACGGCGTCGGCGGCCGAGGCGGTCCCGACGGCCACGACGGCCACGACGGCCACGACGGCCACGACGGCCGACGCGACCTCCCTCAGCTACATCGTCAACGTCGCTACCGGACAAGGCCCGTCCACGGCGGTGAAGAAGGCCATCGCCGACGCGGGCGGCACCATCGTGATCTCGTACGACCAGATCGGGGTGATCGTCGTCCACTCCTCGAACCGCGACTTCGCCCGGACCGCCCGTAAGGTTCCGGGCGTGCAGTCGGCCGGCGCCACCCGCAACGCGCCCCTTGCCGCGCAGTCGACGACCGAGGTCGGCGCGACGCGGGTGCTCAGCGCCAAGGAGGTCGCGAGCGCTCAGGCGGCCGAAGGCCAGGACCCCCTGGAGCCGTCGCAGTGGGACTTGCCCGCCATCAAGGCGGACAAGGCGCACAAGAAGACGCTCGGCAGCCGCGACGTCACGGTCGCCGTCATCGACACCGGCGTGGACGACACCCATCCCGACCTCGCCCCGAACTTCAACCGCGAGGCGTCCGTCAGCTGCGTCTCGGGCAAGCCGGACACCGCGGACGGGGCCTGGCGGCCGAGCGCGTCGGAGGGCGCCGCCCACGGTACGCATGTCGCGGGTGTGATCGCGGCAGCCAAGAACGGCATCGGCATGACCGGCGTCGCGCCCGGCGTGCGGGTCGCCGGCATCAAGGTGTCCACCCCGGCGGACTACATCTACACCGAGGCCGTGGTCTGCGGCTTCGTCTGGGCGGCCGAACACCACGTGGACGTCACCAACAACAGCTATTACACCGACCCCTGGAACTTCAACTGCCTCGACGACCCGGACCAGAGGGCACTCGTCGACGCCACCACCCGGGCCTCGCGGTACGCGGAGCGCAAGGGCACGGTCAACGTCTCGGCCGCGGGCAACGAGCGCCGCGACCTGGACGCGGACTCCATCACCGACCCCGCCTCCCCGAACGACGGCACGCCGGGCGACCGCGTGATCGACCCGCACAAGTGCTTGGTCCTGCCGCCCCAGCTGCCCGGTGTGGTGACCGTGGCCGCGACGGGCGCGAAGGGCATCAAGTCGTCGTTCTCCAACTACGGTCTGAACGTCGTGGACGTCGCCGCGCCCGGAGGCGACTCCATCCTCTACCAGCCCCCGGCCCCGCCGGCCACCGAAAGTGGGATCCTCGGCACGATGCCCGGCGGCACGTGGGCCTACAGGGCGGGCACGTCGATGGCGTCCCCGCACGTCGCGGGGGTGGCCGCCCTCATCAAGTCGACGCACCCGCACGCCACCGCCGGCCAGGTGAAGGCCCTGTTGTACTCCGAGGCCGACGCCACGCCGTGCACGGATCCGTACGACATCGACTCCGACGGCAAGATCGACGCCGTGTGCAAGGGTTCGAAGAACCACAACGGGTTCTACGGGCGGGGGATCGTGAACGCGTTGAACGCTGTGACGAAGTAAGCGGCTTCCGCGCGCAAGGGGTTGGCCGTCGACTCCGTCGGTCAAGGGCGGCCCCTTTGTGAGGCCCGTCGCCGTCGGCGGGCCTCAGTGTTTCGAAGCGGGAGCTGCGGGCGAGGTGCCGTAGCTGTCGTCGCACGCCTGCCAGTGGGTACGGGACAGCCCTCAGGACGGGGCCCGGTCCTCCGCCGCACGCTCCTTCGCCCAGGCCAGGTCCTCCTCGGTCGGGGCGTCGTCCTGGGTCAGCCTGCGCCGCCAGTAACCACTGAACTCCACCGCCGACCTGGGCATCCCGCGCTCCTCGACCAGGTGGCGGCGCAGCGTCCGTACGGTCCCCGACTCCCCCGCGAGCCATGCGGCCCCCGACCTCGCCTCGCCCGGCAGCTCCGCCGCGCGGACCAGGTCCGTCAGTTCCTCCCCCGCGTGCGCCCAGCGCACGGTGACCTCGGCGGCGGAGGAGAGCCGCTGCTCCTCCCCCGCGTCGACGACCGCCACGTACGCCACCGCGCGCATCCCGGCCGGGAGTGCTTCGAGCAGCAGGATGTTCGGCCGGAGGTAGGCACGAAGGGCTCCGGCGAGTCGGCCGATGGCGTCGGCGCTCTTCAGCTTGCGGACCATGTCGTCGAGGGTGGTGAAGTAGACGGAGAACCCGGCCCTGCAGGCGGCGACCGCGAGGGCGACGGCGATATGTGTCTTGCCTACTCCCGACGTTATCGAGGGTTCGGTTCGAGATTCGGCATATTGCCGCTGGGTGGGACCTTCATGAGCGGGCCGTCGAAGCGGCGGTGAACGACGCTGAACAGGCGATAGCCGAGTTCGACGGGGCCTGCCGGTGGCTGACTGCTGCCCGGCGGGGACCGATGGAGCCTCTTGCAGCCGAGGTCTGGGTGTTCGACAAGGATCTTGCCCGGGTGGTGTTGGTGAAGCACCGTTGGCGGGGTTGGGTTCCTCCGGGCGGGAAGGTCGAGGCCGGGGAGACACCGCGCGAGGGCGCCGTCGCCTTCATCGGCCGCAAGCCCTGACGAGCCGGAAGGCACCAGCGCAGGAGCGCGGTGCAGGTACGCTCCCGCTGCCCGGCACGACCGCCGAACCCCTCGACGGCGGCGTGGAACCCGTCTGGGGCACGATCGGTGACGAAGCGGAGGGGATGTGGAGCGAACCCTCACTGCCAGCCGGGTTCCTGCTCGTCCTGCCCCTTCCCCCCGCAACTCTGGCCGATCCGGAACTCACCGCGGCAGCCGACGGCTCCGTCACCCTCGCCCTGAGTGACCTGCCGACAGCGAGGATCGGTGAGCGACAGCGACTGAGGCGGTCTTCAGGTGCAGGGACATGCCGGTCATAGGTCGAGCGGGAGAGCGGTGAGCTCGGCGCGGGAGCTGACGCCCAACTTGGAGTAGCAGTTCCTCAAGTGAAAGTCGACGGTGCGTGAACTGACGAACAGCTGCGCGGCCACCTCCCGGTTCGACAGGCCCTGCCGGACCAGGGCGGCGACCTGGCGTTCCTGCGGGGTCAGCTCGGTGGCGGTGGTGACGTCGCGGCGGCGGGCGGTCTCCCCGGAGGCGCGCAGCTCCTGCGCGGCCCGCTCAGCCCACGGGGTGGCGCCGAGGTCCTCGAACAGCGCCAGCGCGGTGCGCAGGTGCTCGCGGGCGTCGACCCGGCGGCGGGCGCGGCGCAGGTGCTCGCCGAAGGCCAGGTGGGTGCGGGCCCGGTCGGGCAGCCGCGGCGAGCCGACGTGCGCGGCGAGTGCCCGCTGGAAGTGGGTCTCGGCGTCGCCGCCGCCGGCGAGCAGGGCGCGGCCGTGCTCGACGACCGCGGTCGCGGCCGGCAGACCGGTCCCCGCGGCGAACTGCTCCAGCTCAGCCAGCCAGGTGCGGGCGAGGTCGGGGCGGTCGCCGCGGAGGGCGGCGTCGAACAGGTCGAGGGCGGCCAGGCGGCGCCATGCCGGCCCTTCGATCTGCTGGAGGTGGTGCAGCGCGGTCGCCGGCTGCGCGGCCGCGCGCAGCCCGCGGGCCCAATGCGTCAGGTCGGCGACGAGGCCGTCGGTAATGCCGACCGGGTGCTTGTGTCGGATCTCGGTGACCCTATCCAGATGACGGTCGGCGTCGTCTCCACGCAGCGCCGCGACCAGGGCGAGTTGCGCGGTGGGCAGCGCGGTCAGCCCCGGGTGGCCTGTGCCGGCGGTCAGCGGCAGCGCCTCGGCGGCGGCACCGGCGGCCTTCGACCAGGCGCCGGCCGCGATCTGGAAGTGGACGCCGCGGGTGAGGGCGTGCTCGACCATGTTCAGCGCGCCGGCGCGGCGGGCGGCGGTCAGCTGCTGCTCGTGCAGCCGCAGTCCGCGCTCGTCATCGTCGATCAGTATCGCGGCGATGCCCAGGTTGGGCTGCAGCACATGGTCGTCGACCGGGTCCGCGTCGGTGACGACGAACGCGCACCGGAAGAACTCTGTGGCGGCCGCCCAGTCGCTGCGGGCGACGGCACCGAACCCGTGCAGCAGAGCCCACACCGCCCGCACCCGGGGCGGCGCGTCCGGCGCGGGCTCGGGCACCAGCACGGTCGGGTTCAGCACGCGCGGGGATCGGGCGCCGAACGCCGCCAGCGCCGCGGCGAGCATCGCCAGCTGAGCCGCCAGCGCCGCGTCCACGTCGGCGGCGACCTCGGCGGCCTGCAAGATGAGGTCATAGCCGTCGTTCAGCGAATGGGTGTTCCACTCGATCTGCCCCTGCAGCGCGAGCAGTTGCGCTCGTGGCAGTGGATCGATCACCTCCGCCGCAGCGGCCTGGGCGAGTGCCGAGGCGCGCGACGGGTGCGAGCCCAGCCAGGCCGAGGACGCGGCAAGGTACAGCCGCCGGCCGCGGGCCTCACCGCCGACGGTGAGCTCGGCGGCGCGGGCCCACGCGGCGGCCGCGGCCTCGTGGCCACCGCGGTCCGCGGCGCGCTCGGCAACCCCGTCAAGGGCGGCGACGATGTCCTCGTCGGGCCGGTCGGCGGCGGCGGCCAGATGCCAGGTCCGCCGCTCGGAGTCGCCGGTCAGCACGTCAGCGAGCACTCGGTGCGCGGCGCGGCGCTGCGCGCTGGTGGCTGCCCGGTAGACCGCCGAGCGCACCAGCGGGTGGTAGAGGGCGACGGCATCGCCGTCCACGCGCAGCAACCCGGACCGCTCCACGGCATCCAGGGCGGAATCAGCGGATTCGAGGCGCTCGGCGGCGGCGCGGACCACGGTCAGGCGGGCGGTGTCGTCGGTCGCGGCGACCAGCAGGAACCGCTGCGCGGGCTCGTCGAGGTGGCGGTAGCGGTCGAGGAAAGCGCGCTCCACGCCGCCGGTCAGAGGCAGCGGGGTGGGCAGCGGCGCCCGGCCGGCCAGCTGGTCGGCGGTGAGCACCCCGGCCAGCTCGACCAGCGCGAGCGGGTTGCCGCCGGTGCCCGCGACCAGCTGGTCGCGCACCGCCGGGTCGATGTCGGTCCCCGCGCGGGCGGACAGCAGCGCGCCGGCGTCGGCGCCGGTCACGCCGCCGAGCACGACGGTGGGCAGGTCCCCGGCGTCGAAGCGGCGGGCGTCGCCGTCGCGGGCGGCAAACAGCAGCGCCACGCGCTCGGCCTGCAGCCGACGGGCGGCGAACAGCAACGCAGCTGCCGACGCGTCGTCGAGCCACTGCGCGTCGTCGACGACGACCAGCAACGGCGCCTGTTCGGCAGCGTCGGCAAGCAGGCTCAGCGTGCCGAGAAACGCCAGGAAGCGGTCGCCCTCGCCCTCGGCCTCACCCATCACCGCGCGCAGCGCCGCGGCCTGCGGCGGCGGCACGGCGTCGATTCGGGTGCGCAGCGGCCACAGCAGCCGTTGCAGCGCGGCGAAGGCCAGCGGCGATTCGGACTCCACGCCGGAGGTGCGCAGCACCCGCAGGTCCAACGCGGTTGCCAGCGCGTCAGCCAGCAGCGTCGACTTGCCGACCCCGGCGACGCCGCGCACCACCAACGCGCCGCCGCTGCCGGTGCGGGCTGCGTCAAGCAGGGCGGCGATCGCCGCGCGTTCGGGATTCCGTCCGGCCAGCACGAGTCCAACGGTATCGAACGCGCTGGTGAAATGACCCTGCGTGAGTGAGCATGCCGACCGCGAGCGTGGCAGCCGACCACCACCCCCACTTCCGCGGAGAAGCCCTGTCGGCCCACCCGCCGCCGAACCGGCGGCCCCCACCCACGGGCACCGGTCGCCCCATGCGCTGGCCACGCACAGCTCGGTCGCCGCGGCGCCCGCGCCCTGATCCTCGGCGGCCTGGTCGTCATGGGCGCAGGCGAGCTACTGCTGGCCGCCAGGTGCCGGCGGCACCCAGACCCCGCCGACGTGCTGCCCGCTGCTTGTCGGCGCCGGCGTCGGGCCGACGTTCGTCGCCCATCGCCGTTGCCGCCATGGGCGACGTGCCCGCCGAGAGCTCCGGACTGGCCTCGGGGCTGATGATGACCGGCCACGAGATCGACGCCGCGCTTTGCGTCGCCGGGCTCACCGCGATCGCCGTCACCAGCAGCAAGCCCAGCGCCGCCGTCACCGGCCACGGGCACGGGGCGCACCGTCACCGACCGGGCCGATCCCGGCGGAAAACCTGGCGATTTCCCCGGTGAGGCGCACCGGCCCCCGCACGGACTCTTACTCCTGACCGCACCAGCACCTCGAGGAGTTCCCCCTGCTGTCCAGCATTTTCCTCGGTTCGACCATGTCTCTGTCACCGCCTCTCGCCCCGTGGACCGCGCCGACATCGCCGCCGTCGACGAGGCGGGCTACGTCCTCGTCCCGTGACACCGTCCATTCCACACGCCACCTGGAGGTCTGCCGTGTCCAGCTCATTTCCCGCCCTCAGCGCCACCTCCGCGCGCACCGAACCCCTGGCGCGTCGCAAGTCGCTGCGTCTGTCCGCCACGCTGCTGCTCGTGGGACAACTCCTGTACATCGCGGTCACCCAGTTCCACGCCGATGGGGACGCAAATAACCACCCCGCTGTGTTCGCCGAGTACGCCGGCAGCGGGATCTGGACAGTCGTACACCTCGGCCAGTTCGCAGGCATGGCGATCTTCCTCGCGGGGCTGCTCGCCCTGTTCTTCGCCCTGGACGTTCAGGCTGGAACGGCGAGATGGGCGGGTCGATTCGGTGCCGCTTCGGCGGTGGCGACGCTGGCGCTGTACGGCGTCCTCCAGGCGGTGGATGGCGTCGCCCTCAAGCAGGCCGTGAACACGTGGGCCGACGCCCCGGGTACCGAGAAGGCGGCGCGCTTCGCGAGCGCCGAGGCAATCCGCTGGCTTGAGTGGGGGGTGAGGAGCTACCAAAACTTCGCCCTCGGACTCGCTTTGCTCCTGTTCGCGGCCGCGCTCGTGCGGACGGCTTGGGTCCCGCGGCCGATAGCCCACCTGATGGGGCTTTCCGGCCTCGCCTACCTGGTGCAGGGCTGGGTGGTCGGCTCCGTGGGTTTCTCGCGAACGGAGACGATCGCAATCGTGCTGGCCTTCGTCCTGGACGTGGCGTGGATGATCTGGCTGGTCGTGGTCGCCTGGCGGATGCAGGATTCGGAGGCCCTGTCGCCTGGCTGATGAAGGCGTGGGCCGCGCGGCGCTGGGCACCTTCGACATCGCCGGCGACCGCGCCGACACGAAGGCGAAGATCGGCCCCATCCAGGACGCCGTGCACGGCACCCGAGGGCTGAGCCCACACCTTGCCTTCGACCAGCCGCGGACCGCGGTGGCCGCCTCACCCGGGGCGGCCACCGCGTGACCGCACCACCACCAACACCTCGAGGAGTTCCCCTTGCTCTCCGGCACCCCCCGCACCTTCATCGGCTCGACCACTTTCGAGGTGACCGGTATGACCTGCGCGCATTGCGTCCGCTCCGTCACCGAGGAGATCTCGAGTGTCGCCGGCGTCGAGTCCGTCACCGTCGACCTGGCCACCGGCAACGTCACCGTCACCGCCTCCCAGCCGGTCGACCGCGCCAACATCGCCGCCGCAGTCGCCGAGGCCGGCTACGCCCTCGTCCCGTGACCCGCGCCCATCCCTGGAGACATGCCGTGCACAGCCAACCCGCCACTCCAAGCACAGCCCCCGCGCCCACCGACGCCGTGGCGCACAACGGCCACCGCCTGAGCGCCAAGAAATTCGCCCTGCACTTCGCCGAGATGGTCGTGGCCATGGCCGTCGGTATGGTGGTCCTGCACCCGGTGTGGATGTTCGTCCTCGACGCCCTCGGCGCCGCCGGACTGATGCACAGCCCTTACACCAGCGCGCTGATCATGGCGACGAACATGACGGTGGCCATGTCCGCGTGGATGAAGTTCCGCGGCCACCGCTGGCGGCCCATCGCCGAGATGGGCTCGGCCATGTACGTGCCCTTCCTGGTGCTGTTCGTGCCGCTGGCGCTCGAGCTCATCGACACCGGCGCCCTGATGCTGTGGGGCCACCTGCTCATGCTCCCGGCGATGGCCGTGGCCATGCTGCTGCGCCCGCACGAGTACGCCCACTGCTGAGGCCCCGACCCCAGCCCGGCGACGTCGGTGACACCTCGGTGTCGCGTGAACCCCGACCGCGGCGGCGGGAGCCGTCCACCCCGCTCCCGCCGCCGCATCCGCCCCGTCCACCACCCCCCGAGAGGACGCCCCACGATGACCGATGTCACAATCCGCCAGGCCACGCCGGATGACGCCGCCGACGTGGCCGCGATGGTCCGCGAGATCGCCGCCCACGAGGACCAGGCGGCGCAGGTACACGTCACCGATGGGCAGTGGCGCGCCCTGCTCGGCCGCCCCGAGGTGATCGTCCTGCTGGCCGAGCGCGGCGGCCGGGCGGTCGGCTACGTCTCCTCCGTCCGCCAGCTGCACCTGTGGACCGGCGGCGACGTGCTCAACCTCGACGACCTCTACGTCCGCCCCGGGCACCGCGACGCCGGCGCCGGCCGGCAGCTCATGGCCGCTCTCGCCGCACTGGCCGCACCCGGGCGACTGCTCATCCGCTGGGGCATGGAGGCCGACAACGTCGACGCTCAGCGCTTCTACCACCGCCTCGGCGCCACCCTGCGGCCCAAGATCCTCGCCGCCTGGCCCCCGAGCGCGTACGCCGACTTGGCCACCGGCCACTGACCCGGCCGCGAACCTGGCGAAATCACCGACCCGAGGCCGGACCCCACCCCGAACAATCAGCCGCAGCCCACGTACCCTCGCCCGAACAGGAGACCGCAATCACCATCACCGCGTCGACCCCCGCCGCGGCGACCGAGGCGACCGTCGGCTGCACCCTCAATGAACATCCTCGTGGCGCTGGGCACCGGGGTCGCCTACGCCTACAGCGCGTTCGCCGAGACCCCGTTCGGCCCGTGGCTGCTGGCCGCGCATAGCGGCCGGTCTCGCCGCGTTCGGTCTCTTCTCCTGCACCAACGGCCGGTGGCGCAGGACCTGACGCCCCGCCGCTCGTACCCTGCGGGACCACGCCCCGCGCGCGTCGCCCGGGGCAGGCCGGGCGACGCGCGCGGACGTTTTCCGACTACGGCTTGGGCAGGGTGCACCCGGTCCGGTTGAGGTCGATCTGACTGCCGGCGCCGATGCACGGCACGATGCCGTACGTCTCCTGGGCGTAGTTGATGCCCTGCCGGACCGTCACATTGCCGCTCTCGTCGACCTCGCACGGATTGTTGACCGTGCACTGCTGCCCGTCCTCGTTACCGGTGTTGTTGACGGCGACGACCTTGCCGGTCGCGTTGTCGATCACCGGGGAGCCGGACGTGCCGCCGATGGTCTGGCAGGCGGAGGTGTAGCGGACCGAGTCCTTCCATGTCCACGAGCCCTCCTTCATCCGGTAGACGAAACCGTCGACATTGCAGCTGTACGTGCGCTTCCAGTAGCCGGAGACGACCGTGATCGCGGTGCCCTGGACCGGGTGCGCGGCGTTGAGCTCCAGCGCCTTGATGCCGTAGGTGCTCTCGATCTGGGCGTAGGTACGGGTGAGTTGG
Source organism: Streptomyces sp. NPDC048496 (assembly GCF_043200055.1). Taxonomy (NCBI): domain Bacteria; kingdom Bacillati; phylum Actinomycetota; class Actinomycetes; order Kitasatosporales; family Streptomycetaceae; genus Streptomyces; species Streptomyces sp. NPDC048496. The sequence continues at coordinate 309,710 of NZ_JBICXB010000003.1, read as the reverse complement.
TACAGCGATATGTCGGTGTCAGTCATCGTCCCGTACGCAATCTTGCTGGCGCGCAGGGTGCCGACTCCGCTGCCCGCGGAGTTCAGCAGGGTGAAGCTGCGGGTGGACTTCCGGCCGAGGACGACCTCACCCGGACTGGGGAAGCCGGTCTCCAGGCAGTGCCCGTTGGAGAGCACGAGCGCCGGGTCGCTCGGGAGCGAGGCGGCCGTGCGGACCACGGAGCCGGAGCAGTTGCTGAGCGCGACCGTACCGGCGAAGTCGACCGCCTTGGCCGTGATCTGCTCGGCTTGTGTCGTCTTCTGCGGCGCCGCCGCGTCGTGGCTTGTGGCCGCGACAGCGGGTGCCGTTCCCGCTCCGAGGAGCAGAACGGCGAAAAGCGCGCCGAGGAGAGGCTTCTTCATGTGGGGGTCCCCTCTATGACCTCTGTGACCGAAGTTCGTTCGGTTTTGTCATGCGCATTGTTAGGGGTGCGTGGCTCCGGGGCAAGACCGCCTTCCGGCCTCGGGACGGCCGTTACGCTGTGCGCATGGTGCAGAGCAAGGCGGAGGACGTCGACGGATACCTGGCCGAGGTGCCGGCGGAGCGCCGGGACGCCCTGGGCAGACTGCGGTTGATGTGCCGCCAGGAACTCAAGGGCTTCGGCGAGATCATGGCCTACGGGATGCCCGCCTACGAACGGGACGGGGTCACCGAGATCGCCTTCGCGAGCCAGAAGAACTACGTCTCCTTCTACCTGCTGCGCACCGATGTCCGCGCGGCATTCGAGGAGCGGCTGGCCGGACAGGACACGGGCAAGGGCTGCCTGCGCTTCCGCAAGCCGGAGAACATCGACTTCGACCTGGTGCGCGACCTGTTGAGGGCCACCGCGGCCCGGCCGGGCACGGTCTGCTGACGGGGTGGCCGGTCAGCCGCGCGCCGGTTCATTGAGCGCGTCCTGACTGTCGGTCTCAGATGAGCCGCATACGGTCCGCGACGCCGAAGTCCGTGGGTTCGGCGGCACTGTCCGGGTAGCAGAACGTGGCGCGCGCAAGCGCCTCGGCGGTCAGCCGGAAGTGCGCCGAGCCGAACCGTGGCGCCGCCCCGACCTCCTTGCGCCAGACGTTCAACGCGCCGTACACCGGCCGCTGTTCACCGGGCACACCAGCGAATCGTGCGGCGATCGTTGCTCGTATCACCGCTCGTCTCGCCCGAGTTGAGGTACATCCGAGGCCCGGGAGCGCGTCGGGCCGGAACCAGGACCCGCGTACCAGGACCCGCGTACCAGACGGATCAGCCCCTGGTCGGAGGCTTCCGCCGCCCCGGTTGCGTACGGTCGGACCATGACGACCGATCACGACCGCACTCTCGACCTCGACGCGTACTTCGCCCGTATCGGCTGGACCGGGGAGCGCCTCCCCACCGTGGAAGTGCTCTGCGTGCCGTGCACCGCGCCCATGCGCTGGGCATCCCGTTCGAGAATCTGGACCCCGTGCTCGGGAGCGCGCCCTCACTCGCGCTCGCGGACCTGCAGGCGAAGCTCGTACGCAGTGAGCGCGGCGGGTACTGCTACGAGCACAACACCCTCTTCGCCGCCGTACTGGCCGAGCTCGGATTCACGGTGACGCTGCTCTGCGCGCGCGTGGTGCTGGGGGCCGCGCCCGGGGACGTACGGCCGCGCACCCACATGCTGATGCTGGCCGAGGTTCCGGGCGAGCCGACCCCGCATCTCGCCGATGTCGGCTTCGGCGCGGGCAGCTCGCTGCTGGAGCCGATCGCGCTGGTGGCGGACGCGGAGCTGCACGACGCACCGCGCCGTCACCGGCTCGTCCACGCACCGCACGGCGGCCCGCTGCCGCTGTGGAAGCTGCAGACGCTGGCCGCGGGCGGGTAGTGGGAGGACCAGTACACGTTCACGCTGGAGCCGTTCGAGGCGCCGGACTACGAGGTCGTCAACTGGCACATCGCGACCAATCCGCGCTCCCCGTTCCAGCACCTGGTGTACGTCCAGCGCACCACTGCGGACGGCCACCTGGCACTGTCCGGCCGGAAGCTCACGGAGACGGCGCCCGACGGCACGCGGAAGGAACGGGAGCTGGCGGACGGCGACGAACTCCTGCGGGTCCTGGCGGACGACTTCGGCATCCGTCTCCCGGACGGCACGCGCCTGCCCGAGTGACGGCGGCGCCCCATTCGCGTGGCGCATCTCACCCGCCCCGGCCCGTCACACATCCATTCCAAGCCGCGTCACCGTCCCCGGCCAGGGTTCCCACGGCCGAGGACGGCGGGTGCATGGCGATGGAAGACCGGGCGGGCGAACCGGGTTCCCCGGGCGGGTCAACCTGTGGGCAAACCCCGCGCACCCTGTGAAACACCACCGTATCCTCGCTGGCATGCAGGTCATCCAGTCGACGAAGCTCGCCAATGTCTGTTACGAGATCCGGGGCCCCGTGCTCGAGGAGGCGATGCGGCTGGAAACAGCTGGTCACCGCATCCTCAAGCTGAACACGGGCAACCCCGCGGCGTTCGGGTTCGAGTGCCCGCCCGAGATTCTCGAAGACATACTGCGCAACCTCTCCGGGGCGCACGGTTACGGCGATGCGAAGGGGCTGCTGTCCGCGCGCCGCGGGGTGATGCAGCACTACCAGACCAAGGGGATCCCCCTCGACGTCGAGGACATCTACCTGGGCAACGGCGTCTCCGAGCTGATCCAGATGTCGATGCAGGCGCTGCTCGACGACGGCGACGAGGTGCTCGTACCCGCACCGGACTATCCGCTGTGGACCGCCTCCGTGTCGCTGGCCGGCGGCACGGCCGTGCACTACCGGTGCGACGAGCAGGCCGACTGGATGCCGGACCTCGCCGACATCGAGCGGAAGATCACGGACCGCACCAAGGCGATCGTGATCATCAACCCGAACAATCCGACCGGTGCGGTCTACGACGACGCGATGCTGCGCGGGCTGACGGAGATCGCCCGCCGCCACAACCTGGTGGTCTGCTCCGACGAGATCTACGACCGGATCCTGTATGACGGAGCGACACACACCCCGACGGCGGCCATCGCGCCCGATCTGCTGGTGCTCACGTTCAACGGGCTCTCCAAGAACTACCGGGCGGCGGGTTACCGGTCCGGGTGGCTGGCCGTCTGCGGCCCGAAGGGGCACGCCGCCTCGTACATCGAAGGGCTGACGATCCTCGCCAACATGCGGCTGTGCGCCAATATGCCGTCGCAGCACGCGGTGGCCGCGGCGCTCGGCGGGCGGCAGTCGATCGACGACCTGGTACTGCCGGGCGGACGGATCCTGGAGCAGCGGAACGTCGCGTACGACCTGCTGACGCAGATCCCGGGCGTCACCTGCGTGAAGCCGAAGGGGGCGCTGTACCTCTTCCCGCGGCTCGACCCCGCGGTCTACAAGATCAAGGACGACCGGCAGATGGTCCTCGACCTGCTGCGGGCCGAGAAGATCATGGTCGTGCAGGGTACGGGGTTCAACTGGCCGGAGCCCGATCACTTCCGGATCGTGACGCTGCCGTCGACCGAGGATCTGACGGACGCGGTGACCAGGATCGGCGCGTTCCTGGACGGGTACGGGCAGCCGTGAGGCAGCCGGATCCCGACACCGCTCAACTTTAGACTGAATCCAATGTAGGATGGCCTCCTGATCGCGAGCAGGAGGCCATCCCCATGTACGAGCCGATCCGCACCAAGTCGGTCCACTCGATGGCCGACGCGGCGCAGTACCCCCACCGCACCCGCGAGGAGGAGCTGGACATCCAGCTCGCCGGGCATCTGGCCGCCCTGCTCGCCGTCACCGACGAGCTGGGGCTCGGCCGGGCGGGCGATCGCATTGCCGAGCAGGTGGCCCGGCTGCGCGGGGCGCCGCCGGCGCGGCATGCCGCGCTGACCCGGGCCGACCCCGCCGCATTGCACCACCGGGCGCTCGCCCTTGCCGGCCGCGCGCTCGTCGTCGCCGCGTCCCGCGCGGACACCGCCGCCGCGATTCTCGCCGCCGAGCGCATGGACGCACACACCGCCGCCCTGCGTGACGCCGAGCTGATCGGCGCCCCCTGACGGCCCCGGTCCGCGGGCCGGGGAGGCGCGCGGACCGGGTGCCATTCGTGTGCCGCGTCCGGCCGTTCCGAGCGGGCACCGGCCTGCGCCGCGAAGGCTCTCCGGCCGGGCCACCGCGGCCCCGCCGACCCCCGGTCAGGCGTTCACGAGTTCCCTCGAGCCCAGCTTCTGCCGAGCGAATTCGAGGTTGCCGGTCACGCGGTCGTGGTCATCGGGCGGCACCTTGCCGCCCTCGAGAAGGCGTTGGCCGCACTGCTCCGACTCCTCGTAGTTTCCGGTCCAGTAAGCGGCCACGGCGAGTTCGTCGAGTACGCGCCAGTCGTACCATTCGAACTCGACGAACAGAGTGTCCTTCGGGTACGGGATCTGCGCTGCTTGCCGCGCGAACATGTACGCAAGTGGCCAGCGCGGGCCGTTCAGGCGGCAGTAGCGTGCGAGTTCACCGAGGGCTTCGGCGCGCGAGGGACGGCTTTCGTGCGCGCGGAGGTAGCGGTCGATCACCTCGGCCGGCCGCCGGCCGAGCTCTTCCGCGAGCCGTGCCGCGTAGAGGTGGGCACAGAAGACTTCCTCGGCGAATCCGCCCATGCCTGCCCGGCGGTCGTAGGCGGCGAGTGACTTCTTCGGCTCTCCGGCATCGCGCCAGCTCTGGGCCAGGTAGAAGACGTAGCGGGAGTTGTCGGGTTCCTTGATCAGGCCTTGCTGAAGGACCTTGGCGTCGCGCAGGTACTTCTTCCGCACCCCTTCTCCCCTCAGGCGCGCGCCGCCCCCCACCGAGAGGATGTTGGCGCCTGTGAACGACCCGAGGGTGTACGGCGTTCCGCAGTCGATGTACTCGTGCAGGACGCCGACGTAGCGCCAGGGCAGCCGGGTCGAGACCAGAGCGGGGCGCCAGTGGGTGATGGGTCCGTCGTGCAGTGCGACTCGGTAGGCGTCGTGGGTCAGCTCCGGCATGCGAAAGCCGGGCTCCACCTCCATCTCGTCATCGGCGTCGATGAACAGCAGATAGTCCGCTTCGGCGCGCGCCAGGTCGATCGCCTCGCTGCGGCTCCCGTCGTATCCCTTCCAGGGACTTTCGTGCAGGGCGCCGGGCAGATCACTGAAGACCTCACGGATGACGTCCTGGGTGCCGTCGGTCGAGCCCGTGTCCAGGATGACCCAGGTGTCGATCAAAGGGCGCACGGATTCGAGGCAGCGTCTGATGACCGGGGCCTCGTTCTTGACGATCATGTTCAGGCAGACCGTTGATTTCATGGGTCACCTCCAACTCGGTGAGGTAGAAGACCGACGTCACGACGTCAGTTCGGGCGCTTGAGCAGGACGAAGCCCTGTTCCTTGCTCACGGTGAGATACCCCTGTGCGCGGGCAATCCCCAGGGCCTGCTCTTCCTGAAGGACGTTCAGCGGCCACCGCTGATTGAACGGCACCCAGGTGTCGACCATGATCCACTGAGGATCGGGGCGGCTGTCGGCCCAGCCGTAGAGGCTGGCGCTCGTACGGTTCGTGAGCTGGGGCACGAGCAGGTTGGATGCCTGGACCGTGGCGCCGTCGGGGATCCGGTCCATCAGACGGTGGGCGACAGCGATGCGGGGATCGTCCCGCCAGGTGGCCGGCTGGACGAGCTGCCAGAACGGATACTGCGGAAGGACCAGGAGTGTGATCGCAGCGGACCCGGCGAGGTATCGTCGCAGGCTGCTCTTGCTCGGGTTCCGTCGGATCAAGGCGTCGATGAAGGCCGCGAAGACGATCGGCATCAGCACGAGCGAATAGTGGTAGGCGGTGCCCCAGTGGGTGCTGAGCTCTGAGGCAGCCCGCCACAACAGGGTCGGTACTGCGATCCACATCAACGGGGACCGCAGGGCCAGGAACAGGGTCGGGGCCAGCACGAGCAGGAGCGTCGAGATCTTGGCCTCGGGGGTGATGAGACCGATCGTGCTCTTGTACAGCAGACCCGTCAGCCCACTCTCACTGCCTTCCGAGCCATTCAGCCAGTGCCAGTAGTCATAGGACCCGTTCGGACTGAAGGCCGGCAGAATGACCATCGTCGCCAGCAGTGCCCCGGCCAGACCGACTGCGGCGGTGATGATCCCGAGCCTGCGGTCGCCGCGCCGGGCGATGACGAGGCCGATCACGACCACGGTGAGCCCGAGGTCCTCCTTCACCAGCAGCAGAGGCAGAGCCCAGCAGACCGCGGCACGCATCCGGCCCGTCGCGAGAGCGGTGAGCGAGCACGCGAGAAGAGGAACGGCGAAGGCCCACTCATGGAAGTCGGAGCCGACCCCGCTCGCGAGACCCCAGGAGAGGCCGTAGCAGACCCCGATGACCGCGGCAGCGGGGGAGCCCAGCGTTCGGCGCGCCCAGAGAGTCAGGGGCAGAACGCTCGCGGCGATCAGCGCCGCCTGCACCACGAGCAGGGCCATCGCCGAAGGCCACAGCCGGTAGACGGGTGCCACCAGGGCCAGAATGGGAGAGAAGTGGTCCCCCAGGACGGGAAAGTCCGGCCCCTTGACTTCGGAGACGGGCAGGTGCCCATTCGCGTAGGACCGGACGACCTGCTCGAAGATTCCCAGGTCGAAGCTGTGGGAGAGCATGCGCTGATGGATACGCAAGGACAACGTCGCGTATGTGAAGAACAGCGTTCCCGCCAGGGCCCAGATCCACCACGGGATGCCGGGGCGACTCCCGCGAGACGGTTCGACTGCCGGCCCTTCATCCACAGTTGATTTTTGTTGCGCCGGGAGCGTGGCACTGTCGGTGGGTGGGGCTTGCATGACTTATTCCTTCCGGAAAGCTGACCCTGAGAACCTCAAGATGCCAGCAGCCTTCACGGCTTGGCTCTGAGCCACCATGTGCGCGCGCGGAATACTCCGAACAGCGGCACACCTGGGGCGTGGTGGAGTCACCCGCGCTTCTCGCGAGGGGCATTGGCCGATGCCTGCCGCACCGTTACCGACTTGATGACGACGGCCTTCTTCGGCTTTCCGTCGGAGGATCCGTCCTGCGTCCCGTTCCTGGCGATCGCCTTCAGTACGTCCAATCCGCTCACGACTTTCGCAAAGGGAGTCCACTCGGACGACATGGGAACATCGGGATCGGCATAACTGATGAAGAACTGACTGCCGTTCCTGCCGGGAACCGCTTTGGACATCGCCACGGTGCCGGCCGAATATTCGGCTCCGTCCAGATTCTCGTCATCGAAGAAATAGCCCGGATCGGCTGCGCCTTCCCCTTTGGGGTCACCGCAGTCCAATACAAAAATCCCTCGGGTCGTGACACGGTGGCACTTGCTGCCGTCGTAGTACCCCTTCCGCGCAAGAAAGGAGAAGGAGTTGGTGGCGCAGGGCGCCTTGTCGGTCAGGGCCTCAAGGGTGACGGTTCCCCGGTTGGTCACGAGTTCTGCCGTGTACGGCCGGGCTGCGGCCGAGGCGTCGAAGGTGGGAATTCCCGCAGGCTTCGCACCATCGGTGGGTTTGTATGAGCACGTGACTGGCGGCTTCGCATCGACGCTGTTTCCCGTCAGGGAGACCGCCGCCCATGCCAGTCCTGAACACGTCGTGGTCACGGCGAGTGCGACCGTCGCCACCTTGACCACACGCTTCCTGGCCCTGGTGAAGAAATTCATCTTTCCTTGAAAATCTCTGACGGACATTCGAGCCTCGATTTGGCGAGTGGGAGCTGATGAAGCATGCAGAGCGTATCCACCCACCTGTGTGACGGCTGCACCGACACACACTCGGGATTGAAACCACCACTGGGCCGCGTGGCCCAACTCTTCGATACTCATCCCCTTTCAGCCCCCTCCCTCCCTCTGCCGATCGCCTGAACGTCTGGTGTGTCTCGCCCGCTTTCTTGCACACGCACCCGAATCTTGCGTCAGAGGCTCCGCATGCCTCTCGAGACCACTCCATTCGGTTCCACAAGGAGCAAATTCATGAGTCCTGAGAACAGGACCCCCTCCCGTCTGGGCCCGGTGCCCCGAGGTCGCAAGTGGCTGGCCGGCGGTGCGATGGCAACGCTGAGCCTTGTCGTGCTGGGCTTCTCCAGCCCTGCGATGGCGGCCGCCCAGAGCGCCTTCTCTCCGGGCGAGATGAACCGTCCTGTGCTTATGGGCGGTGACAAGTGCGAGAAGCAGAAGAACAAGCACGACAGGGACGAGTGCTGCGACCGCCACAAGAACAAGCACGACAGGGACAAGTGCAAGGAGAAGGAGAAGGGCAAGCGCGGACCCACCGGGCCGACGGGGCCGCGCGGCGCCACGGGACCGACCGGACCCACGGGTGAGAACGGCGAGAACGGCGCCACGGGCGCCACCGGAGCCACGGGAGCCACGGGAGCCACGGGACACACCGGAGCCACGGGACGCACCGGAGCCACGGGACACACCGGAGCCACGGGACGCACCGGAGCCACGGGACGCACCGGAGCCACCGGAGCCACCGGAGCCACGGGACGCACCGGAGCCACCGGAGCCACCGGAGCCACGGGTCAGAACGGCGAGAACGGCCAGAACGGCGCCACCGGAGCCACGGGACCGACCGGAGCCACCGGAGCCACCGGAGCCACGGGACGCACCGGAGCCACCGGAGCCACCGGAGCCACGGGACGCACCGGAGCCACCGGAGCCACCGGAGCCACCGGAGCCACGGGACCCAAGGGCGACGAGGGCGACACCGGAGCCAGCGGGTGCGGCAGCGCCATCGACACCGTTTTCCCCGCCCCCGGTGAGGAATTCAGCGTCTTCCTGGTCAACGGGGTTACGTATGGGGGCCACCGGGGCAGCGCCACGGCGGGGACCTACCTCTACGAGGACCTCACCACACCGACGCAGAACCCCGGCTACCCCGACCCCGCCACTGTCTGTGCCACCAGCATTGCATCCCTGGGCCAGGTGACGAACTTCAAGGTGATCACCACGGGCGGGGTCATCTACGAGCTCCAGTGCACCTCCGCCGGGCTACCCCTCACCCTGAACTGCGGTAGCGCCGCCAACCCGCGACCTTGGCAATCGGTTGGTACCAATGTCCGCAGCGGGCCGTTCGTGAGCGACAACCCGCTGAACGCGAACCAGCAGCAGAGCAGCATGAGCGCGATGGAGCAGTTGCTGGACGACCTCGGCCTCGACAGGACAGCCGACAAGGGGCTCTCGAAGAGCCAGAAGCGGTCCTGACCTCGTTGGGATCCCTCTGAAGTGTGCCGTGCCCGGGGCCGTCCGGGCACGGCACACGTGCGTGCGCCCTGCGGTGCAGTCCATGTCCCGCGGCGGGTGGTTCGCAAGCATCGACCCCGTCGCCTCCAACTCCCTTGCCCCGTAACCGGCCACCGGCAGGTCGTCGGACGCGGGGCGCTTTTTCTCGTGGTTCCCGCGGTGGTCCCTCGGGTCGCCGGAGAGAGTCGGGCGCGCCCGTAGCGTACTGGGATACACACGTCACCTGCCGTCCACTCATCTCCGCCCGGAATGTGGGTTTCCGCGAGCAGTCTGCATCCGTGAGACGCATCGTGGGAATCGTCCTGGCGGTGCTGCTGATCGGCGGAGTGGCAGTAGCCGTCGTAGCAGGCCGCGACAGCAAGGACACGAGCACGGCAACGAAGACCGTGCGTGGACTGATCGGATCGGAGAAGGCGGAGTTCTTCGCCGATCCCGATGTGGTGAAGGCCCTCGCTGCCAAGGGGTTCACCGTGAAGGCGGAGACGTCCGGGTCCTGGGCCATGGACCAACTTCCACTGAAGGGGTACGACTTCGCCTTCCCTGGCTCGAAGGCTCCGGCCGATGAGCTGCAGCGCAAGTCCCCCGTCAAGGGCGGCCCACTCAGGCCCTTCTACTCGCCGCTCGTCGTCGTCGCGCACCGCGGCGCCGCGCAGGTGCTGGCGGACAACGGGCTGGCGACGCTGAGCGGCAAGTCCAGCGGGAAGCTGCACATGGCCCCGTACCTGAAGGCCGCGAAGGCGGACCGGACCTGGCAGCGGCTCAAGCTCCGATAAGCGTTCCGAGTTGACCGGAACGGTGTTCATCGCGAGCACCGATCCCGTCGCATCCAACTCCGGCGCGCTCTACCTCGCCGCCGCCTCGTACGTCGCCGACGGCGGCCGGGTGGCCGCCGACGACGCCGCGATCGATCGCACCGCGCCGCTGCTGAAGAAGCTGATCCAGGTACAGGGTGCGCAGCAGACCAGCAGTGACGCGCCGTTCCGGGACTTCATCAGCGGGGTCGGCAGCAGACGCACACGCGGTACCTGGAGGACCGGGGCCGGTCCGATTGAGCCCCGTCGGGCGGGCCGGGAGCCCGGCCCGCCCGACGGGAAGCCGTCCGCCTACCGCCGGACGCGCACCGTCGCCGACGCCGTCGACCGGTGGTGCCGAGACGTATTCAATAAACGAGACGTATTCAATAAAAAGGGCGAGAAAGGGCGGCCCCCGGAACCGTCAGGGGATTCCGGGGGCCGTTCCGCGGCGGGCTGTTGACCCCACAGGTCAGGGCGGATGTCGAAAGGCCCGGTCGCGGGGATCGCAGGGGCGCGCTTCAGGAGTGCGCCCGGGTGGGCGACGCCTCGAAGGCGCCGCCCCGGGGCGTCAGCCCAGGCGCTGGACCAGCGCGCGGTACTCGTCCCACAGTTCCTTCGGCGTGTGGTCGCCGAAGGTGTTGAGGTGCTCGGGAACCAGCGCCGCTTCCTCGCGCCAGACCTCCTTGTCGACCGTGAGCAGGAACTCCAGGTCGGACTCGGAGAGGTCCAGGCCCTCGGTGTCCAGGGCGCCCTTGGCGGGCAGGATGCCGATCGGCGTCTCGACGCCCTCCGCCTTGCCGTCCAGGCGCTCGACGATCCACTTGAGAACACGGCTGTTCTCGCCGAAGCCCGGCCACACGAACTTGCCCGCGTCGTTCTTGCGGAACCAGTTCACGTAGTAGATCTTCGGGAGCTTCGCCTGGTCCTTGGCGGCGCCGACCTTGACCCAGTGGTTCATGTAGTCGCCCATGTTGTAGCCGCAGAACGGCAGCATGGCGAACGGGTCGCGGCGCAGCTCGCCGACCTTGCCCTCGGCGGCGGCGGTCTTCTCGGAGGCCACGTTGGCACCGAGGAAGACACCGTGCTGCCAGTCGAAGGACTCGGTGACCAGCGGTACGGCCGAGGCGCGGCGGCCACCGAAGAGGATGGCCGAGATCGGCACACCCTTCGGGTCCTCCCACTCGGGCGCGATGATCGGGCACTGGCCGGCCGGGACGGTGAAGCGGGCGTTGGGGTGGGCGGCGGGCGTACCGGACTCGGGGGTCCAGTCGTTGCCCTTCCAGTCCGTGAGGTGCGCGGGGAGCTCCTCGGTCATGCCCTCCCACCACACGTCGCCGTCGTCGGTGAGCGCGACGTTCGTGAAGACGGAGTTGCCCCACATCGTCTTCATGGCGTTGGCGTTGGTGTGCTCGCCGGTGCCGGGCGCGACACCGAAGAATCCGGCCTCGGGGTTGATCGCGTAGAGACGGCCGTCCTCGCCGAACCGCATCCAGGCGATGTCGTCGCCGATGGTCTCGACGGTCCAGCCGGAGATCGTGGGCTCCAGCATGGCGAGGTTGGTCTTGCCGCAGGCGCTCGGGAACGCGGCGGCGACGTACTTCGCCTCACCCTGCGGCGGCGTCAGCTTGAGGATCAGCATGTGCTCGGCGAGCCAGCCCTCGTCACGGGCCATGACCGAGGCGATGCGGAGCGCGTAGCACTTCTTGCCGAGCAGGGCGTTGCCGCCGTAGCCGGAGCCGTAGGACCAGATCTCGCGGTCCTCGGGGAAGTGCGAGATGTACTTGGTGGAGTTGCACGGCCACGGAACGTCCTCCTGGCCCTCCTCCAGGGGCGCACCCAGCGTGTGGACCGCCTTGACGAAGAAGCCGTCGGTGCCGAGCTCGTCGAGGACGGCCTGGCCCATGCGCGTCATGGTGCGCATCGAGACGGCGACGTACGCGGAGTCGGTGATCTCGACGCCGATCGCGGAGAGCGGGGAGCCGACGGGGCCCATGCAGAACGGAACGACGTACATCGTGCGACCGCGCATGGAGCCGCGGAAGACACCCTTCTCACCGGTGAAGATCTCCCGCATCTCGGCGGGGGCCTTCCAGTGGTTCGTCGGGCCCGCGTCCTCCTCCTTCTCGGAGCAGATGAAGGTGCGGTCCTCGACGCGGGCGACATCGCTCGGGTCGGAGGCGGCGTAGTACGAGTTCGGGCGCTTGATCTCGTCGAGCTTGGTGAACGTGCCCTTGGCCACGAGCTCCCCGCACAGGCGCTCGTACTCGGCTTCGGAACCGTCGCACCAGACCACGCGGTCCGGCTCGGTGATGGCTGCGATCTCGTTCACCCAGGAGGCGAGCTCCTGGTGACGAGTGGGAACAGTGAGGGGAGCCGCGATGTCGCGCGCCACGATCGCTCCTTGTTGAGGGTGTCTTTTGGGCTGTTGCCCCGTGGGGGCTGCGACCCGGATGCTTCGTAGCCGCTCATCCGGTGCCGACCATACTCATTTGATCATGCGACCGATTCACCCATATGTCCAGAGGGGCGCCCACGTGAGCATCGCCACTCGCGTTCGCAACCTACGGTGCCGTAGGTAGCATGCGGTCATGACTGCTGCCGCCGCGCCCGAACCAGCCGAGGTCGAACCAGCCGAGCCAGGCCCGGCCGAGGCGGCGCCGGGCCCGGTGAAACCGCGCATGCGCGGCTGGCTGCATGCCGGAATGTTCCCCGCGGTGCTGATCGCGGGGATTGTTCTGATTGCGCTCACGGACAGCATCCGCGGCCGGATCGCCTGCGGCATCTACATCGCGACCGCATGCCTGCTCTTCGGCGTGAGCGCGGTCTACCACCGCGGCACATGGGGTCCGCGCGGCGAGGCGGTGCTGCGCCGGCTGGACCACGCCAACATCTTCCTGATCATCGCGGGCACGTACACGCCGCTGACCCTGCTGCTGCTCCCGGAGTCGACCGGGCGCCCGCTGCTGTGGGCGGTCTGGGCGGCAGCGGCGGCCGGCATCGCTTTCCGGGTGTTCTGGGTCGGCGCCCCCCGCTGGCTGTACACCCCCTGCTACCTGGCGATGGGATGGGCGGCGGTCTTCTTCCTGCCCGATTTCATGCGCACCGGCGGGATCGCGGTCCTGGTCCTGGTCGTCGTCGGCGGCCTGCTCTACAGCGCGGGCGGCGTCATCTACGGGATCAAGCGGCCCAACCCGTCACCGCGGTGGTTCGGCTTCCATGAGGTCTTCCACTCGCTGACCCTGGCCGCCTTCACCGTGCATTACGTCGGCATCTCGCTGGTGGCGTACAACCACGCCTGAGCGACCCCCCCTCCCCACCCTTCCAGGGCCGCGGCTTCCGAGCCGCGGCCCTTCTGCATGCCGGGGCACCGCCACCCGCCCGTCATATTGACGCCCACAATCTTTTGAGAGTAACCGTCACTTGACTTTAACTCTCGAAGGAGTGGGCCATGAATCGACGCTGGTGGGCCCTGGGCGCGCTGGTCGCGAGTCTGCTCGTGCTCGGATTCGACATGACGATCCTCAACGTGGCGCTGCCGACCATGGCCGAACAGCTCGGCGCAACCCTCGGCGAACAGCAGTGGATGGCCGATGCATACATCGTTGTCTTCGCCGCACTGATGCTCCCGGCGGGACTGCTCGGCGACCGGTTCGGCCGGTGTCGTGCTGATCGCCGCGCTCGTCGTACGGGAACGCGGCGCCAGGCGCCCGATGCTCGACATGTCCCTGCTGCGGCAGCGGCCGTTCCTGCTGAGCGCGCTCGCCGCGACGCTGGTGATGTTCGTGATGTCGGGGCTGATGTTCATCCTGCCCGGCTATCTCCAGGCGGTCCTGGGCCACGACGCCCTCGGTACGGGGGTGCGGATGCTGCCGATGATGGGCGGGCTGATCGTCGCCGCGAAGACGGGCGCCCCCGTCACCCAGCGGTTCGGAGCACGCGCCACGATGACGGCGGGCCTGGTCGTACTCGCCTTCGCCGCGCTCCTGGGCAGCCGTACGACGGCCGACAGCGGTTACGGCTTCACGGCGCTGCGGCTCTCCGTCGCCGGGGTCGGCTTCGGCTTCGCCGTCGTCCCCGCGATGGACGCCGCGCTGGCCGCCCTGCCCGCGGACCGTGCGGGCAGCGGATCGGGGCTGCTGATGACCGTGCGGCAGACGGGCAGCACTCTCGGGATCGCGCTGCTGGGCAGCCTGCTCGCCGGTGCGTACAGCGGCCGGCTCGACACCACCGGCGTGCCTGCCGCCGCCGCGGACACGGCCGGGGACTCGCTCGTCGCCGCCCATGTCGTCGCGGCGAAGCTCGGCGCGCAGCGGCTGGCCGACTCCGCGGACGCGGCGTACCTCCACGGCATGAGCGTGGTGCTGCTCGTCATCGCTGTCACGGCCCTGGGGTCGGCGCTGCTGGTCGGGACGTTCCTGACGAACCTCCCCACCCCGTCGCAGGAGCGGACGGACGTGGCCCCGGCGCCCGTCGATGCCTGACAATGGCGACCATGGCCGCCACCTCTCGTACTCCTTCCGTTTCCGCCCCCGGGACGCAGCCCCAGCTGGGGCTGCGCGAGCGCAAGAAGCTCAAGACCCGGATGGCGATCCGCCGGGCGACGTACCGGCTGATCGCCGAGCAGGGGTACGACGCGACGACGATCGAGCAGATCGCGGAGGCGGCGGAGGTGTCGCCGAGCACGGTGTTCCGTTACTTCGCCGCCAAGGAGGACATCGTCCTCACCGACGAGTACGGCCCCCTCATGGAAGCGGAGTTGCGGAACCGTCCCGCGGACGAGCCGCCACTGGAGTCGCTGCGGTTCGTCATGACAGAGGCGCTGACGGCATTCCTCGCCACCGAGGAGGAGGAACTGTGCCAACGCACCCGGCTGATGGTGGAGGTCCCCGCGATCCGGGCGCGGATGTCGGAGACCATGTCGGACACGGCGAAGATCCTGGCCCAGGTGCTCGCCGACCGAAGCGGCCGCGGCGCGGACGACCTGGAGGTCCGGGTGTTCACCGCCGCAGTGCTGGGGGCGCTGCGCGAGGTGACGTTGTACTGGGGCGAGCACGACCAGAAGGGCGACCTGATCGCCATGATCAACCGGGCCATGGACACGCTCGAGGGCGGCCTGACGCTCTGACGCCTCGGGGGCACCAAGGGTGCGCCACACACTCCCCAGGCCATGGGTGCAGTCCGCAGACGGAGCGCCGGCCGGGCACGCCCCGGGCGTCCCCGGTCACCCCCCGAGCTTCCGCGCCAGCTCCTCCGCGTCCGTGGTCGGCGCGTCGCACACAAAATGCCGGCAGACGTACGCCGTCGGAGCCCCGCCCACCATCGGCCGGTCCACCAGCAGCGGAAACTCCGCACCACCGGTCTCGCCCGCCGCGACCACCGCGCCCGGTGCCCGTCCCAGCAGTGCCGTACGGTGCAGTGCGCCGCCGACCGGCCCGGCGACCGCCACCTCGCGCGGGCCGTCGAGCAGCGCCTCGGCAACCGCGAGACCCCACCCGATGAACCGCGGAACCCGTGGCCCGAGCGCCTTCACCACCCCGAGCGCGCCTTCCGCGGCAGCCCGATGGGCCTCGGATCCGGTGTGCGCGGCGTACGAGAGCAGTGCTCCGGCCGCCGCCGTCCAGCCCGCCGGAGTCGCGCTGTCGGTGGGGTCCTGTGGGCGGCGGATCAGCTGTTCGGCGTCGTCCGCCGTGTCGTACAGCTGCCCGCCCTCGCCGGTGAAGTGCTGCAGCACGATGTCGAGCAGGAAGCCGGCGAACTCCAGCCAGACACCCTCGGCGGTGACGGCGGCCAGCGCGAGGAAGCCCTCCGCGACATCGCCGTAGTCCTCCAGGACCCCGGCGTTGTCACCCGCCCGGCCGTCCCTGGACGTCCGGGACAGCCGGGCATTCTCGCCCATGTGGACCCGGACCAGCAGGTCCGCCGCCTCCGTGGCGCGTTCGATCAGGTCGGGCCGGTCGAAATACGCCCCGGTTTCGGCGAGCGCGGCGATCGCCAGACCGTTCCAGGCCGCCACCACCTTGTCGTCCCGTCCGGGACGCGCCCGCTCCTCGCGCGCCGCGAGCAGCCGGGCCCGCACATCGGCGGCCCGGTCCGGGTCCACCGCGTCGTCGGTGCGCGGCAGTTGGAGCACGGACTTGCCCTCCTCGAAGGTGCCCGCCTCGGTTACCCCGAAGTACTCCGCGGCGAACGTGCCGTCCTGCTCTCCCAGCGCCTCGCGCAGTTGCGCGGGCGTCCACACGTAGAACGCGCCCTCGACGTGCTGTCCGTCGCCGTCCTCGCTGTCCGCGTCGAGCGCCGAGGCGAACCCGCCCTCCGCCGTCCGCAGTTCGCCCACGATGAAGTCGGCGGTCTCCAACGCGACCCGGCGCGCCAGGCCGGAACCCGTCGCCCGCCACAGATGGGCGTACACCCGGCAGAGCAGCGCATTGTCATAGAGCATCTTCTCGAAGTGCGGTACGACCCATTCCCGGTCCACCGAGTAGCGGGCGAAGCCGCCGGCGAGCTGGTCGTACATCCCGCCCCTGGCCATCGCCTCACAGGTGTCGGCCGCCATCTGGAGGGCGCCCTCGGCGCCGGTGCGGGCGTGGTGGCGCAGCAGGAACTCGATCGTCATGGACGGCGGGAACTTCGGGGCGCCGCCGAAGCCCGCGTACTTCTCGTCGTAATCCCTGGTCAGCCCGAGCAGCGCCTGCGAGAGCTCCTGCTCGCCGGGCAGCCCCTCCCCGCCGTGCGCCAGCGAGCGGCCTGCCAGGTCGTGCACGATGCGCCCGGCGACCTCGGCGACCTCGTCCGGGCGTTCGGTCCAGGCGGCTACGACACCTTCGAGGATCTGCCGGAAGGACGGCATACCGTGACGGGGCGCGGGCGGGAAGTACGTGCCGAAGTAGAAGGGTTCGCCGTCGGCGGTCAGGAAGACGGTCATCGGCCAGCCGCCCTGGCCGGTCGCCGCCTGCACCGCCTCCATGTAGACGGCGTCGACGTCGGGCCGCTCCTCGCGGTCGACCTTCACCGGGACGAAGTGCGCGTTCATGTATGCCGCGGTCGCTTCGTCCTCGAAGCTCTCGACCGCGAAAACATGGCACCAGTGACAACTCGAGTAGCCGACGCTCAACAGCACCGGAACACCCCGCTCCCGGGCCTCCTCAAAGGCCTCGGGCGACCAAGGCCACCAGTCGACCGGATTGTCGGCGTGCTGAAGGAGGTACGGAGACGTCTCATGGGCCAGGCGGTTCGGCATACCTCCATCCTGCCTGAATAGACCCGCTCCATCCCATGACCCGGCCCTCAAGCCGCAGCATCGGATGCCGCCACTCGGTCCGCCCACTTCCAGACCGGCGTCACACGTGAGTAGTCCCAGGCCTGGTTTCCCTTCACCCCCGGCCGGATCACGAAGCACTCGAAGGCCGAGGCAATCACCTTGCGCCGCTCACCGAGGTCCGTGGCACCCGACATCCAGCGCTCGCGAATCGACTCCGGCAGTCGCACGGGCCCGCGCCCTCCGTCGGGAAAGAGAAGCCTCTCGATGGCGTCGTCTCTCGGTCTCTGCAGTAGCCGCTTCGAGCGACAGCACAGCCTGCAGCAGCCCCTCCTTGGTATAGGGATCACGGACTCCGCTCTGGTCCACATGTATGCGCCCCGGGTGGCACGTCAGAGCCTCGACGAACCGTGCGAAGTCCTCCACGCGCCGGTAGAGGCGATCGTCTGCCACACAGACGACGCTCCCAGTGGCGTACCGCCGCCATCCGCCCCTCGCCTGAGGTCCAGGAGCAGCCTGTCGAACGCTGGTCGCACACACCCCGGCTTGGACGCATTACGCCCATTGTCGGTATACCTGGCGACGATGACACAGCCCTGCGCGCGGGCGGACCGCTTCGCCCCACCAGGTAGCCGGGCTCGCCGGCTGAGCGCAACGGCTGTTCGGGTCCTGCCACTTGCCCCTCATGCTCTCTCGCGCTCAGCCGCCCCACGCAGGACACTTGTCCCGGACAGAGCTCTCGGAGGGGGACGGACATGCGTGACAGCCACCGGGCCGAAGCCGAACGGCTGTTGGTACGCGCCGTGGAGGAGGAAGTGCGCCGTTCGGGGGGCAGGGCCGACGCCGGTGCGCTCACTGCGCGCGGGCGGGCGGCGCTCGACTCGCTGGCGGCGGGCGCGGCCGAGGAGTACGCCGCGTACACGCAGGCGCTCGATGCGATGGAGGCCGGGCAGAAACCCTTGTCGCACCAGTTCAGCAAGGCCGCGATGGGAACTCCACTGCTGGTCACGGGAGTTGCCGCAGCCGCGGCGTTCGGCGCCGATCTCGCGTTCGGTACGGCGGTGGGGCCGGCGCTCGGCGCGGGCGCCGTCGTCGCTGTCGCGGGCGCCGCGGCCACCGTCGTCAAGGTGACCGCCTCGCACTGGCCCGCCGCCCACCGGCACGCGGGTGCGGCGGGCCAGCCCGGCGGGCCCGAGCAGCTGCGGCTGCAGTGGCTCGCGGCGCTGGAGGTACGGGGCATCCGCCCGTTCCTGGACCAGCAGCGGATGCTGACCGCGTCGTCCCGTACGCCGAAGAAGAAGGCCGCCGCCGTCGTGCCGCGGCTGCGCGGCGGTGACCGCAGTGCGGAGGCGCGCAGGAGGGCGCTGCTCGACCAGTCCTTCGGGCATCTGCCCGCCCCCGACGGCCCGTTCGCCGGCCGCCGGGCCGAGCTGGCGCAGATCGCTCAGTGGGTGCACGCGGCCCGCGCGTCGACGGAGACCAAGCCCACCGTCGTCGTCCTGCACGGCACGCCCGGGTCCGGGCGCACGACACTCGCGGTGCGGGCGGCGCACGAGCTCAAGGACCAGTTCCGGGGCGCGTGCGTGGTGGATCTGCGTTCCGACGTCACCGGCGAGAACCCGCTGCCGACCCGCGACGCGCTGCTGCACCTGCTGAACCGGCTCGGCGCGCCGCGTGAACAGCTGCTGTTCCGGGACGGGGGCTCCCCTGATCGAGCGGGGTCGGGATCTCGGGGAAGGTCCTCCGCCGAGCAGCAGGTGCGACGACTCAGCGAGCTCTACCACCAGCATCTGACCGGTACGCCCGTGACGATCGTCCTCGACGACGCCGGCGATCCGGAGCAGGTCCGCACGCTCATACCGGAGCGCTCCGACAGCCTGGTTCTCGTCACCGCCCGCGCTCCTCTCGACCTGCCTGGCGACATTCCGGCGTGGGTGCACCAGCTGCCCGTGGGCCCGCTGGACGCGGCGGGTGCGGAGGAGCTGCTGCGTGTGTCGGCGCAGGAGGAGGAGCAGGGGCCGTACGACTCCCAGTCGACGGACGCGATCGCCGAGCTGTGCGGTGGGCTGCCGCTGGCGCTGCGGGTCGTGGGTTCCTCGCTCGGGCCGCGTACCCGCACGGCGCTGGCCACCGAACTCGCCGCGTACGGTCCCGTCGCCCCCGTCGAACGGGCTCTGTGGCTGCGCTACACCGACCAGTCCGAGCAGGCGCGGAGGCTGCTGCGCCGGCTCGCGCTGGCCGGGCGCGCCAGCCTGGGCGCGGCGGCGGCCGCGGCGCTGCTGTCCGCCGAGGAACGGGAGGCGCAGTCACTGCTGACGGCGCTGTCCCGGGCCGGGCTGCTCGACCATGTGCGGGGTACGCGCTACCGGCTGCACGATCTCGTACGCGGTTTCGCCCTGGTCCGGCTGCGCGACGAGGAGGAGGCGGCGGACCGTACCGCCGCGCAGGAGCGGCTGATCCACAACTATGCGGAGCTCGCCGGTGCGGTGATCCGGATGGTGGACGGGAAGATGTCCACCCGGGCGGGGCAGTTCGGTTCGCACGGGTTCGGTTCGCTCGACGCGGCGCTGCACTGGCTGGACGACGAGTCGAGCTTCATCACCTCCGCGCTGCGGCATGCGGAGGGCGTCGACCAGGGGGCCGTGCTGGACCTGCTGGGCGCACTGTGCGACTACTGCCTGCTGCGCGGCGATCTCTACCGCCTGGGTGAGATCAGCGAGCTGACGCAGGCCGTCGACAAGGGGCTGCTGGAACAGTCGGTCCAGTGGCGTACGGGCATCGCGGCCCGGCAGCTCGGCGAGCTGGACAAGGCCCGCACCACACTGTCCTCGGTCGTCGGTCTCTACCGCGAGGCGCAGAACGACGCGGGCACGGCGCTGGCGCTCTGCTCGCTCGGCATCACCCTGCACCACCAGGGGAACCTCACCGACGCGTCGGCGCGGCTGCGCGAGGCGATCGCGCTGCAGTCCTCCGACGGACAGGCCGAGGACCGGGCGTGGTCGCTGCACGCCCTGGCCGCCGTCGAGCGCGACCGGGCTAACCTGGCGGAGGCCCTGACCCTCCTCGACACGGCGCTGACCCTGCACCGGGAGGGCGAGTCGCTGCATGGCGAGGCGTGGACGCAGTTCCAGCTGGGCCAGGTGCGCTTGCGGATGGGCGATGTGCCCGGAGCCGAGGAGACGCTGCGTACGGCCCTGGATCTGTACGGCCGCACCCGTGACGAGCGCGGCGAGGCGTGGGCGCTGACCCAGCTGGCCCGCGCCCGGCTGCTCGACGGCGATCCGGACCCGGCGGTCGACGGGTTGCGCCGGGCACTCTCCCGCCACCGTGACAACGAGGACGCGCGCGGTGAGGCGTGGACGCTGTACTACCTGGGCCAGGCGCTGGAGGCGGCGGGCGACACCGACCGGGCGGTGCGGGAGCTGGAGCGGTCGCGCACGATGTTCTCGCGGATGCGGGACGTCTACGGGCTGGCGTGTGCCCGGCACCACTCGGGCCGGGTCACCCGCGACCAGCGGGCCGCCCGGACCGGCAATCTGCGCAACTCAGGTTTCGCCCGCCAGCTCCTGGTCGATGCCCGGGCCGACTTCCGGCGCATCGGTGTCGCCCACGGCGAGGCGTGGACGTGTCTGGAACTGGCCCTGGTCGACGCGGGGAACAACCGGGCGGCCCCGGCGCTCGCGCTGTGCGACGAGGCGGTGGAGCTGTTCGACTCGTACGGCGACACGCGGGGCGCCGACTGGGCCCGCTTCCTGCGCTGCACTCTTCTGCCGTACGCGTCGGCGGGCGGTACGGAGGTGGGCACCGTGGTGGCCCAGCAGGAACTCGCCGACCTGCTCCGGGCCGGGCACCCGAACCGCGACAGCAAGCTGGAGGACTGCGCGGAGGCGTTCACCGTGGTCCTGAACCGCGGGATCGACCTGGAGGACGGCTGGCAGGCCTGGCGCCTGGGCATGACGCCGACCCGCCACGCCCGGGAAATCATGGGCGTGGCAGTGGAAGCACGGTCATAGCCGCAGTCCCGGCACCCTCGCCGGACGGGCCTCTTTTGAGCCCGTCCGGCGATTGAGGACAAAGGCGCCAACGGGTTGCGCCGGAACCCGCTACTTCGCGGACCCGGCCCCCGCCCCGGATACGTCGGCCCCGGCCGACCCCGCATCCGGATCCGGCGCCTCCTCGAAGTTCACCTTGCCCATGTGCCGGTTCATGGACTTCATCAGCAGCCACACGCCCACCGCGAGCGCCGCGAAGACGAGGAAGCCGAGGACGCCGGGTGTCACCTTGTTCTTGTCGAATTCCTCGGCGAGAGGAACGACGTGGGTCAGTGCCTGGGTCGCGTACATATCAGGCATTGTCGCGGATGCCCGCGAAGAGGTCGCTCTCGGGGAGGGAGGTGTCGACGAGAGACTTCGCCAGCTCGTACTCCTCGGTCGGCCAGACCTCCCGCTGGATGTCCATCGGCACCCGGAACCAGCCGCCGTCCGGATCGATCTGCGTGGCGTGCGCGATCAGCGCCTTGTCCCGGGTCTCGAAGAACTCCGCACACGGAACGTGCGTGGTCAGCGTCCGCTCGACACGCTCGAACTCCTTCCAGCGCTCCAGCCACTCGCCGTACGGCGACTCCAGGCCGCGGGCGAGCAGCGCCTCGTGCAGCGCCACCGTGCGCGGACGGTTGAAGCCCTGGTTGTAGTAGAGCTTCTGCGGCTGCCAGGCGGGGCCGAACTCGACCTCGGGGAACGTCTCGGTGTCCGTGGCGCCCTCGAACGCGATCATCGTGATCGTGTGGGTCATGATGTGGTCGGGGTGCGGGTAGCCGCCGTTCTCGTCGTACGTGGTGATGACCTGCGGCCGGAACGCGCGGATGGAGCGGACGAGACGCCCTGCCGCCTTCTCCTCGTCCTCCAGCGCGAAGCAGCCCTCGGGCAGCGGGGGCAGCGGGTCGCCCTCGGGCAGCCCCGAGTCGACGAAGCCGAGCCACTCCTGCTTGACGCCCAGGATCTCCCGGGCCTCGTCCATCTCCTTCTTCCGTACCTCGTGGATGTGCTCCTCGATGTACGCGTCGCCCTGGAGCTTCGGGTTGAGGATGGAGCCGCGTTCGCCTCCCGTGCAGGTCACCACCAGCACGTCCACCCCCTCGGACACATACTTGGCCATGGTGGCCGCCCCTTTGCTCGACTCGTCGTCGGGGTGGGCGTGGACGGCCATCAGTCGAAGCTGTTCAGTCAAGACTCGATCCTCAGTGATTCGGCCGCCGTCCAGTGGCGCCGTCCCGGAGGGACGTCGGTGTGGGGCGGCGGTCGGATGGCGGGTGGCAGGCTTCTATAGTGACCGAACCGGGGGGCGGAAAATTCCTCGATCCCCGGCACAGGAGGAACGATCATGACTGCGGCGCGTGAAGCACTTCCGGAGGGCCGCTACGGGCGCTCCGCGGACGAGCGCGCGGACCGCAAGCTCAAGATCATCGGCTCGGTGCTGGGCGTGGCGTTGCTCGGCGTGGTCGGCTGGATCGGTTACGACTACGTGGCCGGCCAGGGCATCAGCGCCGAGGTGATCAAGTTCAGGATCGCTTCGGACGACCGGGTCGACGTCCACCTCGAGGTGCGTAAGGACCGGGACGCGAAGGGGTACTGCACCCTCCGCTCCCAGCAGGTGGACGGCAGCGACGTGGCCCGGAAGGACGTCCGCTTCGACGACCGTTCCGACCGGATCGACCGGATCGTCTCGTTGCGTACGACCTCGCGGGCGACCAGCGTCGAGCTGCTGGGCTGCACGGTTGACGGCGGGTCGTCGAACTGACCGGCACGGACCGGCCCTGACCTGCGATGATCGCGGTCGACCCGCGTCGACGCGGTCATAGCGGTTTACCTTCTCCCCCTTTTCCTGGGGAATTGTTAGGCTCGTGGTTTCGCCCACCCGTGGAGGCACATGCTTCTGGGTAGGGCGATGCTTTGTATTCCCAGTACCGACGCTTGAATACCAGTACCGACTAGGAGCACCTGTGACCCAGACCAGCGAAAACGTCACCTGGCTCACGCAGGAGGCGTACAACCAGCTCAAGGCCGAGCTGGAGTACCTGTCTGGTCCCGCGCGCACGGAGATCGCCGTCAAGATCGCGGCGGCCCGTGAGGAGGGTGACCTCCGGGAGAACGGCGGGTACCACGCGGCCAAGGAGGAGCAGGGCAAGATGGAGTTGCGGGTGCGCCAGCTCACCCAGCTCCTGGAGCATGCGAAGGTCGGCGAGTCCCCCGCCGACGACGGCGTGGTCGAGCCCGGCATGGTCGTCACCATCGCGTTCGACGGTGACCCCGACGACACCATGACGTTCCTGCTCGCCTCGCGCGAGTACGCGAGCGCGGACATCGAGACGTACTCTCCGCAGTCTCCGCTCGGTACCGGCGTGAACGGCAAGAAGATGGGCGAGGACGCCGAGTACGAGCTGCCGAACGGCAAGCGGGCCTCGGTGAAGATCCTCGCGGCGAAGCCCTACTCGGGCTGAGCCGGCCTCCGGACGCCGCAGAACACCAGGAAGCCCCGGCCGCCGACGGCCGGGGCTTCCTGGTGTTCCTCAGGCGGTCGCCGAACGGTACTTGCGGACCGCGAGGGTGCGGAAGACCACGATGATCAGCACGGACCAGATCAGCGAGGCCCAGACGGGATGCTGCATCGGCCAGGCACCGGACGGGGAGACGCCCAGGTTCCCGAAGAGTTCGCGGCAGGCCTGGACGGTCGCGCTGAACGGGTTCCATTCGGCGACCGGCTGGAGCCAGCTCGCCATGTTCTCGGTGGGCACGAAGGCGTTCGAGATGAACGTGACCGGAAAGAGCCAGATGAGACCGCCCGACGTGGCTGCCTCGGGGGTGCGGACCGACAGACCGATCAGCGCCCCGATCCAGGAGAAGGCGTACCCCAGCAGGAGCAGCAGCGCGAAGCCGCCGAGCACCTTGCCGACGTTCTCGTCGGTGCGCCAGCCGACCAGCAGGGCGACGACCGCGAGGACGACCAGAGTGAGCGTCGTCTGGACGCGGCGACGACGAGCGCGCGGCCGGTGAGGACCGCGCCGCGCGCCATCGGCAGCGAGCGGAACCGGTCGATGAGGCCCTTGTGCATGTCGTCCGCGATGCCCGCACCGGCGCCCGCGGTGGCGAAGGTCACGGTCTGCGCGAAGATGCCCGCCATCAGGAAGTTGCGGTAGTCACTGGGGCTGGTGGAACCGCCGATCATCATGGAGCCGCCGAAGACGTAGCTGAACAGCACCACGAACATGATCGGCTGGATCAGCCCGAAGATCACCATCTCCGGGAAGCGTCTCCACTCATGCTGCCCCCGTTGCAACTCACCGTGTTACCGTCCCCACGCCCGTGACCTGCATGTTCTGCCGTGAACCTCGCATCGACCGCACCGGTCACCTCCATCGGAGGCAGCACGTACGGAGGCCGGGCCAGCACTCCCTGGTAGGGCGTGAGCGCCTTCAGTGCAAGCTCGTACTCGCCCGTGTCCCACCATCGTGAGGCGCTGCGGTACAGGCTGGTGGACGACCTCCCACCGATGCGCTCGTCCCCGCTGTAGACCCTCCAGCTCTGGTCGGTGCGGACCTTGTCCAACATCACCTCGAACCCGCCGCGCACGTCCTTCCACTGCCGGGTCGACGAGAGGATGCCTTCCACCTTGGCCCATGGGCTACCCCACGGAGATCGTCGAGTCGGCGGACGAGATCAGCCTGAACGACATGCTCGCCTTCCAGGCCATGTACCAGACCGAGTACGCGGACAACGCCGTGAGCTTCACGGCCAACGTCCCCGAGGGCCTGGACCTGGACGAGACGATGAAGGTGATCCAGGCGTGGCTGCCCGACCTGAAGGGCACCACGATCATGGTCGACGGCACCAGGGAGCAGGCGCCGTACGAGCGCATCACCGAGGAAGAGTTCGAGACGTACGAGGTGACGTCGATCGAGGATTCCACCGATGAGGACTGTACGACCGGCGCCTGCCCGGTGCGGTAGTTCAAGGCGTGGGCGCCCCCTGCTGAGTTCGAGCCGGGGGCGTTCTCGTGTCTTCGTCCTTGAACTCGAACAAGCCGATGATCGAGAGCCCGAACATGCCCATCGCCAGGAAAGCGCCGGCTCCGCCGGACACGCTTGCCAGCCTGGATGCGCCGAGTATCGAGAGCCCGACTCCTGACACGAAGCCGGCCAGTGCGGCGGTCACGACGCAGAGCGCGACAGCGACGAGCTTCTTCTTGTTGGCGCTCACGGCACCCCTTCCACTGAAGGTGGTCCGATCAAGCGCTGCGGCAGCCTCGACCGGCCACCTGTTTCGGTTACGACAGATGGCGTCTGACTCTCCGTCGCGATGTGCGTCACTGGACGCACTCCTCCACGGGAGTCGGTCGAGTCCTGTCGCACCAGCCCTATGCTCAGTACTCGGGCAGGCCCCTCACTGCGGGCCTGCGACATGCGGTTTCTCGCTACGAAAGCCCCCCTGTTCGCAGTCAGGGGGCCCGTGTGCGTTGTTGCGGTGGTGGAGGGGCCGTCTATGCCACTACCGCTTGCGGGACGGAGTGGATGTCCGAACCGCCATGCGAGCGTAGCACTTACCGCCAGAGAGCACGCCAAAATCCCCCCAACCAGGCTCAGTTGGGAGGATCTTGGGTGAGGGGTTGGGCGAGGCTCTACGGCCAGCGCCTGCCCGGTGCCAGAGCTACGACGAAGGCTCCCTCTGCGGCTCGACAGGGGGGGCCTTGTCGTCGGTGAAGACGAACGGGCCGATGGCCTTCGACCCGATACCCATGACACCCACGAAGCCGGTTGCCCCCGCACCGGCCACGGCCAGCATGGGCGCGCCGAGCAGAGCGACGACAAGCGCCGCAACGCCCCCGACGATGATCGCGAGGAGCAGGCAGAAGAGGTATGCAGCGAGGCGCTTCTGATTCGAGTTCATCGTCATGGCACTGGCCTTCCGCGGAGGGGGAGGGCGAAGCGGTCAGCGACTTGCGCTCGATCTTCTACCGCCCGGGGATGCAGGGCCAGAGCCTCACTGAGCGGTGATCGAAGCCTATGTGAGGAATTTCACATGGAGGATAGGAGATTCCTCCAAACTCTGCCGACCAGTAATCGTTGGAGAGTCACCGAGGTCCACATATGTCGACATGGGCCATCACTGAACGTTACGAGAGGACGCCCCTGACGTGCTGGCTCGGGGGCTTTTCGTCTCGGGCGTACGTTCCCATGCCCGGCTCTGCCCACAGCGTGCCGTCTTCGATGAGAGCGACCAGGGCCTTCCGCATGGTGCTCGTCGAGACATCAAACTCGGCGGCGAGAGCCACGGTGCTGGGGATCAGCTCGCCGGCCACGTAGGTCCCGGTCTCCACTCGCCCCTGGAGGATCTCGGCGAGCCCTTTTGCTGTCCGGCCTACGCCTGGAAGAGCGTGGGCTCTTCGAGGGCCGGGGATTCGTCCACGACGGGAGGTTCTTCCACAGGCTGTGGATCGTCCCCGGTCGGAGTCTCTTCCACGTACGCGTCGTAACCCTGGGACCGCTCGAAGGGCGGGTCGTAATCGTCGGGCGCGGCGAACCTGCTGAAGATGTGGAAGTTGTTCAGGAGGTCGTCGAGGTGGTCCAGGGCTCCATGCTTGTCACGCTTGCCGTCGCCCTTGGGCTTCTCGATGTCCGGACCGCCCACGACGTACACGGTCGCCCCGCTGGACGGCTTCGTGCCGGACTGCTTCTTCGCGGTGACCGTGGGCGGCGCCGAGGCGCGCGGCTTGGTCTTGCTGGCCTTCCGCGGCGTCTTCGCGGACTGTTTCGCGGACGGCTTCGGGGTGGCCCTGTGCTTGCCGACCTTTTTCGTCTTCCGGTGCTTGCCGCCCTGCTCTGTGGCCGGGTCCTGGAGGGCGTCCCCCTCCGTGGCTGCGGGAGTGGCTGCCTGGTCGGTCCGGGGAGGCTCGACGGCGTCCACGATCTCGCCCCGTGACCCTGGAGCGGTCTCGGCCGACCTTGCGGTGCCCTGCGTGTTGGCGTTGAGCGCGTTGTCGTCGAACGGCGACTCGGTGTCGTCGGCGGAGATGCTTGGGCGCTCGACCTGATCGACATGGGGGCCTCTTATACCGACGACAGCCATCCACGACACTGCGACCGCAAGGGACGCGGCTCCGGCAGTGGTGCTAGCGCGACCCGTCACGGGTCGGTGCTTTCGTCGGCAGTTTGCAGGCACGGGGGACTCCCTGCTCGATGTTTTGTACAAGCTTCAAGTTGTTGCGCGCTCCCGAGGTAATCACAGCCGAGATAAATCCGGTATCTGAGACTCCGCTTTCACTGCCCCTACTGACAGGTTCCACCTGGGAGCAAAAAGACTAAAAGCCCGTTGACGTGGTAATCCATGGTCAAGCGCACGAATCGGTCACGATTCGATGGTCGGGCCGATAACGGCGTGTCGCCCGCGCGCTGACCAGCGGAAACGGAGAAGCCCTCGCGCGAGGCGGGGACCGAAGAGGATGCGCGAACAGTCTTGCCCGCATGGCCGTTACCCGACCTCCATCTTGTTGGCAATAGCAAACAAGCCGAACAAGGGTCTGAAAACACGGTGTACCTGTCTGATTACGTGTCGTTAGCCTGCGCGAGATCGAACGCCTCGATGTGAATCACACACGAAGCGGCTCGTCTCGACTCGGCGTGAGTTGCGGAGGGCCGCGTATGGAGCTGATAAGCGATGAAGGCAAGCATCAAGTTGCTGGGGACGGGATCTGCGGCGTTGCTCCTCGTTCTGGCCAGCGCGTTCACAGCTCAGGCTGGCGAGCAGGCGTCGGGTACCGCCAAGCTCCCCTACTTGTCTGGCGGCAAGGTCTACGCCGAAGCGAATCTGAACGGCCCGAACCCCGTGGGTACGAAGCTCTGCGTTTATCTCAACGCGCTGTACCCGTACGGTCCGGACGTGAACCTCGCGTCCAAGTGCGCAACCATCAACGCTGGCACCGTGAAGGTGGGAATCAACAAGCCGACCTGCGCGTCCGTCACGACGTGGGCTGTCGCCACGTACAACGGGAAGAGCACCTGGGAAGGATCGTCGAAGTACGCGGTCTTCTGCTGACGCTCTGACACAGAGAGAAGGGGCTCGCCGGATTCAGCCCGGCGAGCCCCTTTGCGTGGCGTGGGTGGAGTTCACGCCTCCCCCACTGTCTGCCCCTGGCGCTAGCCAAGTGAAACGAAATCCAACTTAGCGAAGAGGAATCGGCGGTCTCGTGATTCCGCCTGCGCCTTCAAGGGGTGGGTCAGGCGTCCACTCGGCGGTACTTGCGGACCGCCAGCGTCCGGAAGACCGCGATGATCAGCACGGACCAGATCAGCGCGGCCCACACCGGGTGTTCCATCGGCCAGGCGCCGGTCACTGACTTCGGGACCCCGTCGATCGTGTTGCCGAACAGCTCGCGGGCCGCAGCCACCGTGGCGCTGAACGGGTTCCACTCGGCGACGTACTGGAGGAACCTCGGCATGCCGTTGACCGGGACGAACGCGATCGAGATGAAGGTCAGCGGGAACAGCCAGATCAGGCCACCCGAGGTCGCCGCCTCCGGCGTCCGCACGGTCAGGCCGATGAGGGCGCCGATCCAGGTGAACGCGTAGCCGAGCAGCAGGAGCAGGGCAAAACCCGCCAGCACGCTGCCGATGTTCTCGTGCGTACGCCAGCCGACGATCAAGGCCACGCCCGCCAGCACCGCCAGCGTCACCGCTGTCTGGACGAGGTCGGCGAGCGTACGGCCGGTGAGCACCGCACCGCGCGCCATCGGCAACGAGCGGAACCGGTCGATGAGGCCCTTGTGCATGTCGTCCGCGATACCGGCGCCGGCACCGGCGGTGGCGAAGGTGACCGTCTGCGCGAAGATGCCCGCCATCAGGAATTCCTTGTAGGCACTCGCGCTGCCCGCGGGCGCACCGGGAACGTTGATGGACCCGCCGAAGACGTACGTGAAGAGGACTACGAACATAACAGGCTGGATAACCCCAAAAAGGATCATCTCGGGAATCCGGCTCATACGGATTAGGTTGCGACGTGCTATGACCAGGGAGTCGGTCGTACTGCTCACTGCACCCCGCCCTTCCCGGCGCTCACGCGCAGACCGTGACTTCCTGCCGAGTTGAACTGAAATCCACCTTGGCGAACAGGATTCGGGATCCGGGTCATCCGGATCAGATTCCGCTTGGCGACGACGAGGGAGTCGCGGACCGACCCGCCGATGCCGCCGCCCGCTCTGGGGGTTGCCGCGAGGTGCGGCGTGTCCGTCGTGGCAGTCGTGGCAGTCACTTCCTGACCTCCTGTCCGGCCTTCCTGCTGGTCTGCGTGGCGGGACCCGGGACCGTCCCGTTCTCGTCGGTCTCCGGCGCCTCGGCGACATGGCCGGTGAGCGAGAGGAACACGTCGTCGAGGGTCGGGCGGCGCAGTCCGATGTCGTCGATCTCGACCCCGCGGGTGTCGAGATCACGGATGATCTCGGCGAGCAGCTTGGCGCCGCCGGAGACCGGGACCGTCAGTTTGCGGGTGTGCTGGGCGACGGTGACCTCGCCCTTGCCGAGGTTGGCGAGGACGGCGCGGGCCGGATCGATCTGGTCGGGGTGGTGGACGACGACCTCGACGCGCTCGCCGCCGGTCCTGGCTTTCAGTTCGTCGGAGGTGCCGCGGGCGATGACGAGGCCGTGGTCGATGACGCAGATGTCATGCGCCAGGCGGTCGGCCTCCTCCAGATACTGCGTGGTCAGCAGCAGCGTCGTGCCGCCTGCGACGAGCTCCTCGATGACCTCCCACAGCTGCTGCCGGTTGCGCGGGTCGAGTCCGGTCGTCGGCTCGTCCATGAACATCACCGGCGGGGAGACGACGAGCGCCGCCGCCAGGTCGAGGCGGCGGCGCATGCCGCCGGAGTACGTCTTCGCGGGGCGGTCGGCAGCATCGGCGAGGTTGAACCGCTCCAGCAGCTGCACCGCGCGGGCCTTCGCGTCGCGCCCGCTCATCTGGTAGAGCTGACCGACCATCTGCAGGTTCTCGCGGCCGGTCAGATACTCGTCGACCGCGGCGAACTGGCCGGAGAGGCCGATCGAGCGGCGTACCTCGTTGGGTTTCTTCAGCACGTCGATGCCTGCCACGACGGCCCGGCCGCTGTCGGGTCTGAGCAGCGTCGTGAGGACACGCACGGCAGTCGTCTTGCCTGCGCCGTTGGGACCGAGGAGGCCCAGGACCGTACCCTCCGGCACGTCGAGATCAACACCGCCGAGTGCTCGTACATCGCCGAAGGTCTTCACCAGACCTTCGGCGTAGATGGCGCCTGGCATACGGGATTCCCCCAGAGCGTTTGTTGGTTTCCTCGACGGATCCTAGGTTTGTGCGCCTCTCCCCGCCCGGCGAACGCCCAACTGACGGCGTGTCAGTCCGTCACCAGGTAGCCCGCCCCGCGCAGCTCCGCGGTGACCTCCTCGCAGTGCTCGGGACCCTTGGTCTCCAGATGCAGGTCGACCTCCGCCTCGGTGAGTCCGAGCCGCGGATCGGTCCGCACATGGCCGATGTCGAGGATGTTGGCGTCGGCGACGGTCAGCACGGAGAGCAGCGTGGCCAGTGCCCCCGGACGGTCCGTGAGCCGGACCCGCAGGCTGAGATAGCGGCCCGCGGTCACCATGCCGTGGGTGAGGATGCGTTGCATCAGCAGCGGGTCGACATTGCCGCCGGACAGCAGGGCGACGACCGGACCGCGGAACGACTCCGGGTCGCTCAGCAGCGCCGCCACCGGGCTCGCCCCCGCCGGTTCGACGACCAGCTTCGCCCGCTCCAGGCAGAGCAGCAGCGCACTGGAGAGTTCGGCCTCGGAGACCGTACGGACCTCGTCGACCAGCTCCTGGACGAGCCCGAACGGTACGTCGCCGGGGCGCCCCACCTTGATGCCGTCCGCCATCGTCTGGAGCGAGCCGATCGCCACCGGGTAGCCGGCGGCGAGCGACGGCGGGTAGCAGGCGGCGCCCGCCGCCTGGACTCCGACGATCCGCACGTCGGGCCGGATCGCCTTCACGGCCACGGCGATGCCCGCGGCGAGTCCGCCGCCGCCGATCCCGACGACGATGGTGCGGACCTCCGGGCACTGTTCGAGGATCTCCAGGCCCACGGTGCCCTGTCCGGCGATGATGTCCGGGTGGTCGAAGGGGTGGATGAAGACCGCGCCGGTCTCCTGGGCGTACTCCTCGGCGGCGGCGAGGGTCTCGTCGACGACGTGGCCGTGCAGCCGGACCTCGGCGCCGTACTCGCGGGTCGCGGCGACCTTCGGCAGCGGCGCCCCGACCGGCATGAAGACCGTTGCGCGTACGCCGAGCAGCGCAGATGCGAGTGCGACACCCTGCGCATGGTTTCCGGCGCTTGCGGCGACGACCCCGGCCGCGCGCTCGACCGGGGAGAGGCCGGCGATCCGCACGTACGCGCCGCGCAACTTGAACGAGCCGGTCCGCTGCAGGTTCTCGCACTTGAAGTGGACCGGCGCCCCGACCAGCCCGGACAGGTGACGGCTGCCCTCCATCGGGGTCATCCGGGCCACGCCGGAGAGCATCTTCCGTGCGCCGCGGACGTCGTCGAGGATCACCGGGGGAAACGGGTGTGACGTACGGAAGTTCATAACCGCAAGTCTCGCAGCTGGACGCGGAGCCGGACGCCGTGCTGGGGCCGTCCTGCGCCGTTGTTCGCAGGTTTGTGCAGTGCTGGTACATGTTGCCCCGTGGCCGCGTACTCTGTCCCCCACCCATCCGAACACCGCACGAAGAGAGCCCCCGGCCATGCCCCCTCAGGACATGACGACTGCTGCGTCTCCTTCCGGGGGCGCCACCCCCGAATCCCCGGGTCCCGACCACCTGCTCGACGTTCTGCAGCACCAGGTGGCCGTCTTCGCCCGCCGTGCCGAGCAGACCCGCCTCGGCGGTGTCGGCCAGGTCCGCAACTCCATGGACCGGGCGGCGTATCTGCTGCTGAACCGACTGGACCGGGAAGGCCCGATGGGCGTCAAGGCGCTGGCCGCGGGCATGGGGATCGACTCCTCGACCGTGACCCGTCAGGTCGCGCCGCTCGTCGACACCGGTCTGGTCAAGCGGACCTCTCATCCGGAGGACGGCCGCGCGGTCGTGCTTCAGCTGTCGCCGCGCGGACATGCGCGGCTGGACGAGGTGCGTGTGTCGCGGCGGGAGCTGATGTCACAGGTGACAGGCGAATGGACGGCGGAGGAGCGCGAGACGTTCTGCACGCTGCTGACCCGGTTCAACGCGGCGCTGGCTGCGCGGCAGCAGCAGCCTGCGGGCGGCTGACGGCCGGAATACGCCTGCACGACCTCTTGACCCGGGGACCTCCCCGGCGCTCCGATGTGGGTGTGCGAGAGCGGCAGACAGGACTTCGACGGCGGCGCGCCCGGGAGTTCGAGGCCTTTGTGGCGGGCGCCGCGGGCCGACTGCTGCATACCGCCACCCTGCTCACCGCCGAGCCCACGCAGCCGCCCGGCGCGAACGAACGGGCGCAGCGGCTGCTGACCGCCGCCCTGGCCCGCACGTACTCGGCCTGGGACGGGCTGCACGGTGAGGATCCGTACGACCGCACCCGGCAGGAGCTGGCCATCCGGTTCGCCCATGAGGCGTGGCGGCACCATCGGCCGCGCGGCGGGCTGTTGGATCCGCTGACCCCGCGGGAGCGGCTGGTTCTCGTGCTACGGCTGTACGAGGGGGTCGCCGAGGAGCAGGCCGCCGCGTTGCTGGGGCTTCCGGTGGACCGGATCCGGGCGCTCTGCAACCGGTCGGTGGCCACGATGCGCGGCACCCGCAGGCCCACGGCGCGGCGGCTGCCCATACGGCTGCTGGGGGCGGGGCCATGAGCCGTCAGGACCAGAAGGAGGACCAGGTCCGGCGGATGCTGGACGTGCCGCATCCGCAGGTCCCCGCCGATCTGGCGGAGCGGGCGGCCGAGCAGGGCGGCCGGATGCTGCGGCGGCGCCGTGCGCTCCGTGCGCTGGTGGTGTTCGTGCTGTGCGTGGCCGTGGTCGCGTTCACGGTGTGGGTGGTGATCGCCAAGCCCTGGCAGGTGCCGCCCACGGAGACGACCCCGCCCCTGGACGGAC
Source organism: Streptomyces sp. NPDC048496 (assembly GCF_043200055.1). Classification (NCBI taxonomy): domain Bacteria; kingdom Bacillati; phylum Actinomycetota; class Actinomycetes; order Kitasatosporales; family Streptomycetaceae; genus Streptomyces; species Streptomyces sp. NPDC048496. The sequence goes on along the minus strand of NZ_JBICXB010000003.1, from coordinate 276,291 downwards.
TGTGAAGCCCGAAAGCCCGGTTCCTGAAAGCCCGATTCGTGCGGATCTATCCTGGGTGTGACGGCATGCCGTACGAGCCGAGGAGGCCGTCATGACCAGGAAGATCGCTGACTGCCGCAAGCACCCGAGCGTCACGAACTGCTCGCTCACCATCGCCGGTGAGGAGGAGGAAGTGGTGCGGGCCGCGACGGAACACGCGGTCTCCGTCCACGAACACACCGACAGCCCGGAGCTGCGGGAGCAGATCCGCGCGTCGCTGGAGGACGAGAAGGTCGACGCCTGACCGGGAGGACGCCGGGCCGGTGGGACGAGTGCCCGCCGGCCCGGTTATGCACTGTCTTCCCGGCCTGAACCGCCCCAGGGCCTGCCTCAGGCCAACCCCGTTCCCGGACG